>NZ_CP024190.1:6146009-6453310 GCF_003391395.1 Mycobacterium marinum
CCGGGGAAACGCCACCCAAGCGGTCGCGGCCGCCGTCGCGTTGGGCGCGGATCCGGCGTTGGCAGTGGCCGCGGTCGCCGAGGTCGACGAGGTCGCCGGCCGTTACCGCAGCTTCGCTCTCGGCCGCCACCAAGCACGGATCCTGCTGGCCAAGAACCCGGCCGGCTGGCAGGAAGCGCTGTCGATGGTGGACGAACGTGCCGCCGGAGTGGTCATCTCCGTCAACGGACAAGTGCCCGACGGCGAGGATCTGTCCTGGCTGTGGGATGTGCGCTTCGAACATTTCGCCGAGGTGTTCAAAACGACCCCGGTGGTGGCCGCCGGTGAGCGCGGCACCGACCTGGCGGTGCGCCTGGGCTACGCGGGCGTGCAGCACACCCTGGTGCACGACACAGTGGCGGCCATCGAGTCTTGCCCGCCGGGACCGGTGGAGGTGGTCGCCAACTACACCGCGTTCCTCCAGCTGCAGCGGAGGTTGACGCGCAATGGCTGACTCTGTGGTCCGGATCGGCCTGGTGTTGCCCGACGTGATGGGTACCTACGGTGACGGCGGCAACGCCGTCGTGCTGCGCCAACGGCTACGCCTGCGGGCCATCCCCGCCGAGATCGTCGAGATCACCCTTTCCGACCCGGTACCGGATTCCTTGGACCTGTACACGCTCGGCGGCGCGGAAGATTACGCGCAGCGATTGGCCACCCGGCACCTGCTGCAGCACCCGGGACTGCAGCGCGCGGCCGGCCGGGGCGCACCCGTGCTGGCGATCTGTGCGGCTGTCCAGGTACTCGGGCATTGGTATGAAACCTCATCGGGCGAACGTGTCGACGGTGTCGGCCTGCTCGATGCGACCACCTCTCCGCAATCGACCCGCACCATCGGTGAGCTGATCAGCAAGCCATTGCTGCCCGGGTTGACCCAGCGGCTCACGGGTTTCGAAAATCACCGCGGAGGTACCGTTCTGGGCCCAGCGGCATCGCCGTTGGGTGCGGTGGTCAAGGGTGCGGGCAACCGGGCGGGCGATGGCTTTGACGGCGTCGTCCAGGGCAGCGTGGTCGCGACCTACATGCACGGGCCGTGTCTGGCCCGCAACCCCGAGCTGGCCGACCTGCTGCTGAGCAAGGTGGTCGGAGCGCTGGCGCCGCTGGAGCTACCGGAAGTGGAATTGTTGCGCCGAGAGCGGTTGTCGGCGCGCTAGCGCCGCCCGCCGAACTCAGACCATCGCGCGGCGGCCGGTCAGCGCGCGGCCCAGGGTGAGTTCGTCGGCGAACTCCAGGTCACCACCCATCGGCAGCCCCGACGCGATCCGGGTGACGGTCAGGCCGGGGATGTCGCGCAGCATCCGCACCAGGTAGGTGGCCGTCGCCTCGCCCTCGGTATTGGGGTCGGTGGCGATGATCACCTCGGTGATATCGACGCCGTCGACCCGATCACCGATGCGAGTCAGCAACTCGCGGATTCGCAGCTGCTCGGGACCGATCCCGGAAAGCGGATCGAGCGCCCCGCCCAGCACGTGATAGCGACCGCGGTATTCGCGGGTTCGCTCGACGGCCTGGATATCTTTGGGCTCTTCGACGACGCAGACCAGGGACCCGTCCCGGCGCGGGTCCGCGCAAATGCGGCAACGCTCGTCATCCGAGACGTTCCCGCACACGGCGCAGAAGCGCACCCCGTCCCGGACCTTGGCCAGCACGGCGGTCAGCCGGTCGATGTCCGGCGGCTCAACCGACAAGAGGTGAAACGCGATGCGCTGGGCACTCTTGGGGCCGATGCCCGGCAGCTTGCCGAGCTCGTCGATCAGATCCTGAACGGGTCCCTCGAACATGCCGGGGCCGGTCAGACCCCCGGGGCACCCGGCATGCCTGGCATACCCGGTGCGCCCGGGGCGCCCGGCATACCTGGCATTCCCGGCGCACCCGGCCGTGGCGGCATTCCCGGCGCTCCTGGCGCTCCTGGGGCACCGGGCGCACCGGGCGGGCGCATCGCGCCGGCCAGCGCACCCAGGCGCTCCTGCGCCATCTTGGTCACCTGCTGAGACGCATCGCGCATGGCACCAACGATCAGGTCCTGCAGCGTCTCTATGTCGTCACGGTCGACCACCTTGGGGTCGATCGTGACCCCGACCAGTTCGCCGCTGCCCCTGACAGCGACCTGGACCAAGCCGCCACCGGCTTGACCGTGTACCTCGGAATTGGCCAGCTGTTGCTGGGCTTCCAGTAGCTTCTGCTGCATCTGCTGTGCTTGAGCGAGCAGTGCCGACATGTCGCCGCCGGGTTGCATGACAGTCCCCTAGCATCTTGGTCTCGAGTTGGTTTCGCCTGCGGTTGTATGGCGATTTGAAACAACCAGCCTAGACGGCGCGGCGTTACCGTTGCGCAGTGGACGTAGGAGTCAGCCCGCGTGTCGGGATCGCCATGGTCATCGGGACGCTCGTAGCGGCGTTGACACCCCTGCTCCCAACGGCGGCCGCAGCCCCTTCCAACATCGCCGGCATGGTCGTTTTCATCGACCCTGGGCACAACGGCGCCAACGACGCATCGATCGGGCGTCAGGTCCCCACCGGCCGGGGCGGCACCAAGGACTGCCAGGCCAGCGGGACATCGAGCAACAGCGGTTACCCGGAGCACACGTTCACCTGGGACACCGCCCTGCGACTGCGCGCCGCGCTGAACGCGCTGGGCGTACGAACGGCGCTCTCCCGCGGCAACGACAACGCGCTGGGTCCGTGCATCGACGAACGCGCCAACACAGCCAACGCGTTACATCCCAACGCGGTCGTCAGCCTGCACGGCGACGGCGGCCCGGCCACCGGCCGCGGCTTTCACGTCAACTACTCGTCCCCGCCGCTGAACGCGGCACAGGCCGGTCCCTCGGTGCAGTTCGCGCGGGTCATGCGCGACCAGTTGCGGGCCTCGGGTATTCCGCCGGCCAACTACATCGGGCAGGACGGCTTGTACGGGCGTTCGGATCTAGCGGGGCTGAACCTGGCCCAGTACCCGTCGATCCTGGTCGAGCTGGGCAACATGAAGAACCCCGCGGACTCGGCGCTGATGGAGTCCCCCGAAGGGCGGCAGAAGTACGCCAACGCGCTGGTCCGCGGGGTCGCGGGCTTTCTGGCCAGCCAGGGCCAGGCGCGCTAGCTTTCCAGCTCGGACTTGAGGTTGGCCAGCACTTCACCCTGGATCTTCTTCAAACCCAGCGGGGCAAACGTCTTCTCGAAGAAGCCCTTGACCCCGCCGGCGCCGTTCCAGGTGGTCTTGACGGTCACGCTGCAGCCCGGCCCCGCCGGAGCCACCGTCCAGTTGATGATCATGGATGAGTTCGCATCCTTTTCGATCACCGTGTGGCCTGCGACATCCACGCCGACCTGCACGTCACGGACGCGCGACTTGGTCGCCTGCAGTCGCCACTTTGCGACGGTGCCCTGTCCCTGACCCCCTTCGAGCACCTGGTACTCGCTGTATTGCGGGGAAAGAATTTTCGGACGAACGTTCTGATAATCGGCCACTGCGGCAAGAGCGGCCGCAGGCTCAGCATTGATCAAGATCGTGCTGGCTGCGCTCACCTGTCCCATCAGGCGCAACTCCTCTGTCATGAATCGCGGTGCAGCCCACACACGGATGCAGGGGCTGTGGTCGATGACTACGATATATGTGGTGCCTGGTACTGGATCTGGACTGTCCGCCCACACATCGGGCGTAGAGCGATTGCTGGCTAGCTATCGATCCATTCCCACGACCGCAACGGTCCGGTTGGCCAAACCCACTTCAAACCTGTTCCGCGCCCGCGCCAAACGCGATGTTCGGGGTCTGGACACCTCCGGGTTGACCGGTGTCATCAGCATCGATCCCGACGCCCGCACCGCCGACGTGGCCGGCATGTGCACATATGAGGACCTGGTCGCAGCCACGCTGCCGCACGGTCTGTCGCCACTGGTGGTTCCGCAGTTGAAGACCATTACGCTCGGCGGCGCGGTCACCGGCTTGGGTATCGAGTCGGCATCGTTTCGCAATGGCCTGCCGCACGAGTCGGTGCTCGAAATGGACATCCTCACCGGCGCGGGCGAATTGCTGACGGTATCGGCTGACCGGCACGCCGATCTGTATCGAGCCTTCCCTAATTCCTATGGCACGCTGGGCTATTCGACTCGGCTCAAGATCCTGCTGGAGCCGGTCAAGCCCTTTGTGGCGTTGCAGCACATCCGATTCGACACCTTGCGGGCACTGGTCGCGGCGATGGAGCGCATTGTCGATACCGGGGGCCTGGACGGGATGGCGGTGGACTACCTGGACGGCGTGGTCTTCAGCGCCGACGAAAGCTACCTGTGTGTCGGTGTGCGGACCGCAACGCCGGGCCCGGTCAGCGATTACACCGGAAAAGACATCTACTACCGGTCGATCCAGCACGAGAGCGGCGTCAAAGCGGACCGCCTGACCATCCACGACTACTTCTGGCGCTGGGACACCGACTGGTTCTGGTGCTCGCGTGCGTTCGGCGCGCAGAACCCGACGCTGCGGCGCTGGTGGCCGCGGCGGTACCGGCGCAGCAGCGCCTACTGGAAGCTGGTGGAACTCGACCAGCGCTTTGGAATCGCCGACAGGATCGAGAAGCGCCACGGGCGCCCCCCGCGAGAGCGAGTGGTGCAGGATGTCGAGGTTCCCATCGAGCGCACCCAGGACTTCGTGACATGGTTTTTGGAAACGGTACCCATCGCACCGATTTGGCTGTGCCCCTTACGGCTTCGTGACAATGACGGCTGGCCGCTGTATCCGATCCGGCCGGACCACAGCTACGTCAATATCGGCTTCTGGTCCTCGGTGCCGGCCGGCGCCACCGAGGGGGCAACCAACCGGGAGATAGAGACAAAGGTGAGCGAGCTCAACGGACACAAGTCGCTCTACTCCGACAGTTACTACACCCGAGAAGAGTTCGATGAGTTGTACGGCGGGGAGTCGTACAAAACGGTGAAAAAAACCTACGATCCAGATTCGCGTCTGCTCGATCTCTACGCAAAGGCGGTGCAACGACGATGACTGCAACGAAAGAAGCCAACCAGCCCCCGAATGCCAACGGCGGCAGACTGAGTATTGCCGAGGTCCTGGCGATCTTCACCGCGACCGGCGGCCAGCCACTGAAGTTCAGCGCGTATGACGGCAGCACCGCCGGTTGCAACGACGCGGAAATGGGGTTGGAGCTCACCTCCCCCCGCGGCACCACCTACCTGGCGACGGCGCCGGGGGAACTCGGCCTCGCCCGGGCCTACGTATCGGGGGACCTACAGCCCCACGGTGTGCATCCCGGCGATCCGTATGAGCTGCTCAAAGCGTTGACCGACCGGGTCGAGTTCAAACGGCCGTCAGCGCGGGTGCTGGCCAACGTGGTGCGCTCGATCGGGGTGGAGCATCTGTTGCCGATCGCGCCGCCGCCGCAGGAGACGCCGCCGCGGTGGCGCCGGATGGCCGAGGGTGTCCTGCACAGCAAAACCCGTGACGCCGAGGCCATCCACCACCACTACGACGTCTCGAACACCTTCTACGAGTGGGTGCTCGGGCCGTCGATGACCTATACCTGCGCGGTCTATCCGAATGAAAAGGCAACCCTGGAAGAGGCTCAGGAGAACAAGTACCGGTTGGTCTTCGAGAAGCTGCGGCTGCAGCCGGGCGATCGCCTACTCGACGTCGGGTGCGGCTGGGGCGGGATGGTGCGCTACGCCGCGCGCCACGGGGTCCGGGTCATCGGCGCCACGCTGTCGGCCGAGCAGGCCACGTGGGCACAACAGAAGATCTCCGACGAGGGGTTGGCGCAGCTGGCCGAGGTGCGCCACTGCGACTACCGGGACGTGGTGGAGACCGGGTTTGATGCCGTCTCGTCGATCGGCATGACCGAGCACATCGGCGTGCGGAACTATCCCGCCTATTTCGGCTTCCTCAAGTCCAAGTTGCGCACCGGCGGCCTGCTACTCAACCACTGCATCACCCGCCACGACAACAAGTCGACGTCCTTTGCCGGCGGGTTCACCGACCGCTACGTCTTCCCGGACGGGGAGCTGACCGGCTCCGGACGCATCATCACCGAGATCCAGGAAGTCGGCTTCGAGGTGCTGCACGAGGAGAACCTGCGGCAGCACTACGCGTTGACGCTGCGCGACTGGTGCCACAACCTCGTCGAGCACTGGGACGCGGCGGTAGCCGAAGTCGGACTGCCCATCGCCAAGGTATGGGGCCTGTACATGGCGGCCTCGCGAGTGGCATTTGAGCGCAACAACCTGCAGCTGCATCACGTGCTCGCCGCCAACGTCGACACCTGGGGCGAAGATGACCTGCCACTGCGGCCGTGGTGGACAGCCTAGGAGGAGATCGCCATGTCGCCGGACGATACCGCTGCAAGTTCGATTGGGCGCCGAGCCGGAAGGTTTGCGGTACGACACTGGGGCGCGCTGATCCTCATCGCGTTGACGACGATCTTCATCGCCCAGAACCGCGAGCGCTCGCGAATGCACTTGCTGTGGGTCACCGTCGAGTCGCCCATGTGGCTGCTGCTGAGCGCCATGTTTGTGGTGGGCATCCTGGTAGGCCTGCTGCTGCTTCGTCGCCGCCGGAAATAGGCATCAGCGTGCCCACCGGTCGCGACACCACGCGGTCAGGCGTTGTCGATGCGACGGGCACCCAACTCATTGCGCAGCAGTTCGAGCGCCACTTCCTCGGGGTCGCGGCGCGGCTCTGACGGGTCGCTGCGGCCGGCTTCGGCCAGCAGGCTTTCCTCTTCCTCACGCCGGGCCGAATCGACGGCAACGGGATCCGCCGCCGGGGCCGCGGCCTTGGCCGGCGTCGGGGTTGCGGCGGGCTCCGCGGCGCCCACCTCGCAGCGCACCCGCCAGTTGACTCCCAACGCATCTCTGAGCGCCTCGGCGATGACGTCGGCGTTGCGCTGCTCGGACAGCCGCCGGGCCAGCGGCGCCGAGTCGTGGGTCAGCACCAGCGTGTTGTCTTCGAGCGCACGAACGGTGGCAGCGGCGAGCATCACCTCGGTGGTGCGGCTGCGCTGGCGCACCTTCTCGCGCACGGTCGGCCACATGCTGCGAACCGCGGCGGCATTGAGCTCCCCGGGAGCCGCGACCGGTTCGGGAACCGGAGCCGGCCGGGGTTCGGGCGCCCGCCGGGGTTCGGGAGCCGATCGGGGTTCGGGAGCCGGCGGCGGCTCTGGCGCGGACTTGGGCTCTGGCGGTGCCGGCCGGCGCATGCTTTGCCTGACCATTTCTTTGGCCTCCGCTCGGGCGGAGGTCGTCGCCCGCGGCGCGGCGGGCGCTTCCGGCGCTGGGGCCGAGGTGGCTCCCGCGCCGGCCGGTATCGACATGGCTAGCCGGGTCTCGATCCGCTCGATGCGCTGCAACAGCGCCGATTCGGCGTCGCTGGCCGAGGGCAGCAGCAGCCGGGCACACACCACCTCCAGCAGCAGCCGGGGTGCCGTCGCGCCGCGCATCTCGCCCAGCCCGGCCTGTACGACCTCGGCGTAGCGAGTCAGCGTCGCCGACCCGAGGTGCGCCGCCTGCTCCCGCATCCGATCCAGCACATCTTCGGGGCCGTCCACAACCCCACGAGACACGGCGTCGGGAACCGCTTGGAGCACGATGAGATCGCGGAATCGCTCCAGCAGGTCGGTGGCGAAACGACGAGGATCGTGCCCGGCGTCGATCACCGATTCGACCGCCCCGAACAGCGCCGCGGCATCCCCGGCGCCAAGCGCATCCACGGCGTCATCGATCAGCGCGACGTCGGTGGCCCCCAGCAGTCCCAGCGCTCGCTGGTAGGTCACATGGTTGCTCTGCGCCCCGGCCACCAGCTGGTCCAGCACCGAAAGCGTGTCACGCGGGGAACCACCGCCGGCGCGAGTCACCAGCGGATACACCGCCTCGTCAACGACCACGCCCTCCTGCTCACAAATCCGCTCGATCAGACCTCGCATGGTGCGCGGCGGCAGCAGGCGGAACGGGTAGTGGTGGGTGCGCGACCGGATGGTGGGCAGCACCTTCTCCGGTTCCGTGGTGGCGAAGATGAAGATGAGGTGTTCGGGGGGCTCTTCGACGATCTTGAGCAGCGCGTTGAAACCGGCGGTGGTCACCATGTGCGCCTCGTCGATGATGAACACGCGGTACCGCGACTGCGCGGGCGCGTAGAACGCGCGATCCCGCAATTCCCGGGTGTCGTCCACACCGCCGTGACTGGCCGCGTCGAGTTCGACCACGTCGATGCTGCCGGGCGCGCTGGGCGCCAAGGCCTGGCAGGACTCGCAGGTTCCACACGGCGTGGCCGTGGGGCCCTGCGCGCAGTTCAAGGACCGCGCCAGGATGCGCGCCGACGACGTCTTGCCGCAGCCGCGCGGCCCGGAGAACAGGTACGCATGGTTGATCCGGCCGGCCTCCAGGGCGATCGACAGCGGTTCGGTGACATGCTCCTGCCCCACCACCTCCGCGAAGGTCGCCGGACGATATTTGCGGTA
Organism: Mycobacterium marinum; assembly: GCF_003391395.1. NCBI lineage: Bacteria > Bacillati > Actinomycetota > Actinomycetes > Mycobacteriales > Mycobacteriaceae > Mycobacterium > Mycobacterium marinum. The sequence continues at coordinate 6,154,501 of NZ_CP024190.1, forward strand.
GAGAGCCACGGTCAGCAGGCTACTCAGGCTGGCGGACTATTGCGGAATCCACTGGTCCGAGCGGGAACTACGGGCGGGCCAGCAAGGCCTCGGTGCCGGCGAGCAAGGCACAGGTCGCCAGACCATCGACCGCGTCGCTCAGATCGGGCAGCGACGGGAAAGACGGCGCGATCCGGATGTTCTTGTCCTCGGGATCCTTGCGATACGGGAACGACGCGCCCGCCTCGGTCACGGCAATCCCGGCGTCCTTGGCCAACGCCACGGTGCGGCGCGCGGTCCCCGGCATCACATCGAGGCTGATGAAATACCCGCCCTTGGGCTCGGTCCACGACGCGATCTTGGAATCGCTGAGCCGCTGATCGAGGATCTCGAGCGCCACCGCAAACTTGGGCGCCAATATCTGCTGGTGGCGGCGCATATGCAGGCGTACGCCGTCGGCGTCTCCGAAAAACCGCAGGTGCCGCAGCTGGTTGACCTTGTCCGGACCGATCGACTTCTTTCCGGCGTACTGCAGATACCACGCGATGTTGCCCAACGACCCGCCGAAGAAGCTGACGCCGCCGCCGGCGAAGGTGATCTTCGACGTGGATGCGAAAACGTAGGGCCGGTGCGGATTGCCGGCCTTGGCCGCCAGCCCCAGCACGTCAACCTGCCGGATGAAGTCCGGCGTGAGGGTGTGCACCATGTAGGCGTTGTCCCAGAACAAGCGGAAGTCCGGTGCCGCCGTCTGCATCTGCACCAGCCGGCGCACCGTTTCCCAGGAATACGTGACACCGGTGGGGTTGCCGAACACCGGTACGGTCCACATGCCCTTGATCGTGGGGTCGACGGCGACCAGTTCCTCGATCAGATCGACGTCGGGGCCGTCCTCGAGCATCGGGACGGGGATCATCTCCACGCCCATCGTTTCGGTGATGGCGAAATGGCGGTCATAGCCGGGAACGGGGCACAGGAACTTGATGCCGTCCGGCTCCTTTACCCAAGGCCGGGGCGAGTCGACCCCGCCATAGAGCATCGAGAACGCGGTCACGTCGTGCATCAGCTCCAGGCTGGAGTTGTTGCCCGCGATCAAGTTCTGGACCGGGATGCCGAGCAACTCGCCGAAGATGGCGCGCAGCGCCGGCAGGCCATGCAGGCCGCCATAGTTGCGGGTGTCGAGGCCCTCGGGGTCGCGGTAGTCCTGGCCACCGGGCAGGCTCAGCAGTTGATTGGACAGGTCCAGCTGCTCAGAAGACGGCTTGCCTCGGGTGAGATCCAGGGACAGGCCTTTACCGCGCAGGTTTGCGTAGTCCTGCTCGTGGCGGACATGCAAAGCGGCTAGCTCTTCAGGGCTGAGCGAATCGAACGAGACCATGCGGCCCTTTCACCGTCGAAAACCGTGGATCAAACATGCAGGTCTTGAGCGGTTGCAGGCCAGTTCTTGCTGGTTGGCACCTGGTGGGCCGCCCCGGACAAAGGGGGACCCCGCGCACCCGACAGAGCCCATTGACCCTTGCTGCCTTCCGGCCCTGGGGGAGTTCACAGGATAGACGCCGCGCGGGGTCCTGCCGCGAGTCTAATACCTCCGCGGAGACATTCGTCGGCGGCCGCGGAACACGGGCGCCGAGACAGCGGCTACCATATCGGCGGAGGATTCGCCTAGTGGCCTATGGCGCTCGCCTGGAACGCGGGTTGGGTTAATAGCCCTCGCGGGTTCAAATCCCGCATCCTCCGCAATGGTCGCGCCCGCGCCGAGGCGCGGGCGGACAGTGTGGGCTGGTCAGCTTGACTGGCTCCGGCTCACAGTACGAGGAGGGGTATGGGGCGCAAGGTTGCCATGCTGTGGCACGCGTCGTTTTCGATCGGCGCAGGCGTCCTCTACTTCTTCTTCGTTCTGCCCCGTTGGCCCGAATTGATGGGCGATACCGCCCACTCGCTGGGGACCGGGCTCCGGATCACCGCGGGCGCCCTGTTCGGCCTGGCCGCGCTGCCGGTGGTGTTCACCCTGCTGCGTACCCGCAAGCCGGAACTTGGCACCCCTGCGCTGGCGCTATCGATTCGGACCTGGTCGATCGTGGCGCACGTGCTGGCCGGGGTGCTGATTATCGGGACCGCCATCAGCGAGATCTGGCTCAGCCTGGACTCGGTGGGGCAATGGCTGTTCGGGATCTACGGGGCCGCTGCCGCCATTGCAGTACTCGGCTTCTTCGCGTTCTACCTGTCGTTTGTCGCGGAATTGCCGCCGCCACCGCCCAAACCGATCAAGGTGAAAGAACCCAAGCAGCGCCGCCGCCGCAAGAAGGGCGGCGAAGGCGATGACGTCGACGAGACTGACGAGGCCGAAGACGCCGAAGCCGAAGACGTCGACGAGGCCGACGAGGCCGACGAGGCCGACGAGGCCGAGGAAGCCGACGAGGCGTCCGACGGCGAAGAGTCTGTTGAGTCCGAAGAGGCCGAACCGACCGAAGAGGCTGAAGTAGCCGAAGCGGCCGAAGCGGCCGAAGCGGCCGAAGAGACCGCAGAACCCGAGGCGCAGGGCGAGGATGCGACCGCTCACGGTGGGCTGCGAAATCGTCGCCCGACCGGCAAGACCTCACACCGGCGCCGGCGCGTCCGGCGTGGGGTGACGGTCGAGGAATAGTTCCTCCCCCCTGCCGCATCCGCGCTATCGGTCAGCGCCGCCGCAGCCGCTCCAGATAGCCGGCGATGCGCTGCTGGGCCTGCGCCGAACCCCAGATCTGACGGACTTCACGGTCGATATCGCCACCGTCGCGCATCCGTGCCTGAGCCGGAGCCCGCAGCTGTGCCTTGGTGTGGCGGTAGGCGTCGGCCGGGATATCGCCAAGCTCCGACGCCTGCGCCGTGGCGACACCCAGAAGATCCTCGGCGACCACCTCATGGGCAAGTCCGCGGGAGACGGCCTCGATTCCCCGATAGCTGCGACCACCGAGCAGCACCTCCTCGGCGCGATCGCCGCACGCGTAGCGCATGACCTCCAGCGCGACCACCGGAAACGCCACCCCGACAAGCACCTCAGAGGCACCGATCGCGGCTTTGGCGCCGATCAGTCGGCGGTCGCAGGCGCATGCCAGCACACACCCGCCCGCGATGGCGGCACCGTTGATCGCGGCCACGGTAGGGCCCGGGTAGCCGAACATCGCGTCAAACGCGTCCGATAACGCCGGAATCAGCCGATCCGTATAGCTGGTCCCGCCCTGCACCACCCGGTTCAGATCGACCCCGGCAGAGAACACTCGTCCGGCGCCGGTGAGCACCAGCGCGCCACCGGGTGAGGAGCCCAGTTCGCGCAGCGCATCGGTCAACTCGGTCAGCAGCTCGACATCGAGGGCGTTGACCCGCCCGGACGAGAGGGTGAGCACTTGGACGGCGTCTACGGTCTGAATCTCAATCACAGTCACACACTCCACCACCACGGCGGTCGAGCCAAATAGTTGGGATCGGTAGCAACCCGGGCGTTCTGTACTTACTCCCATGACGGCGCCACCAGGGCGGCGCATGATGGAAGGAAATCCAGTGAAACGTGTTATCGCGGCTGCGATTGGAACCATTGGCTGCGCATCGGCGCTGGTGGGCTGCTCCAGCGGCGGCCACTCAGCCAGCCCGGCATCAAGTGTCTCCACCGGCGGTGGCGGAACGCAGGTCCAGGTGGGCGGCACGAATCTTCCTGGCCTGGACCCCGCCTCGGTGACCTGCGTCAAGCAGGGCGGCAAGATCGACATCGGTAGTGGCTCCGCCGGCGGCCAGCAGGCACTGGCGGTGGTGATGACCGATGAGGCCACTCCGCGAGTCGAGTCGCTGGCGCTTGTGGTGGACGGCAACGCATTGTCTGTCACCGACAACATGGGCGCCAAGGTCGGCTCGGCCAAGGTTGCGGTGGAGGGCAAGACCTACACCATCACCGGCCAGGCGCAAGGTGCCGACATGAAGAACCCGATGGCCGGAATGATCACCAAGGACTTCAGCATCAAGGTGACGTGCGGCTGATGCAGGGGGCGCCGGCCGGTGGGCAAGCATCCCTTGTCCACCGGTCCGGTCTGTCGCGGTCAAAACGGACTTATGATGCAGCCGTGTCGATCTCCGGCGATCTCGAACACGCCCGGCGCCTGGCGTTGGCCGCGGACGAGGACGCGGCCCGGGAGCTGCTGATCTCGCTGCTGCCGCAAATCGAACAAGCCGATCGCGATGACCTCGCACTGCAGGCATTCGCGCAGCTGGGCGAGATCTACCTGGCCCGCGGCGCGACCGAGGGCGTGCGCGAGTGCGTCCGGCGCATTCGTGACTGCTTGGCCAGCTACTCGAAGATTCTCGACGGCACCCTGCCGGAGGCGGCCGCCCAGATACAGCTGTCGGACACCGAAGTCAGGCACCTCATCTGCCGCTATTCCCGGCGCGCCGCCCTGCTGCAGATCGGCCTGTGCGCGGCCGAGGGCGATCACGAAGGCGCCGCGCAGCAACTCACCGCGCTGGCCGACTCAGCCGGCGCGGAGTTCCCCGACCTCGCCGGTGAGCACCGGCTCCTGCTCACCCACGCCCGGATTCTGTGCGCAAGCGCGTTGTGCGACGACGATCTACACACCCACGCGGTGCCGAATTGGGAATCCGTACTCGAAGCGCTGAACCGGCCGGACACCGGTTCCGACGCCGAGTACTCCGATCACCTTTGGGTGTACGGGGCCACCGCATACGGCAGGTTCTGCGGCGAGACAGGACGATTGTCGGAGGCGGAACCGTGGCTGCGACGCGCCGGGGCCCGCGCGCAGGCCAGGGGATGGGAATTGGCCTTCGCCAGAACACAATTAGAACGAGCGGCGGCGCACTGGCTGGTCGGCGACCACGCGGCCACCGAGCAGCTGGTCTCTGAAGCGCAGCCGATCATCTCCCGCTACGCGCGCGCACACGATGTCGCCCGCTGCTGGCTCTACCTTGGCCTTACCCGACTGGCCAGCGGTGCGCTCGAGGCCGCCGACCAATGCTGGGCGAACGCCGAAAAGCATTGGCGTCACCTGGGAAGGCCCCTGTACCTGCACCGCATTCTGCTACAACGCAGCTGGATAGCCATCTTTTGGGGCCGCTTCGCGCAAGCCGTGGAGATGATCGCGCAGGCGCGGGAACTGCTCGACTCATCGCCTCGCAGCAGCTGGCTTCAGTACGCCCAACTCGACAGTCATCTGGGCACGGTGTGGCGGGCAGACGCGCTGGCGGACTTGGGGTTCGACGGCTCAGGCGATCCGGAGGAGACACTGCAGCAGACCGAAGCCCGCCAAGCCGAGTCAATCGGCCTGCTGCACGGTGAGATCGGCACCGAGGGGTACTGGCGCGCGATGAGCAAGCTGGAACAGGCCGCCGAACTCAAGGTTCCCGCGGCGCTCGCCGTCGACTCGGTTCGCTATTCGATCGCTGACGCTGACGCGAGATCACGCTGGGCAAGCCATGTCTCGGCCCCGATTCTGGCCGGCGCGTTCGCCGTCGCCTGGGAGTGGGAAAATACCGAGCTGATCAGTGAACTGGTCGAATACCACAGCGCCCGAGGAACTTTTAGCCCCGCGCCGCCACGCGAAGCCATGGGCGAGTGGGCATCGACCGCCACCGCGCCGGCGTTCGTCGACACCGACGAACCGGCCGCCGCCGCAGCAGGGACGTCACGGCAGGGGGTGAACTCGTTGACACGCCTGGGCCCCTTGCCGCCCTTGCAGATGCAACCGGACGCCCCGCCGATCCTGAGCCACTATCGCGCGCTGGCGCTGCAACGCTACGGTCGTGCCGTCACGTCCGCCGAGCCCGTCTGGTCCACCTGGCCATGAACGACTCGGACCGCCCCACTCTGGTGCTGCGTTACGCCGATGTCGGGATCACCACCTACGCGAGTCTGCGCGTGGTCGGCCAACCATCCAGAACCGTCAACTGGGTGGTGGACGAGCCGATCCTGCTGGCGGCCTTGGCCGAACTGACCGACGCACTACCCGAGCCCCACGGCAACGAGGACCGGCGCGAGGCCATCGAACGCGCACTTTGCCGGGGCCCATTCGCAACGCGGGACAGCGAACTGACGGTCGCGTTCATCCTGGGGGTACTGCTGATCGGCACGCCCGGATGGCAACTGCTGACCGAGTGCGCGGCATCGCCGCGGCCGGTGCTGTTCATCTCGCCCAGCGCCCGGCTGGCGCGGGTGCCCTGGGGGCTGCTGGCGCTGCCGACCGCGGGGCCCACCCGGGAAGAGTTGGTGCGGGCTCGCCAGGAGGCGATCACCGCCAGCGGCCGAGCGGCCGCCCGGATCCCTTGGCAGCTTGCCGACATCACCGAATACACCGATGGCTACCGGCTGATGGAGTTGGTCGACATCCTTCTGGCGGTGCCCCAGAACATCGTGCACTCCGCGCGCGTGCCGGCCCGATGGGCCGCCCGCAAAGACGGCCCGCCGATACTCCTACTCGACCCGCGCGTGCCCGGCCAGCGGCCCGACTCGGCACTGGGATCGGTGCTGGGCAGGCCGTCGGAGGAAACCCCGCTCGCCAGGCATTTTGCCGAACTGATGCGACGGCGCCCCGTGTTGCCGGCGGTCGACTCGCCCAGTGAGCTGTTCCGCTGCAGGGATGCCGACCGGGACTGGCTGTCGAAATTGCTGATGCAACAACCAAGTCGGCTCTTGTACGTCGGGCATGCCAGTTCGGCCGATAGCGAGGGTGGACATGCCGACCATGCGGCGCTGCATCTGGCGTGTGGTGCCGCAATACCCGGGGATGCCCCCGCGATCGGCGACCACCGGCCGCTGACCGCCTCGGATCTGATGGCGCTGCGGATGTCGATGCCACCGCGGGTGGCGCTGCTGGCCTGTGCCTCCGGCGGCGACTACCAATTCGATGAGGCAACCGGACTGGTGGCGGCAACCATCCTGGGCGGGGCGCAGCTGGTGACCGCCACCCTGTGGTCGCTTCCCACCACCGCGGCTTATCGGCAGTTCGTCGCCGAGGACGGCGATCCGGCAGACCCGATCACCGACCCAATGACCGAGATCGTCGCCGCGATCGACTCGGCCCACGAGGCCGACGAAGCCGGGTGCGCCGTAAATCGCTGGCAGCGCGCCCAAATGCGACGCTGGCGCGACGGCGAGGCCAGCGCCAGCCCGTTGTATTGGGGTGCGGTGGTCAGTTTCGCCGTCGACGGGGCACGCTGATGGTCAACCGATGGCCAGACCCCTGGCGCGAACGGCCAATACGTCATCGGGCAGCGAAAGCTGTTGGCGGTCAGCGGGATCAAACGCCACCAACACCACCAGTCCGGGGCGCAATGTCGCCGTGTCTGGTTCCGCGTCGTCCTGCACTAGTCGGCCGATGAAGGTGTCGCCGTGCACGCTGGCCACTTCGATCCAGATCTGGCGCTCACCGTCGCCAGGTTCGGCCTCGCCGCCCTCGACCGTGCGCACCGTACCCACTCCGACCATCCGAGCGACCCCCGGCATCCGTCGTGCCGCGTAGCTGGCGTGGCCGATGAGACTCACCGTGGCCAGAGCAAGCCCGATCCCGGCCAGTGCGATCCGGAAGTCGCGCATCACCAGGTACCACAGGGTGGTTGCGATCAGCGCAACTTCGGCGCCGATGGCCAGCATCTTGGGTTTGCTCATAGCGCCAGCCTCGCGGGGACAATCGGCTACCGAACCCAACTTTGGGAATATCAGTATCCGCGTCAATGCCCCTATCCTGTTGACATGTGCGCGGATCCACAGTTGACGACGACCGTAGCGGTGGGCAGTCCCCGCCGCGCGGTGATCGATCAGGCGTGGCGCGCGATCGGCCCCGGGGTCGAACTGCTCAGCAGCGATGACGGCGGTCCGTTGAGTCGCACCGTCAAGCGCATCATCGATCCACTGGTGCTGCGGTTGCGGTCGAATCCCCAGTATTCAGCGCCCGTCGTCGACCCGGCCACCGCGACGTTGATGCACGACGCGATCCTTGGCAGCGCTGTCCAATTATGCTCTGCGGCAGCATGGTTCGATGTGCTCAAAGCCGAGCGGCGCAAGCTGCGGATCCGCAGCGGAAACGCCCAGGAGTTGTACTTCCCGGTGTGCTTCGAGCTGGCCATCACCAAGGGCCCGCCCGCGGCCGATGATCGTGAAACCCCGGCCACGGTGCTGCACGAGATCCATCAGGGGCGCGACCGCACCGCGATCGAGGTGTTGCATGAATATCTGGCAAGTCCGGAAGTGGTGGCCGCGCTTACCGATCAACTCAGTCGAAGCTGGCGCGACGTGCGGGCACCGGATTCGGCCTGCCGCGCGGCGATCGATGCGTTCCGGACCGCACTGGGCACGGCGCTGGGCCCCGCCCCCAACCACGGTGCCGTCATCGCACGCCAGCGCGCCTGGTCGATGCTGGCCGGCTCCACCACCGCATACGACCTCGGCGCACTGGCGCGCGTCGAATCTGGCGAGCTGCCCTGGTCGATAGTCGCACTGGGCTTGAGTTCGGTTGCGCCACAACAACCACCCACCGTCAATGCCGGCTCCCCCAGCGACCGTCCCCTGGACCGGACCGTGGTGGATCGGGTGCGTGCCACCCTCCGCCGCGCCCTGGACCGAGATGCGTTGCCAGACATCCCCTTACTGTGTGAGGAGGAAGTCGACCGGGCCTGCGCGCCGTGGGGCCTGCTCGGCGAGGACAAGCAGGCAACCCTGGTGGCCGGGATCGAAGTCGCCGTCGAACTGGCCCCCTTGGACCGAACCATGACCAACCGCTACGCATTGGCCGCGCAGATTCAGTCGCGGCTGCGCAAAGAGGCCTACGTGCTGCACGCCCGCCGCTACCTTGCCGACGGCGGGCCGATTCATCCACGACAACGTCAGGTGGTCGACGACCTGGCCGCCTACTCCCAGCCCTACCTGAGCCGGCTTTGGGCACGGCTGCACGGGCGCGATGTCTGGCAGGAGCCCTGCGCAGACGTCGACGACGCGCGGTCGCTACTCGACGGTGTCGCGCGTTCGGTGAGCCTCGACCATCGGCAGCGGATCAAGTCGATGCTGGAACTGCAGGTGGCCGGATGAAACTGGTGGCGGAGTCAGGATTGTGGAGCACCGGTGCCACCGGCCCCGACGAGCAACTCCCGGCGTCGCCACTGATTGCGGTGCTGGAAGTCAGTGGGGCGGTGCTGTCCTGGGTCATTGATGACCCGCGCGGGGAGGCGGCCACCCGCATCACCTTCACCAACGCGGCGCGCGCCGACTGGCTTTGGCGTGTGGTCGGCGAATCCGGACACGTCGCGGTGCTCTCGGCGGTGGCCGGGCACCCGGCGGGTGACGTCGACCTCCGCGGCGTCGACCTCATCCCGGGCTCCGCGGCCGGCCTGCGACGCCTGGCCGTCGGCCATTGGCTGCGGCGCTGGTGGCCGGCCAGTCAACGCGACGACATCGCCGGGCTGGACCGGGCGCTGCTCGACGTCGAGGTCGCACTGCTGACGGTCGGGGCACAGGGCTTCTTCACCGACGACACCCTGGATTCGGACGTCGCCGAACTGCTGGCGCCGCACGCCGGCGCCCTGACCGCACATGTCCGGACCGGTGATGCACGCATTCGCGCACTGGTGCGGGCCGGGGCTCACCTTGCCGACGAGGTGGGCGCGGACGGCGCCGGTTGGACGGAACTTTCTGCCGCAATTGATGATTCATCGGTCGCGGTGACGATGCCGACGGGACGGCGCGACGACTATGCGCTGGCCGCCGGCGCCGGGCAAGGCCCGCGCGGCGCGGCGTCGATCGGCCGTGGCGTGGCGTCGATCAACTGGGGCGGAGTACCGCCGGCAATATTCGATGCGGCCGAAGACACCGTCGACTGGACGATCGAGCCCGGCGGACCGGCCGGGTCCGCCGTTGTCGCCGTCGTGCGGGCCGCCCTCATCGGAGCACAGCCGGCCACCGACGTGCCGGTCCGAGTGCGCTCCGGTGAGGTCAGCGGCACCGGCGCGCTGGATGCCGGCGGCCGGGCCACGGTCGCACTCGTCGACGCGCAACGGCGCGCCATGACCCAGACCTCGGCATGGGACCACAACTGGGCCGCCACGTCGGTAGTGATCGGGGCCGACATCGCGGAATCACGCCAGACCCGCGACCGGGTGCGCCGCTGGGTGCGCGACCGGCTGGACCGGCCGCCACCGGACGCTTTTCTGGCCGAGATCCTGGCCGGTGAGTCCGCCTACTGATTCCCCCTCGAAGATCCGCCCCGGTTCTTATGCTGAGCGAGTGCCAAACAGTTATCGGGTCGTGCAATGGACCACCGGAAACGTCGGCAAGAGTTCGCTGCAGGCGATCGCGACTCACCCCGCGCTGGAACTGGTGGGGTGCTACGCCTGGTCGCAGGAGAAGGCCGGGCGCGACGCCGGCGAACTGTGCGGCATGGCACCGCTGGGCATCACCGCCAGCAATGACGTCGAGGCGCTGCTGGCCCTCAAACCGGACTGCGTGGTCTACAACCCGATGTGGATCGACGTGGACGAACTGGTGCGCATCTTGTCGGCCGGAGTGAATGTGGTGACGACGGCGGCGTTCATCACCGGGCACAACCTGGGCGCCGGCCGTGACCGGATTCTGGCGGCCTGCCGCCACGGCGGCTCGACGATCTTCGGATCAGGCGTCAGTCCGGGGTTTGCCGAACTGTTGGCCATTGTGTCGGCGATGGTGTGCAACCGGATCGACAAGGTGACCGTCAACGAGGCCGCCGACACCACGTTCTATGACTCCCCCGCAACCGAGCGGCCGGTCGGCTTCGGCCAGCCGATCGACCATCCGCAGCTGCAGGCGATGACCGCCCAGGGAACGGCCATCTTCGGCGAGGCGGTCCGGTTGGTCGCCGACGCGCTGGGGGTCGAACTCGACGAGGTCCGCTGTGTGGCCGAACACGCGCAGACCACCGCGGACCTCGACCTGGGTTCTTGGACCATTGCGGCGGGATGTGTCGCGGGTGTCCACGCCAGCTGGCAGGGAGTGGCGGGCGGCCGGACCATCGTCGAGCTCAATGTCCGGTGGCGCAAGGGACAGACCCTCGAGCCGGACTGGCAGATCGACCAGGATGGCTGGGTCATCCAGGTCGACGGAACTCCCACGGTTACAACCAAAGTCAGCTTTCTGCCGCCGCCCTACTTCCAGGCCGAAACGATCGCCGACTTCATGGTGCTCGGGCACATCATGACCGCGATGCCCACCATCAACGCGATTCCGGCTGTCGTTGCCGCGGCCCCCGGCATCGTCACCTATAGCGATCTGGCCCTGACGCTGCCGCGCGGGATGGTGCCCACCGATCGAGATTCCGATCCGAAACTGGGCGCTTCACGAACACCCTGATGCCGGGCGGCCTCGATAGCATTGCGGGGCCGGGCCGCGGCACAGGTTTCACGCTTGGCCACCCTCGGGTATCCGGTTGCCAAGCGCACCAACTCCTAACTCTGGAATAAGCATGAGAAACACAACATGGACGCGTCGGCTTGCCGTCGGTGCGGCAACGGCGGTAACCGCGCTGGTGGGATGGGGAATCCGGGTGCCGTTCGCGGCCGCCGAACCGTGTCCGGATGTCGAGGTGTTGTTCGCCCGCGGCACCGGCGAGCCGCCGGGTATCGGCGGCATCGGGGGATCTTTCGTGGCCGCGTTGCGGTCGGATATCGGCGCCAAGTCCTTGGCCGTCTATGCGGTCGACTACCCCGCCAGCAGCGACTTCTCCAGCAGCGATTTCCCGCGGACGGTGATCGACGGCATCCGCGACGCCAGCTCACATATCGAGTCGATGGCGGCCAAGTGCCCCGCGACCCGAGAGGTGCTCGGCGGGTATTCGCAGGGCGCTGCGGTGGCCGGCTACGTCACTTCCGCGTCGGTACCGCCGAGGGTTCCCGCGGCGGCGGTGCGCAAACCCATGGCGCCGGACATCGCTGATCATGTTGCGGCAGTGACTCTTTTCGGCACTCCCTCCGAGCAGTTCCTGCAGCACTACGGAGCCCCGCCGATCACTATCGGCCCGCTGTATCAACCCCGCACCATCGAGTTATGTGCCAGCGGTGACCCGGTTTGTAGTGGCGGCAACGACGCGGCAGCGCACGCGCTGTACGCCGTGAACGGGATGACCGGCCAAGGCGCGGACTTCGCGGCGCACCACCTGTAGCCGGGCCATTGCCCCCCGCCGCCAGATCGGGCGACTCGCCGTGCACAATCGCTGCATGCACGTTCTGGTAACCGGTGGTACGGGGTTTGTTGGCGGCTGGACCGCCAAGGCCATCGCCGATGCGGGGCATTCGGTCCGCTTTCTGGTCCGAAATCCCGCGAAACTGGAGTCGTCGGTCGCCAAGCTGGGCGTCGATGTGTCCGACTTCATCATCGGCGACATCAAAGACCGCGATCTGGTGCGCGAGGCACTCACCGGATGTGACGCCGTCGTCCACAGTGCCGCACTGGTGGCGACCGACCAGCGCCAGACTCAAGACATGCTGAGCACCAACATGGAGGGTGCTCGCAACGTGCTTGGACAGGCCGCCGCACTCGGACTCGATCCGATCGTGCACGTCTCGAGTTTTACCGCCCTTTTCCACCCCGGCCTGCAAACCCTCTCGGCGGACCTGCCCGTGGTGGGGGGATCCGACGGCTACGGAACGTCCAAAGCGCAGGTCGAAATCTATGCGCGCGGATTGCAGGATGCCGGCGCACCGGTGAACATCACCTATCCGGGCATGGTGCTGGGCCCGCCGGTCGGCAACCAATTCGGGGAGGCCGGCGAGGGGGTCAAGGCCGCGCTGGAGATCCGCACGATTCCCGGGCGCAACGCGGCTTGGCTGATCATCGACGTCCGCGACGTGGCCGCGGTGCACGCGGCGCTGCTGGAGCCGGGGCGCGGTCCTCGCCGGTACATGGTGGGCGGGCATCGAATTCCGGTGCCGGAGCTGGCGAAGATGCTTGGCCAGGTGGCCGAGACGCCGATAGTGAGCGTTCCGATTCCCGACAGCGTGCTGCGCGTCGCGGGTTCATTGCTCGATCTGGCCGGCCCGTATCTGCCCTTCGACAATCCGTTCACTGCCGCGGGAATGCAGTACTACACGCAGATGCCGGACTCCGATGATTCGCCGAGCGAACTGGAGCTGGGCGTGACCTATCGGGATCCGCGCACCACGCTGGCGGACACGGTCGCCGCGCTCACCGCCTAGCCCGCGGAGCGCTGGGGCGAGTTCAGTCATCCCCGTCCGGGGGTTGGACGCCATCTGCTTCGGGTGGGGCATTTTTCAGCCACCTGCGCAGCCGAAGCAGTTCGTTGGTCACGATGCCGAGTCCCAGCAGGATCAACGTCACCACAATTACGGTGGTCACGCCTTCTATGGTGGCAGGCTCGGCCGGCCGGCCGGCTAGGCGGCCTCGATCTCCAGACCGATATGCACCTTGTCGATGCCACCACGCACGATCGAATGTGGGTAGAACCACCACGCGTGGTACCAGTACCGCTTCAGCACGGCGTTGTAGACCCGCCTCGTTTCCGACTTGGGCAACACCCGCCCGACCGCCTCGACCGGCTCGCTCTTGGGCTTGCCCAGCGAACCGCTGCGGGCGAGCGTCACCCGCGGTGTATTGCGGATCCGCTTGACTTTCCACGACTCGTCGTCGGTGATCACCAGTAGCCGGTTTCCGTCGGGCACCCCCCAGATCGGGGTAGGTTTCGGGCGGCCGTCCTTGGTGAACGTGGTCAGCAACAGATATTTGGACTTGATGACGTCTTGAAAACTTGGAGCCACGCGCTTCTTCCGCTCTCTGAGTGAGTGTCTAAGGACAGTATCCAGTCGATGCGTCCGTTAATCGTGGCGCGCACCACTACAAGGCGCCCGCCCCGGCTCGTCACCGCATCGCTTCTGCCCACGCCAGATGTCCGCAGAAGTCCAGCGTGCGCGCCATGTCGCGGTAGCTCTCACACAAGCGCTGATAGTCGCCGTCGGCACCGCGCGCGCCCGCCAGCGCCGCCCGCATCCGCAGCAGCCAGATGTCGCGCAACGGTTGGGGCCCATCCGGCGGCTCGTCGGCTACCCGCTCGATCGCGGCCTGGGCTTCCGACCAGTCAGCCTCGGTGCCCCGGTCGAGCAGCGTCTCCACCAGAGCATGTGTTGCCGGCAGCCCCCAGCTGAGTAGCTGTCCCTGCCGGTACAGGGTGTCAACGGCCGTGCGCAGCATCGGTAGGGCGTCGTCACGATCTCCCCGGCGACCGCGCTCGCGCGCCAGGTAGGCCTCGACGATGGGCAGATCGCCCAGCGAGTAGCCGCGGCGCATCAGCGTGTCCCCGGTATCGGCGAGGTACCCGTACCCGCGGTCACGCCCGGGCTCGGTGCCCCGCTCCAACAGCGCGATGCCCAGCGAGATTTGGGCCGAGCTCAGCGCGAGGTCATCGCCGGCCTGCTGAGCAATCTGTACCGCCTGCTCGATCTCGCGTATCGCGGCTTCGTCGGGGCTGAGCACTCCGAACGCTATTCCCGGATTGTGGACGAACGCGACAACGGTGGCGTAGGCCACCGGGTCGGTGGCGCCGGCGGTCTGCACCGCTTGGTGAACGTCGTCGCGCCAACCGGGACGGCCCAGGCAGTAGCGAGCAATGGCCCGCGTCGTCAACGCCAGCGCCAGCGGCGACCCGATCATGAAGTTGCCCTTGGTGGGATCTCCGTCGGCCAGCTCGATCACCAGCTGCGACCAGTGCAGGACATCGAGCCACTGGGCCTGTTCGGCCTTGGCCACGATGGCCGTCAGCGACAGCCCCACCGTCAGGGTTGGATTGCCAATCGACTCGATGAGGCCCATTGCCTCCGACGCCAGTCGGGATCCCTCGTGGATGCGGGCCTGGTAGATGCGATCCATCACCAGCCCGGCCGTCGCGATGGCGAGCGAGGCCTTGTCCCCGGCCGCCAGGCACAGCTCACGCAGTTCAGCGAAGTGCGCATCGGAAATGTTGACGTGGACGCGCCACGCGTAACCGCACAACATGGTGCGGGGCGCGATGCGCTTGACCGACCGGTCCGGGGTGTCGGCGGGTAAGGCATCGGAGATCCTGGTGGCTCGCTCCCAACTCAAGCGCGCCGCGGCGATGTCGCGGTTCAGTGCCCACTTGCCGGCGCGCATGTGCCAGCGGTAGGCGGCCGCCAAATCGCCTGCGGCCTCGAAGTGCTCGGCAATCAGCGCGGCATGGTGGTCACCCGGATCGGCGTCCGCGTTTTCGAGCGCTTGGGCCAGCCGGCGGTGTAGCTGGGCCCGGTCGGCCTTGAGCTGCGCCTCGTAGGCCACGGTGCGAACCAAGGGATGCCGAAACGCGTACTCGGCGCGCGTGGTGAACCGGACCTGGTCGATGAGGTCGGCATCGAGCAACTCGTCGATGCAGGGTTCGATTCCCAGGCCGATCAGCAGATCGGAGCTGAACCGGGATCCGACTACCGCGGCGGCACTGAGCGTCTGTTTGGCGGCCGGACTGAGCCGATCGATGCGGGCACCGATGGCCGCTTGGACGGTTGCGGGCACCCGAATCTCGGCCACATCCGTGCGGCATTGGTAGCTGCCGCGCTCGCCGGTGAGCACGCCGCGTTCGGCGAGTTCGCGGGTCATCTCCTCGGCGAACAGCGGGTTGCCCGCGGCCCGCTCGGAGATGACCCGGCCGATGGTTGCGACCGACGGGTCCTGGCCGAGCAGCTCGGCGACCAGCGTCGACACGTCCGCGTCGGTGAGCGGCACCAGCGCAATCGTCTGGGCACCCGGCACCAGCTGCAGGGCGCCGCGATACTCGGGGCGATAAGTGAACAAGACCAGCGACGGGGTCTGCAGCATCACCGTCAGAAAGTCGGCGAGCATCGACTCGCTGGCTTCGTCAATCCAATGCACATCCTCGAGGACGAAAACCACCGGTTCGGTGCGCGCCAACTGGGATGCGTTGATCAGCCCGGTCAACCGGCGCCGGCGCGCGTCCGGGTCGATCCTGGGCAGCTCGGCACCCGGAGCGGCGATACCCAGCAGATCGTCGAGCAGCAGCAGATCCGGCAGTTGGGCATCGGGCACTCGGTCTCGAACCCGCGCCCGCGCCGCCTCATCGTCGAGCCCACTGGCCTGGCCGACGGCCCGCAGCAGACGCGTCATCACCCGGAACGGGACGTCGGCGGCGTGCGACTCACAGTAGGTGTGCACCACGGTGACCCCACGACTTTTCGCCAGGCCGATGGCCTCGCGGACGAGTCGTGATTTTCCGATCCCTACCGGACCGGTCACCCCGACCACCGAACCACGTCCGTGGATGGCGCGATCCAGCATGGTCGACACGGCGGCCACTTCCCACCCGCGCCCCACCAGTGTCGACTCGGCGGTATCGGTTCTTTGGTGTTGGGCAGTCGCGCCGCGCAGCTCCCGCGCCGAGACCGTGCCCATCCCCTTGACCTGCACCCGCTGGGGCGCCCCGAGCAGCACCACACCCTCGACCAGCCGCGAGGTGGTGTCGCTGACCATCACCCCGCCCACCGGAGCGATCGACTCCATCCGTTGCGCCATGCCGACCTGCTCGCCAACCGCGGTGTATCCCAACGCTGTCGGACCTATCCCGCCGGTGATCACCTCGCCGGAATTGAGGCCGATCCGCAGCCGCAGCTCGACGCCGTCGGTGCGACTGATGTCCGCCGCCAGGCGCGCGACCTCATCCTGGATGTCGAGCGCGGCCAGACACGCGCGCAGGGCGTGGTCCTCCAGGGCCGCCGGTGCGCCGAACACTGCCATGACCCCGTCGCCGGTGAACTTGTCCACCCGGCCGGCGTAGCGCTGCACAACCGCCGATGCACGAGTGACGAGCTCGGCCATGATCTCGCGCAGTCGCTCCGGACCGACGGCGGCCGCGATGTCCATCGAATGCGCCACGTCGGCGAACAGCACCGTGACTTGTTTGTATTCCGCACGGGTATCGGCGGCACCGACCGGTGCGCCGCATTCGTGACAGAACCGCGCATTCTCCAGGGATTCGACACCGCAAGCGCGGCACACTGTTACGGGCGTCATCCGACCCTCCGCCAGTCCGGCTCCCCGGTTTGGTCAGGCTCCCAGCATAGGGCGACATCGTGGGATGCTGGTGATTCAGGCGCGCCGGTCGCGCGGCGGGCCGATCGTTGCGAGGTCTGCGAGGTGTTCCGGATGTCCGAGCATGGTCGCCATCAACGATTGCAGGACCGGCTGCGCCACGCCGTCCTGTGGGCTCCGGCCGTCACCGACGCGGCGCTGCGCAGGGCCGTCTACCACGGGCAGGACGTGCCCGAGCCGCTGAGCGGATATGTGCAAAAGCTGCGCCGGTACGCCTACCGGGTCCAGGACAGCGACATCGAACAGTTGCGTGGCGCCGGCTACTGCGACGACGACATCTTCGAGATAACCATCGCGGCCGCACTCGGCGCCGGTGACGAGCGCCGGCATGCGGGTTTGTCCGCCCTCGAGCGGGCCTTGCGGTGAGGCTGCCCAGCATCACCCGCGGGCGCCCCGGCCGCCGCCCGGTTTTCGCGCTGGCGCGATTTGTCAGCGGCCGCGACATCCCCGACATCATCAAGGTCCGCTACTACCGTCCGAGGTTTTTCGGCAAGCCGTTCTTCCAACTCGCGCAGGCGCTGCTGCGCGGCCCTTCGCCGTGGACGATCGGTGAGCGAGAGCTCTTCGCGGCGTTCGTGTCGGCGCGCAACCGATGCCAGTTCTGCGCCACCACTCACGAGGCCGTCGCGGCGGCGACCCTGGAACCCGACCTGGCCGCGGCGGTCGTCAGCGATTGGCGCACCGCGCCGGTCGACGAACCGGTGCGAGCCACCTTGGGCCTGCTGGACAAACTGACCCTGACGCCCGCCCAGGTGCGACCGGTCGACGTGCGGGCCGTTCTCGACGCCGGTGTCAGCGCCGAGGCGATCCGGGATGCGGTCGAGATCTGTGCCCTGTTCAACACCATCAATCGGGTGGCCGACGGCCTGGACTTCGCGCTTCCCACCGGCACCGAGCGCACCCTCAATACTCGGGTACTGCTGCGGCTGGGCTATCGGTGAACGCCGCGGCGCACACCGGTCACGGCATCGACTCGGCCTGCGCAATATGTCCGGCGAAACCCATCGCGCTCGCCGTGTCGCGGTAGCGATCCCGCAACCGCGCATACGTCGTGTCGTCGCCGTGCGCCCGCGCCAGCAGCGCGCGCAGCCGCAACAGCAGGATCTCGCGCACGGCCAGCCCGTCGTCGGCGGGTGCGGCCGCCAACCGTTCGATGGCCGCCGCGGCCTCGACCAGATCGCCCTCAGTCCCCCGGTCCAGCAGGGTCTGCACCAACACCCCGGTCGCCGGAGTGCTCCACCCCAACAGCCGTCCCTCCCGAAACAGGTGCTCGACGGCGGCGCGCATGTGCGCGATGGCGCCGTCGAGGTCCCCGCCCCGAGCCCACTCGCGGGCCAGGTAGACCTCGACGAAGGGCAAGTCGGCCAGGAAGTACACCCGACGCTGGAACATGTCACTGACATCGGCGAGCACCGCCTGCCCGCGGTCGCGCATCGGGTCTTCCCGGCGGTGGACCAGCGCGATGCCCCATGTCATCCGGGCGATGGCCAGCGCGACATCGTCACCGGAACGCTCGGCGATTTGCAGAGCGTCCTCGATCTGGCCGAGCGCGCAATCCTCGGACGCCAGGACACCGGTCGAGATGCCCGCGCTGTAGACGTAGGCGACCACGGTGGCATAGGACATGGGATCGGCGCTGCGGGCCATCGCCAGACCATGCTGGAGATCTTCTGCCCACCCCGGACGCCCCAGGCAATAGCGCGCGTTGGCGCGGGTGGCGAAGGCCACCGCCAGGGGGCAGCCGATGATCAGAGCGCCCATCGTCGGGTCGCCGTCGGCCAGGGCGATCACCCGCTGTGACCAGCGCAGCGCATCCGACCACTCGGCGCACTCACTCTTGGCATAGATCAGCGCGATGGACAACGCGACCGTCAGGGCCGGATCGCCAACCGACTCGATGAGCGTCATGGCCTCGGTCGCCAACTGCGATGCTTCGCGCATTCGCGCATGCTGCAGGTGGTCAATCACCAACCCCGCCATCCCGATCGACAGTGACGCCTTGTCCCCCGCGGCGGCACACAGTTCGCGCAATTCCTCGAAACGCGCGCCGGCAACGTCGATGTGGATTCGAAACGCGATGCCGCACAACATGGTGCGCGGGGCAATCCGCATGGCCGCCCGGTTGGGATCGTCGACGGGCAATGCGTCGGCGATCTTGCGGGCTCGCTCCCAGCTGAGGTGGGCGGCCGCGATGTCGCGATTGGTCGCCCACGCGGCGGCACGCACCTGCCAGCCGTAAGCGGCGTGCGATTCACCGGCGGCCTCGAGGTGTTCGGCGATCAGCGCGGCGTACTGGTCCGCCGATTCCGGAACCCGGGCTTCGATCACCGCGGCGAGCCGCCGGTGCATCTGGGCGCGAGCTGATTTCAATTGCGACTCGTAGGCCACGGTGTGAATCAGCGGATGCCGGAACACGTATTCGGCCGGCTCCGTGAACCGCACCTGGTCGACGAGTTCCGCGCTGATCAGCTCCTCGATCGGCGGGTCGATGCCCAGGCCGATCAGCAGCTCGGTGCTGAAGCGAGATCCGATGACGGCCGCGGCGCTGAGGGTCTGCTTGGCTGCCGGGCTGAGCCGGTCGATGCGCGCGCCGATGGTTGCCTGCAGCGTGGCCGGCACGATCGCGTCGTCGGCCTCGGCGGTGCACGCGTAACGGCCACGCTCCCCCACCAGCACCCGGCGTTCGGCGAGCTCGCGGATGATCTCCTCGGCGAAAAAGGGGTTGCCGGCGGCACGCGTGGCGATGATCTCGGCGATCTGGGCGACGGAGGGATCGGGGCCCAACAGTTCGGCGATCAGCGCCGAGGTTTCGGCATCGCTGAGCGGGCCCAGGGCGATGCTCTGGGCGCCGCGCACGCCCCGCAATGCTCCGCGATAGTCGGGCCGATAGGTCACCAGCACCATCGAGTGGGTCTGCGGGATCACCGTCAGAAACTCGGCGACCATCGATTCGCTGGCCTCGTCCATCCAGTGCGCATCCTCGATGACGTACACCGCGGGTTGGGCGCGAGCCAGCTGGACCGCGTTGATCAGCGCGGCCAGCCGCCGGCGGCGGGCCTCCGGGGCGATCTTGGGCAGCTCCACCCGGGGGTCGGCGATACCGAGCAGGTCATAGAGCAACAACAGGTCCTGCGGATCACCGTCTGGGACGATCGACCGTACCCGCACCCGCGCGGTGGCATCGTCGAGCCGGCTCACCTGGGCGGCGGCGCGCAGCAGACGGGTAACCGCCCGAAACGGGATATCGGTCGCGTGCGATTCGCAGAAGGTCGAAAACACCGTAACGCCAAGATTTTTCGCGACCCGCGCGGCTTCCCTGGCCAGCCGGGTCTTGCCGATGCCCGCCCGTCCGACCAGCGTCACCACCGACCCGCGCCCGGCAATGGAACGGTCCAGCATCGTGGTCAGGGTGTCCAACTCCCACTCGCGTCCCACCAACGTCGCCGGGGCGGGACCGCTTTGCCAGTACTGATCAACCACGCCGAGCAGCTGCCACGCCGGCACCGCAGCCTCGACACCCTTGATGTGCACCAGCTGCGGCTCGCCCAGCACGGCGGCGCCCTCGACCAGTCGGGCGGTGGACTCACCGAGCATCACCGTCTCCGGCGCGGCCACCGCCTCCATCCGCTGCGCCAGCCCGACTTGCTCACCAACCGCGGTGTAACCCAGCGCGCCCGTTCCGATTTCGCCGGCCACGACCTGCCCGGAATTGAGGCCCACCCGAAGCTGCAGCACGACACCGTCGCGCCGATCGACCTCGCCGGCAAGGCGGTTGGCCTCATCCTGAACGCCCAGTGCGGCCAAACACGCCCGCAGCGCGTGGTCCTCCAGAGCGGCCG
Organism: Mycobacterium marinum; assembly: GCF_003391395.1. Taxonomy (NCBI): domain Bacteria; kingdom Bacillati; phylum Actinomycetota; class Actinomycetes; order Mycobacteriales; family Mycobacteriaceae; genus Mycobacterium; species Mycobacterium marinum. Next base: position 6,175,432 of record NZ_CP024190.1, read on the forward strand.
GGGCACCGAATACCGCCATGATCCCGTCACCGGTGAACTTGTCGACCGTGCCGCCATATCGCTGCACCACCACCGCCGCGCGGTTGACCAGCTCGGTCATGATCTCGCGCAACCGCTCGGCACCGAGCGCCGCCGCGATGTCCATCGAATGCACCACGTCGGCAAACAGCACCGTCACCTGCTTGTACTCGGCGTGGGCACCGGCGGCGGCGACGGGCGCGCCACATCCGTGGCAGAACCGGGCGTTTTCGAGGGGTTGGGTACCACACGAGCGGCACGCCAGTACGGGCGTCATCGACGCCTCCGTCGGTCCTGACCCAGAGTTTTCGCCTTCCCAGGATAGGTGGCCGGGGGTTGCCGGGACCCGGTTATCTTTCAGTTGACACGGAGGCGGATTTTGTCAAGTGGAGCCGCTCCGGTGGCGAGGTCGAGACTTGCCAGGGTCGCGGCCAACTCCGCATTGTGTTGCCAATAGAAATCGTTGCTATGTGCAGGCATCGCGGGCTTCCGGGCCCCGATGCGCCGAATAGGAGCCGAAGTGGTGATGTTGCGAGTTATTCCCGAGGGTTTGGCGGGGGCCAGTGCGGCGGTAGCGGCCATGACAGCTCGATTGGCCGCCGCGCATGCCGTTGCGGCGCCCGCCATTACGGCGGTGATTCCGCCAGCGGCCGATCCCGTGTCGGTGCGCAACGCGGCTGGGTTTAGCGCCGTCGGCGTTGAGCATTGCACCATGGCCACCGAAGGCATCGAGGAATTGGGCCGCTCCGGGGTCGGCGTGGGTGAGGCCGGTATCAGCTACACCGTTGGAGACGAAGCCGCGGCAGCCGGCTACGGCGCTTTTGGCGGCCTGTGATGACCATGCCGATATGGACCGCCCTGCCGCCGGAGGTGCACTCCGCGCTGCTGTACGCCGGTCCTGGTCCCGGCCCCATCGTGGCCTCGGCGCAATCGTGGCAAGCGCTGGGCGCTAGCTACGCCGAGGAGGCCGCCGAACTCGAAGCGCTGCTGGCCACCGTGCAAGCCGGGCCCTGGCAGGGGCCCAGTGCCGCCAGTTTCGTTGGCGCCTACGGCCCGTATCTGGCGTGGCTGACCACGGCCAGCGCCGACTGTATGGCGCGGGCCGCAACACACGAGGCCACCGCGGCCGGCTACGTCAGCGCGCTGGCGGCGATGCCGACGCTGGTGGAGCTGGAAGCCAACCACGTCATCCACGGCGTGTTGCTGGCGACGAATTTCTTTGGGATCAACACGATCCCAATCGCGCTCAACGAATCCGACTATGCGCGAATGTGGATTCAAGCCGCGACCACGATGAGCGTCTATGACGCGGCCAGCGCCGCCGCGGTGGCCGCAACACCACACACCAACCACGCCCCGCCCATCCTCAAACCCGGAGCCAGCTCACTCACCAGCCTGCCTCCGCCGCCCAGCCCGCCCTGGTGGAGCATCATGTGGCAGCTGCTGCAAACCCTGGCCGACATCGTGTCCCAGACGGTGAGCCAGTTGGCCAGCGAGGTGGCCAGTTTCGCCTGGCAGTTCGTCTTCTACCTCGGCCAGATAGTGGTGGCGTACGGGGTCATGCTGCTGGGCTACGCACTTCAAATGATGAAGATCCTGAACCTGCTGATCGCCGACCTGATCGTATTGGCACTGGATCAAGTTCAACTCGTCCTCATGTACCTCTACATCACGTTGCGCGGCGCCATTGCCATGGTCACGCTGGTCGCGGATTTTCTCAACAAGGTGCTCACGACGCTGTCGCTGGGAGTCGAGCACGCGATCGCAGCAATAGCGCAGGCGATCCGCGAACTGCTCGGTGGCGCGGCCATGGCGTTTCAGGCGGGCGGAGTTTCGCCGCTTTTGCCCCAAGCGAGCGCCCTGGGCAATGCCCCCACCGGCGCCATCGGTCTGGCACATTCCGGCGTGGCAGCGGCCGCATTACCCAACGCACATTTGGTTTCCGCGGTGCAGCTGTCTTCCAGCGGGTCGATGACGACGGCGGGATTCGCCGGCACCGCGCCACAGCAATCGATTGCGCAGCCGGTTGGATTGTCCACGCTAAGCGCCGGCTCATTTGGCGCCGACGCGCCCTTGCCGTTGCTGCCCAGCACGTGGGCCGCGGGCTCGATACCGGTCTGAACTCAGGTCGGCGGGCGCTCGATTCTCCAGGGGCCGCCGTCCCCGTCGCGCTGCAGCTTGACTTCATCGGTACCGCCGTCGCGCTTGCCGTCGACCTCGATCTCGACGGCGACGCGAATGGTCGCCTTGCTTTGTCCGCGCAACCGGACGGCGAGCACCTCCAAGCGGCGAAACGTCCAGCCGCGCAAGGTTTCGAGCTTGTCGATGATGATGTTGTCATCGGGCCAGAGCAGTTGTCCGGTCAGGTCGTCGCCGCGCATCAACGCCGCGTAGAACCCGACGACTGCCGCCGCCGGATCGGCGTTGCCTGGCGCCAGGTCGGCCGCCTGGGCGGGCGTGAGCACGATGGGCTCAACGTAGTCCGCCCAACCGTCGTCGTCACGTTCCTTGGTCGCCGGAATGATCAGCGCCATACGCCGATGGTATCCGGCGCAGCCCGGCGCATAAGGGCTTAGTCGTGGGCGTTTTTGGGTTTCAGGTCGGTGTCGCGGCTGGGCTGCACCCGCTTGGGTTCGCCCGGCATCTTGGGATAGTTCGGGGGGTAGGGCATGTCACCGAGCCCGCGCTCGGCGTCGGCTTCAGCCATGTCCAGCAGCCCCGTAATCGACTGGGCCACGTCGTCCATGCCGGCCCAGGGGTCCGCACGGCGGGCAGTCAGGTCGGCAACCGTGGCCATGGTGTAGTCGTCCGGGTCGGCACCGGCCAGCTCTTCCCAGGTCAGCGGCGTCGACACGGTGGCGATCGGGGTGGCCCGCACCGAGTACGCCGACGCCATGGTGCGGTCGCGGGCGTTCTGGTTGAAGTCGATGAAGATCCGCTGGCCACGTTCCTCTTTCCACCACGACGTGGTGACCGCCTCGGGGGCGCGGCGCTCAACTTCGCGGGCCAGGGCGATGCCGGCCCGGCGCACCTCGATGAAGTCCCAGTCGCTAGCGATGCGCAAGAACACGTGGATCCCGCGGCCGCCGGAGGTCTTCGGATAGCCGACCAATCCCAGGTCGTCGAGCACCGGCTTGAGCACGTCGACGGCGACCGAACGTGCCTGCGCGAAACCGGTACCGGGCTGCGGATCCAGATCGATCCGCAGCTCGTCGGGGTGCTCGGTGTCGGGGCAGCGCACCTGCCACGGGTGCAGCGTGACGGTTCCCATCTGCGCCGCCCAGACGATCGCGGCCGGATGGGTCACCTGCAGCGCGTCGGCGGTGCGTCCCGACGGAAAGCTCACCCGACACGTCCGCAGATAGTCGGGGTGGTGCTTGGGCACCCGTTTCTGATAGATCTCCTCACCGTCGATGCCGTCCGGAAATCGCTGCAAGTGGGTGGGACGATCCCGCAACGCGGTCAGCATCGGACCGCCCCCGACCGCCAGGTAATAGTCGATCAACCGGCCCTTGGTGCCCTGCTTCCCCAGCTTCGGGAAGTACACCTTGTCCCGGTTGGTCACGCGTACCGCGATGCCGTCGACGTCAAGTTCTTCTGCTGCAGCGGGCATACCTGGATTCCAGCATGCCGCACGCCACAATGAACTAATGGACCTACCAGTCATGCCGCCGATTTCGCCGATGCTGGCCAAGGCGGTCAAGACGATCCCGGCCGATGCGTCCTATGAACCCAAATGGGATGGATTCCGCTCCATCTGTTTTCGCGACAACGATGAGGTAGAGCTCGGCAGCCGCAACGAACGTCCGCTGACCCGCTACTTCCCGGAACTGGTCGCGGCGGTCCGGGCGGAGCTGCCGCGGCGCTGCGTCCTTGACGGCGAGATCGTGATCGCCACCGGCCACGGCCTGGATTTCGAGGCGCTGCAACAGCGCATCCACCCCGCCGATTCCCGGGTGCGGATGCTCGCCGAACACACCCCGGCATCCTTCATCGCCTTCGACCTGCTGGCCCTCGGCGACGACGACTACACGACGCGTCCATTTGTCGAGCGGCGCGCGGCGCTGGTCGAGGCGGTCGGCTCCGGCCCATCGATCCATGTCACCCCGGCCACCACCGATCAGGCGACGGCACGGCGGTGGTTCGAAGAGTTCGAGGGCGCCGGCCTCGACGGAGTGATCGCCAAACCGCTGGCGGTCACCTATCAGCCGGACAAGCGCGTGATGTTCAAGATCAAGCACGAGCGCACCGCCGACTGCGTGCTGGCCGGATATCGCCTCCACAAATCCGGCGGTGACGTCATCGGTTCGCTATTGCTGGGCCTCTACCAAGACGACGGGCAATTGGCGTCGGTCGGCGTGATCGGGGCATTCCCGATGGCCGAACGCCGGCGGCTCTTCACCGAGCTGCAGGAGCTGGTGACCAGCTTCGACGACCATCCGTGGAACTGGGCCGCCCACCAGTCCGGCGAACGCACGCCACGCAAAAACGAGTTCTCCCGCTGGAACGCCGGCAAAGACCTCTCGTTTGTGCCGCTGCGCCCCGAACGCGTGGTCGAGGTGCGCTACGACCACATGGAGGGCCCGCGGTTCCGTCACACCGCCCAGTTCAACCGGTGGCGTCCCGACCGCGATCCGCGTTCCTGCACCTACGCCCAGCTCGAGCAACCGCTGACGTTCAGTCTCGACGACATCGTTGCTGGTCTCGGACCCCGCTGCGGGCGCTAGGCCCGACGGGCGTTCGAGGAACGCAGCGGCCGCCGGTGCGGCGCGCCTGAAAACCCGAAGGTCCAGATTGGCGCGTCAAACGCCTTTAAGATGTCGTGATGCTGCACGTATCCACATTGTTCGTTGCAGGTAGCGCCAATCTGGACGAACACGGTGCGATCAATGCCACACGCATTCCGATGACCTGGTTTGAGGTCGATCAAGTCCCGCTTTGGGCAAAGGTTCCGATCGTTCTGGTGGTGCACGCGCCCGCCGGCGGCGACTACGACCCGGAATTACACGTGGTGTGCAAGGACCCCTCCGGAGCGCCGCGCGGCACCCTGCGGGCGAGTTGGCACTGGCCCGACGAAGTGGACAAAGCCTCCAAATATCGGTGCTTCACCCAGGAGCTCTCGTTCCCGATCGAGTCCGCGGGTGAATACACCATCGGCGCCTACTACGACCAGCAGGGCAAGTTCGAGCTGTCCACACCGATACCGATCACCATCCTGTTGACCCAACCGCCACCGGTCGAGGGTGAAGGCATGCCGGTCGCCGGCGAAGAAGTGCCGGTTGCCGGTGAGGACGTACCGTTCGCCGGCGAGGGCACGCCGGTCGCTGGTGAAGGCGTACCGGTCGAGTACGAAGACGTGCCGCCCCAGGGCGAGGGCCAGGGCGGCTAGCCCGATTCACGGCCCGCCGATTAGGAAAGCGCCACCGTCATCGACTCGAGCCCACGCAAGGTGACGTTCGTCTTGTATTGCGGCTCGCCGTCCAGCCGCGCCTTCGGGAAGCGCGCCGCGATTGCCGACAGCGCCACCGCGGCTTCCAGCCGCGCTAGCGGCGCACCAAGGCAGTAGTGCGCACCGCGACCAAATCCCAAGTGCCGCACAGCACCCCGATCCGGGTCGAATTCTTCGGGCCGATCGTACTCGGCGGGATCGCGATGCGCGGCCGCCACCAGCATCATCATCACATCCCCCTTGGTCACTTCGACGTCCCCAATTACCATGTCCGCCCCGGCAATTCGGCCGATCAATTGCACCGGCGGGTCATAGCGCATGGTTTCCTCCACCACCGCGGCGGCCCGGTCGGGATCGGCGCCCAGCTGTGCCCACTGCCGACGGTCGCGCAGCATGGCCAGGATCGCGTTGCCGATCAGGTTCACCGTGGTCTCGTGTCCGGCAACCAGCAACAACACGCAGGTGGAGACGATCTCGTCCTCGGTAAGCTGATCACCGGACTCTTCGACGGCGACCAACCCCGACATCAAGTCTTCGCCGGGTTGCGACCGGCGCAGCGCGATCAGATCACGCAGGTATCCGCGCAGCCACTGCCCCGCTTCCAGCGAGTCATTGAGGTTTTCCGCGTTCTGGCCGGTGAAGGCGAAGAACGGGTCCAACGCCTGCGCCAGCAGCGCCGAGGCCTGGCTGAACTGCGGCTCATCCTCCAGCGGCACCCCGAGAAGCCGGCAAATCACCGCCACCGGCAGCGGGTAGGCGAAGTCTGAAACCACGTCGAATCGGCCCTGCTCGGCGATCCGGTCCAGCAATCCATCCACCAGGGAGCTGATCTCAGGTCGCAACGCGTTGACCACTTTGGGGGCGAACGCCTTGCTGACCAGTTTGCGCAGCCGGGTGTGATCGGGGGGATCGAGAAATAAAAAGCCGGGCGGGAAGTCGCGGCCCAGGGCCGGTTCCTCCTCCACCCGCCGCTGGGCCACCGTCGACTTGGTCTGGTCGCTGCAGGAGGACGGGTGTCGCAGCACCTCGTCACAGTCCCCAAAGCTGGAGAACAAGACGAAGTTGGCCTCGGGCAGATGCAGTGGCCCATGTTCACGCAGCCGAGCGCACAGCGGATACGGGTCAGCCCGGATCGCCGGGTCCAACAATTGGAACAGAAATGCCTGTGGTTCGACTTGCTCGGTGAACTCGATGGGCTCGATGGGCCGTGTGGTCATGCTGACATTGTGCCTGCGCATGAAAAACGTGTGGTCAAAGTGGGTAGCGGCCGTCACCGGGCCGCGTAGCATCTGCGAGATGACGGTGCTTCGCGTGTGCCGGTCGGGGCTTGTTGCCGTTTTCCTGGTTTGTGTAACCGCTGCGGTAGCACTGGCCGCCACGGTGCTGGCCGCGCCGGGCTACGCATGCGCGTGCGGTGCCGCGATCGCCCCGGGCGACGCCCAGGCCACCATGAATCATGAGGTGGCGCTGGTGCATTGGGATGGGACGACCGAAACCATCGTTGTCCAATTGGCGGTGGACGCCACGACTGACAACCTCGCCCTGGTCGTGCCCACCCCCATGCCGGCCACCGTCGCCCCGGGCGACAAGGCCGCCTTTCTCGAACTCGACGCGTTGACCACGCCAGAGATCCGCCACCAGCGCCGCTGGAATCTGGATCTGGGCTTCAGGGCGGGCGGACCGGATGAGGGGGTGCGCGCCGCCCATCCCCCCGAAGTGATCAATCAAGTGCACCTCGGCCCCCTAGAAGCCACCACCCTGGCCGGCGGTGACCTGCCCGGCCTGCAAGCCTGGCTGGCCAACAACGGCTACGCGCTTCGTCCGGCGGTGGCGGCCGCACTGGATCCCTACGTACGAGAAGGCTGGGCTTTCGTCGCGATGCGCCTGACGAGCACGGTTCCGATCGTTGGCGGGCTCAATCCGGTACGCATGACCTTTCGTTCATCGCAGTTGGTCTATCCGATGCGGCTGTCGGCCGCCGCATTGGACCCACAGCATGTCGTCGTCTTCACGCTGACCGATCACCGGCAGGTGCGCACCGACGCCGACAGCGCCATCCAGGCCACCGAGGTCCAATTCGCCGGCAACATCGCCAACCACGTGCACGACCCGCTGCTGCGCGAACTGGTCGGCAACCACGGGTCATACCTGACCAAGACCCAGGTGGACGTGTACGAGACGTCCCGAATCTCCTCGGACTTTACCTTTGCCGATGCGCCCAACGACGACGCCTACCGACCGGTGATCGTCGTCTACGACAACGTCGCCATCCCTCTGGTGGTGATCCTGTTCGCGGGGTTCGCGGTGGCGGTGATGGCGGCGGCGGTGGTCCTATTCGTGGTCCTTCGGCGCCGGCGAACCCGCCTGGGGGCCGGCGGGGTGCCGGGCTGAGCCAGCCACGCCGCGCTCACTACCCCTCGCCCAGCCCCGCAACCGACGGGTCGGCCATCAGCCGGTCCAGGAAATCGCGCTGTCCCTTGAGCAATTTGCCCCGCGCGATCGCGACCGGAAACCAGCCGACCCGGTCGACCTCGGGGAATTCGCGCACCTTGCCCGACCCCTTCGGCCACTCCAGCTCGAAGGTGTTGCTGTGCGCCTCGGTGACGTCGAGGTCACCGCGCACCGCGAACGCGGTCACCACTTTGCCGCCGGCTTGCTTGACCGAACCCAGGTCGATTCGCGCTCCGTCCGGCACCGGCAAACCGATCTCCTCGGCGAACTCGCGCCGCGCCGCCACCCAGGGATCTTCGTCTTGGGTGTACTCGCCCTTGGGAATGGACCAGGCGCCGTAGTCTTTTCGCGCCCAGAACGGACCTCCGGGATGGACGATGAGCAGCTCGAGGACGCCAGCCGCGGCGCGATACACCAGCACACCCGCGCTGAGCTTGGGCATCGACTCGCTAGACCCCGACGGCCTGCTCGAGATCCTTCAGCGACGTTTCCAGGTGCCCCAGCAGCCGCTGCAGGCTCGGCACACTGCGGCGGCAACCGACCAGTCCGAAGTCGAGCCGGTCGGCGTTGTTGACCAAGGTGATGTTCAGCGCCTGGCCATCAGGGATGTTGGACAGCGGGTAGCTGCCGTCCAGCCGGGCGCCCCCGTAATACAGCGGCTGCGCCCCACCGGGCACATTGGAAATGACGATGTTGAATGGTGGCGGCACCGTCGACAGGAATCCCGGTACGCCGGCCAGGGTCAGCGGTGCCATGTTCAGCCCCGACAACGCCAGCACCTGCAGGCGCGGCAGATCGGCGAGCACCTTTTTGTTCGCCCGCATGGAGGCGCTGATGATTTCGATTCGCTGCGCCGGATCCTCGACATTGGTGCCGAGGTTGCACAAGACGCTGCCCACCATGTTGCCGCCACTGTCGGCCTGTTCCTTGGAGCGCAGGCTCACCGGGACCATGGCGATCAGCGATGCGTCCGGCAGCGCGTCCTGTTCGATCAAGTAGTACCGCAGCGCACCGGCGCACATCGCCAAGACCGCGTCGTTGACGGTGACGCCGGCGGCTTGCTTGACGGCCCTGATGCGCTCCAGTGACCAGGATTGCGCCGCGCACCGGCGCGCTCCCCCGACCTTGACGTTGAACATGGTGTGTGGCGCCGCGAACGGCAGGGTCAGCTGCTGTTCGAACAATGCCGCGCGCGCCAGTTTCAGCGTCGAGGGCGCCAGTCCGGCGACCGATCCCGCCATCTTGACCAGCGAACCCACCAGCGATGAGCCGCCGCCGTCGGACTCGGGTCGCGGCGGCCGGGGCAGATTCCACATCGCCCGCACCTCGGTGTCGGACGGGTCGGCTGACATGGTGCGCTGCATCAGCTTCGCCGCCGAGACGCCGTCGATCAGCGCGTGGTGCATCTTGGCGTACATGGCGAAGCGGCCGTCGCTCAATCCCTCGACCACGTGCAGTTCCCACAGCGGGCGATGGCGGTCGAGCAGACTGGTGTGCAGCCTGGAGGTCAGCTCGAGCAGGTCGCGGACCCGGCCCGGAGAGGGCAGCGCCGACCGCCGAACGTGGTAGTCGACATCCAGGTCGTCGTCGTAGGCCCACGCCACCCGCGCGATACCGCCGCCGATCGTCGCGGGGTGCTTGCGGAATGTGGGCTGGAATTCGTCGTTGGCCACCAGCGCCTCGTAGAAATTACGGACGAAATCCGGGCCGGCGCCCTCCGGGGGCTCAAACAACGACAGGCCACCCACGTGCATGGGATGCTCCCGTGATTCAACGAACAGGAACATCGAGTCGGTGGGCATCATCAATTCCATCCACTTATTAGACACCCGCCTGGTGCGGCATTGTGAGCCCGCATCCGGGCGGGCCCGCATCCGGCCGATTCAGAACATCGCCGCGGAGCCAACCTCCGGGTGGTTGCGCATGAACTCCACGAGCCGATCGACGTAAGCGGTGAACGGCGGTGGCCCGACCACCGGGCCGCCGGCAAGGTCGGCACGGCAGTGGTCGGTCAGATAGAAGGTGGGATGGGAGAAGTAGTCGACGGTTTCGGGAGGGATCCGCATCAGGCGGTACAACCCCGGGACTCGCGCCAGCGAGGCTTTGGCCAGCTTGCGCGGCAGCGGCACCTTGGTGACGTCCCGGCCGGTGGCCCGGGCCAGGACGTCGGTCATCTCGTCCACCGTCAGTGGCCGCGGATCGGCCAGGTGATAGGTGCGGCCCTGCGATTGCGACAGTCCACTGAGGTAACCCACCGCGTCGATGACGAAGTCGCGCGGGACCACATTGACTCGCGTCATGGTGGGGTCACCGGCGACCGGCAGGATCGCCCGGCGCGGCTGGCGCAACAGCCATTGCATGACAAAGTATGGCCCGTCGAACTTTTGGGTCTCGCCGGTAGCGCTGTCACCGACCACGATCGACGGGCGATAGATCGTGGCCGGCATGCCCGCAGCCATCCGGGACCGCACGTCGGCCTCGGCCAGATGCTTGGTTTCCTCGTAGTAGTTGTTGAACGGGGCACCGACTTCCAGGTCATCCTCACCGAACGGACCGGCGTAGCGGCCGCTGACGTAACAGGTGCTGAAGTAGTGCAGACGGGTCAAGTTGGGGCACTGTGCCAGCGCGTCAAGGACGTTGCGGGTGCCATCAACGTTGATTCGAACCGCTACGTCGCGTGCCACCGCCAAGTCATAAGCGGCCGCCAGGTGCCACGCCTCGGTGACATCGCTGAGATCGGCTTGCGCCAGGCCCAGTCCGGGGCGGGTGATATCTCCCTGAACCAGTCGGATACGACCCTCGAGCTCCGGTTCGGCGGCGCTCAACTCGGCCACCCGCACACCGGCTTGGGTGGCGAATTTGGGCTGGACTAAACAAATTGCCGAACTGTCGGTGCGCCTGAGAATGCCGGGCAATAAGGCACTGCCGAGAAAGCCGGGGAAACCGGTCATCAATACGCTCATCGCCGCACTCCTGGCCACCTATTAAAGCGACCCCCCGGGGCACCACCGATGAACCGACGTTATCGATTGACGGGCCTTTTTAGATGGGCCTTTCGACCCGCAATCGAACGCCATTAGTCCTCGGTTGCGGCAGGCTTTTGCCAGGCATAATCAATTGCCGACACCCTCGCCGTGACGGGAGCTCATGAACCGCAACGAAATCGACGGCCCCGAGATCGCCAAGTGGGATCGCGGCTTCACCTCGACGGTGATCGGGGCGGTCACTCCCGTCATCAAGCGATGGTTTCGGTCGGAGGTGCGCGGTCTGGAGTCGTTCCCGCCGACCGGCGGCGTGCTGGTGGTGTCCAACCATTCCGGTGGGGTGTTAACGCCCGATTGGAACGTGCTGGCCCCCGCCCTGTACGGCAAGTTCGGCTACCAGCGCCCGCTGTACACGCTGGCCCACTATGGCGTGTTCATCACCCCGTTTCGCGCCTCGCTGGGCCGCCTCGGCGTCATTCATGCCAGTCCGGACAACGCCACGGCGGCGTTGCGTTCGGGTGGGGTGGTGCTGGTCTTTCCCGGCGGGGATTACGACGCGTTCCGGCCGACACTGGCGCAGAACGTCATCGATTTCGGTGGCCGTACGGGCTACGTCCGGGCCGCAGTGCGGGCCGGCGTGCCGATTGTGCCGGCGGTGTCGATCGGCGGCCAGGAAACTCAACTATTTGTCAGTCGCGGCAACTGGCTGGCAAAGCGGTTGGGGCTCAAACGAATCCGGATAGAGATTCTTCCCATTACCATCGGCTTACCGTTCGGCCTGACGATGTTCTTTCCCGCCAATTTTCCGCTGCCGGCCAAAATCGTCTATCAGGTACTGGAGCCGATCGACATTGCCGCCCAGTTCGGCACCGACCCCGACGTCGCGCAGGTCGACGCCCACGTGCGCTCGGTGATGCAGTCGGCCCTCGATCGGCTGGGCGAGCAGCGCCGATTTCCCGTGCTGGGCTGATCACCCGCGGGCCGAATCGCCGGAATTGATGGCAGCATGGAACCGTGACGGGAAAGGTTTCCACGACGACGGTGTCCTGGGATGTGGTTTCGGTTGACAAGCCCGAGGATGTCAACGTCGTCATCGGCCAGGCGCACTTCATCAAGACGGTCGACGATCTGCATGAAGCCCTGGTCGGGGTCAGCCCGTCGCTGCGGTTCGGGCTGGCCTTTTGCGAGGCGTCGGGCCCACGCTTGGTCCGCCGCACCGGCAACGACGCCGAGTTGGTCGAACTTGCCACCGACACCGCCCTGGCCATCGCGGCCGGCCACAGCTTTGTGATCTTCCTGCGCGAGGGCTTCCCGGTGAACATTCTCAACCCGGTCAAGGCGGTGCCCGAGGTCTGCACGATCTTCTGCGCCACCGCCAATCCCGTGGAAATCGTGGTCGCGGCGACTCCCCGGGGTCGCGGCATCGCCGCGGTGATCGACGGCCAGACGCCGCTGGGCGTGGAGACCGACGTGGATGTGACCGAGCGGCGCGAACTGCTTCGCGCCATCGGCTACAAACTTTGACGGTCTCGCGCCGCGGTCACTGCTTGCGGTAGAGCGAATCGATCTCGCCGGCGAATCGTTCGGCGACCACGTTGCGCTTCACCTTCAGCGTGGGGGTCAGCTCACCGGTGAGGACGGTGAAGTCCACCGGCAGGATGCAGAACTTGCGGATTGATTCCGCTTGGGAGACCACCTGATTAGCCTGTTTGACGGCCTGATCGATCTCGGCGGTGAGGTCGGGGTCATCGATGAGGTCCGCAACCGAGGCGGCGGCGGCCTTGCTGTGGTGCTGCTTCCAGACCTCGAAGCCTTCCGGATCGATGGCGATCAGCGCGCCGACGAAGGGCCGGTTGTCCCCGACCACCATCGCCTGGCTGATCAGCGGGTGCGCCCGCAGCTGGTCTTCGAGGACCGCCGGTGCCACGTTCTTGCCGCCGGCGGTCACGATGATCTCCTTCTTGCGACCGACGATCGACAAGAATCCGGCGTCGTCGACCGACCCCAGGTCACCGGTGTGGAACCACCCATCGACGATCGCCTCGGCGGTGGCCTTCTCGTTGTGCCAATAGCCGGTGAACACCACCCCGCCGCGGACCAGCACCTCGCCGTCCTCGGCGATCGCCATGCTGTTGCCGGGCAACAGGTTTCCGACCGTGCCCACTCGCTCTTGACCGATCCGGTTGGCGGTGATGGCAGCGCTGGTTTCGGTCAGTCCGTAGCCCTCGTAGATCGTCAGCCCGATGCCGCGGTAGAAGTGACACAACCGGGTGCCCAGCGGCGCTCCCCCGGAGACGGCGGCGTGACAATCGCCGCCCAGCGCCGAGCGCAGCTTCTCGTACACCAGCCGATCGAACAGTGCATGCCGGGCCCGCAGCAACAGGCCGGGGCCGCCGGTGTCCAGCGCCTTACTCCAGGCGATCGCGGTTGCGACGGCGAGATCGAAGATCATGCCCCGGCCGCTGTCGCGAGCCTTCAACTCGGCGGTGTTGTAGACCTTTTCGAATACCCGGGGCACCGATACCACGACCGTCGGCTTGAAGACGCCCAGCGTCGCCACCAGGTTCTTGATGTCGCCGGTGTAGCCGATGGTGACTTTGTTGGCGAACGCAGACATCGACAGCGACCGGGCCAGCACGTGGGCCAGCGGCAGAAATACCAGCAGTCGCTCGCCCTTGCGCAACAGCGTCGGAAAGCATGACGCCGCGCCGCGCGCTTCGTAGAGCAGATTGGAGTGGGTCAGCTGACAGCCCTTCGGGCGCCCGGTGGTGCCCGAGGTGTAGATCAGTGTCGCCGGGTCGGAGGACCGCAGCGCTGCCAGCCGGTCGTCGAGTTGGTCGCGGGCTACCGATTTCCCTGCCTCGGCGAGCTCGTCGAGCGCCGCGGGCCCATCGGAGTCGAGGTGCAAGATCTTGCGCAAGCTGGGCAACTCATCGCTGAGTTGCTTGATCAGCTGGGCATGGGCATCGGTCTCGGCGACCGCCAATACCGCCCCCGAATCCTCCAGGACCCAGCGCACTTGCTCAGCCGAAGACGTGTCGTAGATCGGCACAGTCGGGGCGGTGACCTCGAGAGGATCGCGTAGTCGAGGATCACCCACTCGTAGCGAGTGGCCGACAAGATGGCCACCCGATCGCCGGCATTGACCCCCTCGGCGATCAAACCCAGTGCGGCGGCCCGGATCTGCTGGGCGGCCTGGGCGCAGGTCACGTCCGTCCAGGTGCCGTCGACTAGCCGCTGAAAGATCACATGATCTGGGTCGTCTCGCTCATGCGTGTACACGCAGCTGGCGACGTTGTCCTCTGCGGTAACGGTGAAATCCGCGGGAACATCCCATTCACGCATGCTCAGCAACCTCTCCCAAGTCAGATCCGAAAGTCAGATAGCGGTGCCGGGGCCAAACAACTGAGTCAAGCTCTGTCGGCTCGCACCCATTCGAGATTAGGCGCCCAGCCGCCACCTTCCCAGTACCGGCTGAAAGCCTACGTTGCGGATCGGCCCTTGCGCCGCCATTCACACTTTGACCTGTAGATATCCAGCCGACCACCGGCCACGCCGACTCTGGTCCTTGACACGACGCGAGCTTGTGCAGAGTGTCGAGTGCATGTCCGTGGTGCGCGGGACCGGGCTCTCGAACTACCCGAACCTGGTTTCCGAATTGGGCGGAGACCCGGCGGCGCTGCTGCGCGCGGCCGGTGTCCGCGAGCAAGACGTCGGCAACTACGACGCGTTCATACCGGTGCGCGCGGTCATCCGAGCGATCGAGACAGCCGCGGCCGCCACGGGCACGCACGACTTCGGGCGGCAGCTGGCGCAGCGGCAGGGCATCGAGATTCTCGGACCGGTGGGAGTGGCGGCGCGCACCGCCGCGACGGTGGCGGATGCCCTGATGATCTTTCACACCTTCATGGCCGCCTACAGTCCGGCCATCCACATCGAGATCACGCCGCTGGCCCATACGCAGCGCTCGTTCGTCGCCATCGAGATTGTGCCCGACGATCCGATCCCCTGCCCGCACACGTTGGAGCTGGCACTGGGCGTCTCGTTGGGGGTGTTCCGTTTGCTGATGGGTGCCGACTACACCCCGCTGGCGGTGCATCTGCCGCACGACCCGTTGAGCCCTCCGACCACGTATGTGCGGTATTTCGAGTGCACGCCCCACTTCGCGGAGCGCCGCAGCGGATTCACGGTGCGCAGCACCGACCTGGTCCGTCCGCTGCATCGCGACGAACTGGCGCACCGCGCGGTGGTCGACTACCTGAGCAGCATCACCCCGCTGGGCGCCGGGATCGTCGAATCGGTGCGCACCATGGCCCGCCAGCTGCTGCCCACCGGGGCGGCGACACTCGAGGTGGTCGCCGCGCAATTCCACCTGCATCCCAAGACCCTGCAGCGCAGGCTTGCCGACGAATCCACCACCTTCGCCGCACTCATCGACGAGGTGCGCAAGGAGACCGCCGATCGCTACCTGCGAACCACCGCCATGAGTCTGTCGCATCTGGCGCGCGAACTCGGCTACGCCGAGCAAAGTGTGCTGACCCGCTCGTGCAAACGCTGGTTCGGAATCGGGCCGGCCGCCTATCGCGCCAAGACCCGCGTGCGGGCCACCCCGCGACGAGGATAGCCACAACGACTCTTCCGGCATCACCGCCTACCGGACCGCCGCGAGTGCGGACGGTTCCCAGCCAGCGGGCGACATCGGCGCTCGAGTTACGTCACAGCCCGACCGCACGCTCCAGCTCCTTAAGCGAGGTCTCCAGATGTCCGAGCATCCGCTGCAGATGCGGCACGCTGCTGCGGCAACCGACCAGCCCGAAGTCCAGCCGGTCGGCGGTACTGGTCAACGTGATGTTGAGCGCTTGTCCGTTGATTGGCAGCGACAGCGGATAGTTGCCGACCAGTCGGGCACCGTTGAAGTATCGAGGCTCCCGGACGCCGGGGACGTTGGAAATGCAGACGTTGAACGGCGGCGGTGTCACCGTCGACAGACCCGGAAGCGTATTGAGCGCAGCGGGGCTCAGCAGCAGCAGCGACAGTGCCAACGCCTGCGCTCGGGGCAGTTGTGCCAGCACCTTCTTGTTGTCGCGCATCGAGGCGTGGATGACGGCCAAGCGCTGCGCCGGATCGTCAAGATGTGTCGCCAAGTTGCACAACACCGCACCGACCATGTTGCCCCCGACCGAATCACGCTCGGTGCGCAGGCTGACCGGAACCATCGCCACCAGCGGTGCGTCGGGCAACGCGTCGTTGTCTTCCAGGTAGCAGCGCAGCGCACCCGCGCACATCGCCAGCACGACGTCGTTGAGGCTCACTCCCGCAGCGTTTTTGACCGTCTCGACGCGGTCGATGTCCCATGACTGCGCGGCGCAGCGCCGCGCTCCGCCGATGGCGACATTGAGCATGGTGCGCGGCGTTGCGAACGGCAACGTCAGCTGCTGTTCCAATAGCGCGGACCGCGCCAGGCGCAGTGACGAAGGAGCCAGCCCCGCAACCGATCCGAGCATCCCGCCGAGTTGGCGCAGCGGGCCGGGCCGGGTCTGAACCCGGCGCGGCCGCTCCGGCGCCGGCGACCAGGTAGCGCGGAAGTTGGTGTCAGCGGGATCGGCCGGAAGCGACCGGCGCATCAGCGCGAGTCCGGAGACGCCGTCGATCAGCGCGTGGTGCATCTTCGAGTAGATCGCAAAGCGCCCGTCGTTGAGGCCTTCGATGACGTGTGTCTCCCACAACGGACGATGACGATCGAGCAGGTGGGCATGCAGCCTCGAGGTCAGTTCCAGCAGCTCACGCACCCGCCCCGGAGCCGGCAGGGCCGAACGCCGCACGTGAAAGCCGAAGTCGATGTCATCGTCGACCGACCAGCCCAGATTGGTGAGCACGCCCTGAAACGATGCGGGGCGCTTGCGGAACAGCGGGGCCACCTCGCGGCAGTCGAGCATCGCCTGGTGAGTCTCACGCACGAATGCCCGTCCCGCCCCCTCGGGAGGTTCGAACAGTTGCAGCGCACCGACATGCAGCGGATGCTCGCGCGACTCTGCTGACAAGAACAGCGCGTCAACCGGTGACATCAGTTCCATCGTCTTGTTACTCCTCGTGGTGGCTCGGCCCGTCTGCGGGCAGTCAGCCCGTCAAGGCCAGCGGGGGTGTGTCGGCGGCGGCCGACGCACTGAATTGCAGGTGGTCATCGTCGACCGGACCTTCGCGCAACGTCGCGCGGTCTGCGCGGTAGTCCATGCAGGTCCGCCATGGGCCCTCGGTGCCCTGGTGGGGGAACGCGGCGGCGGCACGCTTGACGTATCCGGCGGTGATCTCCAGCAGCGGCCTGGTCGGCATCGACGCGGGCGCGTGCGGGCGACATATGTTGTGACCGTTGGCATCCATGTGGGCCAGCAGTCGGCAGAAGTGCTCGCACACCAGCCCGACCTTGAGCGTCCATGACGAGTTGGTGTAGCCGAAGACGTAGCCGAAGTTGGGGACGTCGCTGAGCAGGAAACCCTTGAAGGCCACCTTCTGCGAGACATCGACGGGTTCACCGTCGACCGACAGGCCGATGCCGCCGAAGGCGAGCAGGTTCAGGCCGGTGGCGGTGACGATGATGTCGGCTTCCAATTCACGCCCGGACTGCAGCCGGATACCGCGCTCGGTGAACGTCTCGATCTGGTCGGTGACCACCGAGGCCCGCCCGTCGCGGATGGCCTGGAACATGTCGGCGTCCGGCACGGCGCACAGCCGTTGATCCCAGGGGTTGTAGTCGGGCCGGAAATGCTCGTCTACCGGATACCCGGTTGGCAGCAGCCGGGCGTTGAGATGGCGGATGACTCGCCGCGCCGCCCCGGGGTAGCGCTGGCAGAAGTGCCACACGAGTCGTTGCTTGGCGACATTCTTCTTGCGGGTGAGGGCGTAGGCCCGCTTCCGGCCGACCAGCTTGGGCAACGTGTTGGCGATGCGGTCCTTGGACGGCACCGGAATGATGTAGGTCGGCGACCGCTGCAGCATCGTCACGTGGCCGGCGGTCTCGGCCATGGCCGGCACCAAGGTGACCGCCGTCGCGCCGCTACCGATGATCAGCACCCGCTTGCCCCGGTAGTCCAGGTTTTCGGGCCAGTGTTGCGGGTGCACCACCTGGCCGGCAAAGCGCTCGCGGCCGGGGAACTCCGGTGTGTAGCCCTCGTCGTACCGGTAATAGCCGCTGGCGCAGAAGAACCATTCGCAGCTCATGGTCACGCGTTCGCCGGAGTAGAGGCGCTCGATCGTGACCCGCCAACGCGCATCCCGGGTAGACCAGGCCGCCTCTATCACCTTGTGCCCGAAGCGGATCGCCCGTGCGAGGCTATTCTCTGCGACCGTCTCCCGAAGGTAGGACATGATGGCGCCGGCACTGGCGATCGCCTTCTCGTTTTCCCAGGCCTTGAACTCGTAGCTGAACGTGTGCAGATCGGAGTCCGAACGAATCCCGGGGTACCGGAACAAGTCCCAGGTTCCGCCGATGTCGTTGCGCGCCTCGACGATTGCAAACGTCTTTGCCGGCTGATGTTCCTGCAGGTAGTAAGCCGCGCCGATGCCCGAGATCCCGGCACCGACGATCAACACGTCGACGTGTTCGATGCTGCTGGAGTTCATTTTCGCGTGTCCTGTTCGGGTTGGCTGGCCCCACGGACCGCATTGTCCGCAGGGCGGTGGTTGAACCACCAAGAACACTTTGCGGCAGGACACGGCCCTCAGTCTTGACAGCAAGCGACAACTTTTTGACCATCAAGGACACCGGGTACCGACTAGGTCACAGCAGGTCGGTGGTGGTTTTCAACCCCGCGTCGCGGAGCGCCCGGGCCCCTTCCCCTGCCGCCGGTGCACCCGCAGCGCGCCGCCCGCCGCCGTCGTTGACAGTGCCCGCCATATCGACATACCGTGCGTTTGGGAGGTCGCCGATGAGTGGTCCCGCCAAGCTTCGAGTCATCCAATGGGCGACCGGGGGCGTTGGTAAGGCCGCCATCGAGTGCATACTCAATCACCCGCAGCTCGAGCTGGCCGGTTGCTGGGTGCACAGCGCGGCCAAGCACGGCCTCGACGTCGGAACGATCATCGGCGCGGCCCGGCTTGGCGTTACCGCCACCAACGACGTCGACGAGTTGCTAGCGCTGGACGCCGACTGCGTCATGTACAGCCCGCTGGTCGCCGATGAGCAAGACGTCAAAGCGATTCTGCGCTCGGGCAAGAACGTGGTCTCCCCGGTTGGCTGGGTTTATCCCGACCTCAGCAAACCGCGCGTCAAAGCGGTCGCCGATGCGGCGGTTGCCGGCGGGGTGACACTGCACGGGTCAGGCATCCACCCTGGCGGTATCACCGAACGATTTCCGCTGATGGTCTCCTCGCTCTCGTCCGCGATCACCCATGTCCGCGCCGAGGAGTTCTCCGACATCCGCACCTACAACGCGCCGGATGTGGTGCGCGACATCATGGGATTCGGCGTGCCCCCTGCCCAAGCCATGCAGGGACCGATGGCGGCGCTGCTCGAATCCGGATTCAAGATGTCGGTACGAATGATCGCCGACCACATGGGATTTCACATCGACCCAACGATCAGAGCGACACACGAGATCGCCGTGGCGACCTCCGACCTCGCCTCCGATGTGCTGCCCATCGCCGCGGGCACCGTCGCCGGCCGCAAGTTCCGCTGGCAGGCACTCGCCGACGGAAAGCCGGTGATCACCGCCGCGGTCAACTGGCTGATGGGGCAGGCCGACATGGACCCGGACTGGTCGTTCGGGGAGCGCGGCGAACGTTTCGAGATCGAGATCACCGGCGACCCGAGCGTGAGTCTGGTGTTCAAAGGCCTGCAGCCAACATCGATTGCCGAAGGGCTGCAACGAAACCCCGGCGTCGTCGCGACCGCCAATCACTGCGTCAACGCCATCCCCGTTGTCTGCGCCGCCGATCCCGGCATCGCGACCTACCTGGATCTGCCGCTGTTCGCCGGCCGGCCGGCACGAGCCAGTCGAGGTCCCGAGCGGTGAGCTACTCGCATCCGGAATCACTACGGGGGCATGTCGCGATTGTCACCGGCGCCGCCCGCGGGGTCGGCAAGGGCGTCGCGGCCGCGCTCCTCGAACGTGGCGCCGCGGTGCTGCTGGTCGACATCCTCGACCAGGCCCTGGCCGCCACCACCGCCGAACTCGATTCGACGGGTCGCGCCGAAATGCTGGTCGCCGACCTGCGCGATCCCGACAGCGCGCAGCGGATCGTCGCGGCCGCGGTCGACGCCTTCGGCACGGTACACGGCCTGGTCAACAACGCCATCGCGACCAACGAGCCCAAACCATTCGTCGAGATCACCACCGAGGATCTGGCCCTGGACCATGACGTCGGCCCGCGGGCGACGTTTCTGCTGATGCAAGCGGTGTACCCGGTGATGGTCGAGGCTGGCGGGGGCTCGATCGTGAACCTGGGCTCAGGAACCGGCACCGGCGGGGAAGCCAAGTGGGGTGGCTATGCCGCGGCCAAGGAGGCGATCCGCGGATTGTCGAAAGTCGCCGCGCTGGAGTGGGGGCGCGACAACATCCGCGTCAATGTCATCTGCCCGTTCGCCGAGTCGGACGGGGTCAAGCTCTGGAAGCAGTTCGCCCCCGATGACTACGCCAAGGCACTGCGTCGGGTTCCGATGCGGCGCATCGGCGATGTTCGCACCGACGTGGGGGCGCTGGTGGCGTTTCTGCTGAGCACCGATGCCTCCTTCATCACCGCGCAGACGATTCACGTCGACGGCGGAACCGGCTGTTTCCGATAGCCGCCCGGTGCGCGCGGACGCACTGCCCTGCCGGTCATGACGGTGGCCGCCGAACCGCCTGCGGGTTGGCGATCCGGACCGGGGCGCCGTCCAGCCAGGCGACCACCGCTTCCACGGTGTCGGCGTAGCAGGCACTCAGCATTTCGCGGGTGACATACCCGAGGTGGGGCGACAGGGTCACGTTCGGCAACGATCGCAACCGGTGATCGACCGGAAGCGGCTCCACGTCATAGACATCGAGTCCGGCTCCGGCGATTCGCCCGGCCTCGAGCGCACCGATCAGCGCGCCCTCGTCGACGATCGGGCCCCGGGACGTGTTGATCAGGTAGCCGCCGGGCTTCATCGCCGCCAGCTCGCCCGCGCCGACCAAGGCCCTGGTGCGCTCCGAAAGCACCACGTGGATGGACACCACATCGGATTGGGCGAAAAGCACCGGCTTGTCCACCCGGCGCACGCCGTGGACCGCGGCGGCCTCCTCGGTGAGATTCTGGCTCCAAGCGATGACGTCCATCCCGAACGCCTTCGCGTATTCGGCCATCCGCTTGCCCACCCGGCCGAGACCGAGCAGTCCGAGCGTCTTGCCGGACAGCGTCATACCCGTGGTGGTCTGCCAGCCACCCGCACGCAGCCGACGATGCTCTTCGGCCAGGTTGCGCACCGTCGCGATCAGCAGCCCCCAGGCAAACTCAGCGGTGGCGTCGCGCGCGGCCCTGAACCGGGGATGGGCGAAGTTCGAATGAGCGACCAGCACCCCGCGCTCGGTGGCCGCGGCCAGGTCCAGGTTGGGCAGGTTCATGCCGACGATGGTGATCAGCTTCAGGCGCGGCAACCGCTCGAGCAGCGAGCGCGGAAAGGCCATCCGCTCGCGCATGGTGCACACCACGTCGAAGTCCGCCAGCGCCTCGGCGGCCTCGGCCTGGCCAAGATGGCGATCGAAAACGGTGAGCGTGGCCCTGCCCCGCACCGGTGACCAG
Organism: Mycobacterium marinum; assembly: GCF_003391395.1. NCBI lineage: Bacteria > Bacillati > Actinomycetota > Actinomycetes > Mycobacteriales > Mycobacteriaceae > Mycobacterium > Mycobacterium marinum. The sequence continues at coordinate 6,197,086 of NZ_CP024190.1, forward strand.
TCGGCGAGGTCGGTGGCCACGCGCGCGTAGTCGTCGAGAATCGCCACCCGGGGCACGTGGTCTTGGCCGAAGCCATGCGATGCCGGCTGGCTCATTTCCAGGCCCCTATCAGCTATCGACTCGTGTACCGCCCCCTCGCCACTGCATTGTGCCCGGCCCGGCGGCGCATCACCGTGGCGCTCGAGCGGCAATCTCGCCACAGTTGAGTAGGGTTCCTATGGTGGTGACGCCCGAGATCCCCGCGCACTATCTGTTGTCGAGCGCCGCACCCAACCCGCGCACCCTGATCGACATCATCTACGAGACGGCCGCGCGGTACCCGGACGCCGCGGCGATCGACGATGGAACAGTTCAGCTCACCTACAGCGAGCTGGTCGAAGACATGGAGGCCAGCGTGGCCTGGCTCGCCGCCAGGGGCGTGGGCCGGGGCGATCGGATCGGCATCCGGATGCCATCCGGCAGCTATGGGCTGTACACCGCGATCCTGGCGATACTTGCCGCCGGCGCGGCCTACGTGCCCGTCGACGCCGATGATCCCGACGAGCGCGCCGAGCTGGTCTTCGGGGAAGCCAACGTGGTCGCGGTGATCACCGAGGGCGGCATCGAGCGAACACTCGGGGCGTCGCGCGGCTGGCGCGCCGGGGCGCCGCTGGTTCGAGACGACGCCTGGATCATCTTCACCTCCGGATCCACCGGTACCCCCAAAGGCGTTGCCGTCACCCACCGCAATGCCGCCGCGTTCGTCGATGCCGAAGCCCAGATGTTCCTGCAAGATAACCCGATTGGCCCCGGCGACCGGGTGCTGGCCGGTTTGTCGGTCGCCTTCGACGCATCGTGTGAGGAGATGTGGCTGGCCTGGCGCCACGGCGCCTGTCTGGTCCCCGCGCCGCGATCGCTGGTGCGCAGCGGGATGGACCTGGGGCCCTGGCTGGTGACCCGCGACGTGACCGTGGTTTCGACCGTGCCGTCGTTGGCCGCGCTGTGGCCGGCGGAGGCACTCGAAGCGGTGCGGCTGTTGATCTTTGGCGGCGAGGCGTGCCCTCCGGAATTGGCCGAGCGGCTCGCGGTGGATGGCCGGGAACTGTGGAACACCTACGGCCCGACCGAAGCCACCGTGGTCGCGTGCGCCGCCCGGCTCGACGGCACCGGGCCGATCAGCATCGGGCTGCCGTTGCCGGGGTGGGACCTGGCCGTCGTCGACGCCAACGGTCAGCCGGTCGGCTACGGCGAGGTCGGCGAGCTGGTGATCGGTGGGGTGGGGTTGGCCCGCTACCTCGACAGCGACAAAGACGCCGAAAAGTACGCCTCGATGCCGTCCCTGGATTGGACGCGCGCCTACCGCAGCGGCGACCTGGTGCGCCTCGAACGTGACGGGCTCTACTTCTGCGGGCGCGGCGACGACCAGGTCAAAGTGGGTGGCCGGCGCATCGAGTTGGGTGAGGTCGACTCGGCGTTGGTCCACCTGGCCGGAGTCAGCGGCGGCGCGGCCGCCGTGCGCCGCACCGCCACCGGCACGCCGGTGCTGGTCGGATACGTGGTCAGCGCCGATCCCGCGTTCGACATCGCCGCGGCACGCCGTCAACTCGCCGAACATCTGCCCGCCGCGCTGGTACCGCGCCTGGTGCAAATCGACGAGCTGCCCACCCGCACGTCGGGCAAAGTCGACCGCGATGCGCTGCCCTGGCCGCCGCCCGGCAGCAGCGACACCGAAGAGACACCCGATCTGGCCGGCACGACGGGTTGGCTGGCCGGAATGTGGCGTGACCTGCTCGGCGCCGCCATCTCCGGCCCGGAGGCCGACTTCTTTGCACTCGGCGGCGGCTCGCTGGCGGCCGCGCAGCTGGTCGCCATGCTGCGCCACCAGTATCCGCAGGTCACCGTCGCCGATCTGTATGACCATCCCCGGCTCGGATCGCTGGCCGGGTTCCTCGATGAGCTCGGGCCGCCGCCGCAGGTTGACGAACGTGTCGTTGGCCCCACCCCCCGGCTGACCCAACTGATCCAGACGGCCGCGGCGATACCGCTGACCACCTTGGCGGCGTTGCCGTGGGTGACCTGGCTGGCGGTGGGCAACAACATCGCCCATGACTTGCACCTGGTGCCGTGGACCGTGTCGGTGAACTGGTGGCTGATCGTCGTGGCGTTCGTCGCGTTCGTGACACCGTTGGGCCGGATGGGCATCGCGGTGCTGTGTGCACGCATCCTGCTGCGCAAGGTGACACCGGGCAGCTATCCCCGCGGCGGATCGGTACACCTTCGGGTGTGGTTCGCCGAGCGGCTGGCCGAGGCCAGCGGGGCCGAAAACATGGCCGGGGCCCCGTGGCTGGTCTACTACGCCCGCGCGCTGGGCGCCGACATCGGCAAGGGCGTCGACCTGCAGGCGATGCCGCCGGTCACCGGACTACTGACGGTGGGGCACCGCAGCGCGATCGAGCCCGAGGTGGACCTGTGCGGACACTGGATCGACGGCGACGTGTTTCACGTCGGCGCCATCACGATCGGCAACGACGCAACGATCGGGTCGCGAACCACGCTGTTGCCCGGCGCGGTGGTCGGCAAGAACGCCGATGTGGCACCCGGCTCCGGGGTGATCGACAAGATCAAGAACGGCCAGTACTGGAAGGGGTCACCCGCGGCCAAATCGGGCCGGGTCAATCACCCGTGGCCGGACCAGCGACCGCCGCGCCGAGGGCAGTGGGTGGCCGTGTACGGGTTGACCTCGCTGCTGCTTGCCGGTCTGCCGCTGCTGGCCGCGGTCACCGGCCTTGCGGTGATCGCGGCGGCGGTCCGGCACACCCGCAGCCTGTCCCAGGCGGTGCTGCCGGCGCTGTTGTGGACCCCGGTCGCGACGCTGGCCGCCACCGCCGTCTACGTGCTGGTGACGGTGCTGGCGGTGCGCGCGATGTCGATCGGGCTGCGCGCGGGCTACCACCCGGTACGCAGCCGGACGGGCTGGCAACTGTGGACGACCGAGCGGCTGATGGACGCTGCCCGCAACTATCTGTTCCCGCTGTATGCCAGCCTGCTGACACCGATCTGGCTGCGGATACTGGGCGCCAAGGTCGGCCGCGGCACCGAGATCTCCACCGCCCTGGTGATCCCCAAGTTCACCGTGATCGAGGATGGGGCGTTCCTGGCCGACGACACCATGGTCGCCGCATACGAACTGGGCGGCGGCTGGATATATGCCGCGCCGACGACGGTGGGCCGGCGGGCGTTCTTGGGCAATTCGGGCATCACCCAACCGGGCCGCCGCGTCCCCGACGACGGGCTGGTGGCGGTGCTGTCGGCTACGCCGCCCAAGGCCAAACGCGGCTCCTCCTGGTTGGGCAGCCCGCCAATGAGGTTGCGGCGCAAGCCCGCCGAAGCCGATGCCGCGACCACCTTTGAACCGCCCCTGCGGTTGAAGCTGATGCGGGCCGCGGTGGAGACATGCCGGCTGCTCCCCATGATGGTGACGGTCGCGATCGGCCTGGCCGTGCTGGGCGGTCTGCAGGCGGTGGTGTTGGCGTTCGGGCCGTCAGGGATTTGGTGGGCCGCGCTGCTGGGCGGATTGGTTCTGCTGGCCGCCGGTGCCGTCGCCGGGGTGATCTCGGTCGTGGTGAAATGGCTGGTTGTCGGCCGGATCAAGACCAGCGAATATCCCCTGTGGTCGTCGTTCGTGTGGCGCAACGAACTGGCCGATACGTTCGTCGAAACCGTCGCGGCTCCGTGGTTCGCCCGCGCGGCCGGCGGCACACCCGTGCTGAACATGTGGCTGCGTGGCCTGGGGGCCCACATCGGCCGTGGGGTGTGGTGTGAAAGTTACTGGCTGCCGGAGGCGGACCTGGTGACCCTCGGCGCGGGATCCACCGTCAACCGCGGCTGCGTGGTGCAGACCCATCTCTTCCACGACCGAATCATGCGGATGGACAGCGTCGTTCTGGAACCCGGCGCGACCCTCGGCCCGCATTGTGTGGCGTTGCCCGCGGCCCGGTTGGGCTCGGGCGCCACGGTCGGTCCGGCCTCACTTGTTGTCCGCGGCGACGAGGTACCCGGGTCGACGCGCTGGCAGGGCAATCCGATCAGGCCGTGGCAGACTCGCCGCAAGAAGTCCAGCGGCACAAAACAATCCGAAGGCGGCGCAAAGGACACTGCCGCGTGAAAGCATCCGCCAAGATGCCGAAGAAAGCTATCAAAATCATCGATCCATACCTGCCCCAGAACGGCAACTTCGGCTACCGGGTTTCACGCTACGAGCTGGACCTGGAATACAAGGTTGCGATCAACCGACTGTCGGGAACGGCGACGATCACCGCGGTGACCCTGACCGAGTTGCAGGAATTCACCCTCGATCTATCCGATGCGCTGTCGGTGTCGAAGGTGTTGGTCAACGGCAAGCGCGTCGCGCGCTTTGCCAGCCGCAACGGCAAGTTGCGCATCGGGTTGACCTCGAAGCTGGCTACCGGAGTGGCGTTTTCGGTTCTCGTGCGTTACAGCGGAGCGCCGCGGCCCCTGCAAACACTCTGGGGTGAAGTCGGATTCGAGGAACTGACCGAAGGGGCGCTGGTGGCCGGCCAACCCAACGGTGCGGCCTCGTGGTTTCCGTGTAACGACCATCCCAGCGCGAAAGCGGCGTTTCGCATCCAGATCAGCACCGAGAGCTCCTACCGGGCGATTGCCAACGGCAAGCTCGTCGGGCAGCGGGTACGGGCGTCACAGACCGTGTGGACCTACGAGCAGCCCGAACCCACCTCGACCTACCTGATCACCCTCCAGGTCGGCGTCTACGTCATGGCCCGGATGTCCAGGTCCCCGGTGCCGATCAGGGCGGCGCTGCCCGAACGGCTGCGCTGCGAGTTCGACCACGACTTCGCCGGGCAGCCGGCGATGATGCAGTTGTTCATCGATCTGTTCGGCCCGTATCCGCTGGCGAACGGATACACGGTCGTGGTCACCGACGATGCTCTGGAGATACCGCTGGAGGCGCAAGGCATCTCGATCTTCGGCGCCAATCACTGCGATGGCACCCGTTCCAGCGAACGGCTCATCGCGCACGAACTGGCGCACCAGTGGTTCGGTAACTCGGTGACGGCGCGGCGATGGTGCGACATCTGGCTGCACGAGGGATTCGCTTGCTACGCCGAGTGGCTCTGGTCGGAGCACAGCGGCGGGCCCAGCGCCGATGAGCTGGCCCGCCATCACCACCAGGAGCTGCGGGGGAAACCGCAAGACCTGCTACTGACCGATCCCGGGCCCCAACTGATGTTCGACGATCGCGTCTACAAGCGCGGCGCGTTGGCCCTGCACAGCCTGCGCGGGCGGTTGGGTGACGCGAAATTCTTCGCCCTGCTCAGGGATTGGACGACGCGGTATCGGCACGGCACGGTCATCACCGACGACTTCACCGGCCTGGCCGCCAACTACGCCACCGAGTCGCTACGGGACTTGTGGGACACCTGGCTGTATTCGACCGCAGTGCCCTGACGCCGCCGGCCACTACAAGTTGGCCAGGTCATCGGGTACATCGACGGCGTGTTCTTGCAGCACCTCGAGTGGCACCACTTCCAGAGCCCGCTCGTTGGTGGATGCCAGCACTACCGGCGCGGCGCAGCCGTCATAGTGGGCACGCAGCCAATTCACCGCGACGACACACCAGCGGTCGCCTGGCAGCAGTCCGGGAAAGCGGTACTCCGGCACCGGGGTAGACAGGTCGTTACCGATTGAACGCTGATGTTCGAGGAACTCGGCAGTCACCACCGCGCAGATCGTATGCCGGCCAACGTCCTCGGGCCCGGTAGCACAGCAGCCGTCACGATAGAACCCGGTGGGCGGCTCAGCCCCACACTGCTCCAACGGGTTACCCAGCACGTTCCGATCAGCCACCTGCCCAGTATCGCGCGTTCCGGCGCGAAATTGGCTGAAGCGGCGGGGATACCCAGCCACCCGATCAGACGTTCGCCAACGCCGATCCCGACCGCCATCCGACGTCGATCAGGTTTCTGGCCACCGCCACGTCGGTGTCGGCGTACATCCGCGCGATCGCGTTGACGGCCTCGCCGGCCCTCCTGAGCTCTTCCTGCGCCGCCTGATTGAGGGCAAGCATTTGTCCGGCGTGTTTGGTGAACGCCAGCATCGCCTGGGTGGAAACCTCGTCGGCCCCAGCCGGCCGCACCGAAGTTATGGAAGTGGCCGCCGTCGCGCCGGCCTGCAGACCCCGCAAGGCGCCTTCGGCCAACTGCGCACCAATATCGGCGGCGACCGGATCGATCGACATCGACTGCATCTGGTCCTCCTTAGTTGCGCGGACTTGGGCCCGATGACCGCAACGGCCGGATGAGCGCACACCAGTCCCGGATGGACCGTGACCGCGTGAGCGACACCACGACCAATGTCTATAGCGACAGTAGTAATTGGCCATAGTTGTATTCGTCAAGACTTTTACCATGCCGTCAGATTCCCGATGTTGAGCCCGGAGCACCGCCGGTAGCCGTTATGCCACCGCATATTTCGCGACTCCCCCCGTTCGGAGGCCCCTCCCGACGACTAGGCGGGCAGGACAGAAGCGTGCGCTCGCAAACCGCGCCGCAGCGCTCATCGCACCCCCGGGAATCGCCGCGAGGCGGCTCCCGAACCGGCCGGCATTGGCCGCCCCCACCGACGCCGCCGGGCCCGTCTTTCGAGCATCCGATGATGCGCGGCCCGCTACCGACGTTTGTCGGGCCGAGGTTTCACACGACGAAGATGCGACGCGCGCTTTACCAAAGCCGCCCCAGGGCCATACCCCCCTCGGGTTTGCTGGCAAATCTACTTCGCGGTAGGTTCAGCCGCGTGATACTTACCGGTGCCTTTCTCGCGGACGCCGCTGCCGCGGTAGACAACAAACTCAACGTGTCGGGCGGCGTGCTGTCCCGTTTCGCGGTCGGGCCTGATCGTCTGGCCCGGTTTGTCCTGGTAGTGCTGACCCAGTCGAACCCGGGCAGCACGGATCGGCAGCTCACTGTCGAGGCACGGCCTCCCGCGGATGCCGAGCCCACCCGGCTGCAATTCGAGGTTCCGGAGGCCGCCGTGGCCGAGTTTCCGGGCTTCGCCTTCTTCGAGATCCAGCTGCGCCTTCCCATCGACGGCCGCTGGGAACTCGTGGCCAGCTCCGACACCGGGTCGGTCACGCTTCCGGTGCTGGTCACGGAGATGCCACAGCAGTTGGGCTTCTAAGCCCCGAGCCGTCAGTCACCTCCTCGGCTGCCTATCGGGGTCTGTGAGCGCGTGGCTTCCAGGGCATAGCCGTTGCCCTGCAGCGTCGGCTCAGACGCAATCCGACGCGCCGTCGACAACGAACACCGCCCCGCTGGTGTAGCTGCTGCATTCGGTGCACAGGAACGCCACCGTGGGTGCAACGTCGCCGACTGATCCGAAGCGGCGCAACGGAATATGGGCCAGCTCCGCATCCACCAGCTCGGTCGCGAGATGCATCGGCGCGGTCATCGGGGTATCGATAGTGCCCGGCGCCACGGCATTTACCCGGATGCCCTTGGCCGCCCACTTGACCGCCAGGTTTCTGGTGACACAGATGATTCCCGCCTTGGCGGCGCCGTAGCCGGGGACCAGGGTGATCGCGCGCAGTGCCGACATCGATGCCATGTTGACCACGCTGGCGCCTCCAACCGCGGTCGATGCCTTCAGCGAGCGGTAGAGACCCATGGTCAGCCGGTACGGACCGGTCAGATTGAGCTGTACCGAAGCGTCAAAACCATCCGGCTTCGATTCATCAAGTCCCCCGGGGAAATTCGCGCCGGCGTTGTTGACCAGGACATCCAGCCGGTCGAAGTGCTGCGTCAGCTGGGCTATCGAATCCGGGTCGGTGAGGTGCAGTTGCCGGTAAGTCATGCCGGACAAGTCGATGTCGTAGTCCGCGACCCCCGGCTTGGTTCCGGTGACGGTGACCTGGGCCCCCGCGTCCCGGAACAGCATCGCGATCCCATGCCCGATCCCGCTGGTACCGCCGGTGATCAGAGCCGCAGTCCCGGTGAAATCGAAGCTCACCCGCGCCGTCACGAGAGGCTCGCTATCTGACGCTCGAGCCATGCACTTTCCCAGAAGTTGGTACTGCCGGCGAGCAGGTTTTCGTGGGCTTGTCTGAGTACCTCACGGGCGCCCGGATGGTCCCGATCGATCAACTCGGCAAGGTGGATCGCTTGCACCGGGCGGCCGGAGACCAGATGAGCGCGGGCTCGATCCACGATCGCATCCGCGCCCGCCAGATCCACCACATCGGCGGCGACAGCGTCGAATCCAACCGGATACAGCTCGGTTGTCGAGCGATGGTGGAACCAGCCCGAGTAGTTCTCCCAGATCGCCCGCACGTCCCAGGCCACCGTCCCATATCCCTGGCCGACGTCGTATTCGGCGGGTAGCACGATCTCGCGCATCAGGGTTTCTACCTCCTTGCCGGCGTTCATCCCGGCGACGGTCTGATCGTGGACGTACGCGAGGGCGTCGCGCAGTCGGGTGAGCTCGGAATAAATGAGCTCGGCGCCGGTGATCGGGTCGAAATGACCGGTCACCAGAATTTCGGGGCGCAGCTCGCGCACCCGCTCGATCGAGGCGATGGCCGCCAGCGCGTCACGGTACCGGTCGCCGCGCATGGTGACGAGGTTGGGGATGTGGCCGAATAGCGGACCAAAGGTATTTCCGCACAAACATATTCGTTCCTCCGGCAGCCAGACCACCAACGAATCGGTCGTTTCTCCCCCCGGTACCGACAACAGCTCCAGCTGTCGGCTGCCGACTTCCAGGACGAGCGTGTCCGCGAAATCAAGCTCGACGTTGGGCACGCTCTGGCCGGCCAGGCGGGTGGTACCGAGACGTCGCTGGATCGCCTGGATGCCGGCGCTCAGCGTGTCTTTGAAGGCGAAGGCGCTGCGGCTGGCCCGATACGGGATGAGGCGCTCGTTGTCGTCGCGCCAGAGGGTCCAGTTCGCCTGTGCAACAACCTTTGTCTCGGGGTCGCGCACGCTGTCCAGGCCACCGACGTGGTCCACGTGTCCCTGGGTCAAGATGATGTAGCGCACCGGCGAGCAGTCCACGGCATCGAAATTCGCGCGGTGCACCGGGCCCTCAAATCCCATCCCCGTGTTGACCACCACCCGACCGTCATCGGTGGTCAGCAAGTAGGAGTTCGACAGTCCCGGTGAACACCACAATCCTGGCGCGATCTGCTCAGCCCGCTCGGCGGCCGCCGGGCGCATCGCGTCGGCGCCCGGCCTGCTGCGGTAGACCGGTTCGAACATCGCGGTCGTCTCCTTCACTCGGGGCGGACATCAAACCTGTCGAAATAGAAGTCGAACCGTTCCCGAAGTTGCTCGGCCGAACTGCCGAAATGACGTTGCAGGTGGTAGTGCACCCGACCGTGCTTGCCGCGCGGATTGCCGTCCAGGTACTGCTGAAACAGTCCGCGAACCTTCGGGGTCATCGCGACGCCGCTGCGCCGGTAAAGCTCGTCCAGCAGCGCCATTTCGTTGCCGTTGAGCTGATGGAAGCCGATGTCGATGCTGCGGTCGGGCGGCACAATGTCACGGTCACGCACGCAGGCCCGCAGCAGTCGGTACACGCGGTCGCTCCAGTAGTCCAGCAGCCAGCCGGCGTCGATGCTGGTCCGGCGCAGCCGGTCAGAGTAGGCCATCATGGTGATGGTCGACTGGATCACCGCCACCGGATCACGATGCGTGAAAGCCACCGTGGCATCTGGAAAGGTCGCCATCAACGGGCCCAGCTGCTCGCAATGCTGCGGGCTCTTGAGGACCCAGGTTTGCGGGCCGCGCAGAAACGTCAGCGCCTGCAGCACCTTCTTCAGGTAGGCGTAATGGCGGCGTTGGTCGAGCCCAAGATAGTAGTCGCGCCAATCGGGCACCCGCGCATGCCATTCCAGGACATAGGAGGCCAGGTCCAGGTCGAGGAGCTCCACTTCCTCCTCGATTGCTTCGGGAAACCGGTCATGCATGGCAGCCACCACCGGGGCGGTGGCCATCAAGGCATCGTGCTCGGATTTTGCCCTGTTGTAGCGCGGGTCCACGCCGAAGATGTCGGGGCCTTGGCCTCGGGCCGGGATCGGGTCTCGACTCTCCCAGTACGGCAGCGCACGCCGGCGCGGATCGGCAGCGAGCAGATTCACCAGATGGGTGGTGCCCGACCTCGGCATGCCCACCACGACGAACGGTTTTTCGATCCGGATCGATTCGATCTCGGGGTATCGGCGGATGAGGTCGGTCAACGAGAGGCGGTTGCGCAGCAGCCGAACCACTCGCTGCCGCAAGGACGAGCGGGTGAGCTGGGTGAGACCTTGGTCGCCTTCGATCGCTGCCACATGGGCCCTCAAGCGGTCTCCGAAGCCGTCGGTGTCGCCAAGGTCGTCGCCGACCCCGGCCTGGTCCACAGCTTCGGCGAGCAGTGCCGCGATGTCGAATTCGACGTGTCTGGACTCGGTGAACTGCAGAACCTGGCGCTGGACGTCGGTCAGCACGGGCCTCGCCAGATCGTCAAAGTCGATGTCGGCGATGTCAGTGCTGGAAGGTTCCACCGGATCCCCACTTCGACTTCGAGATACTCCAAAGACGGTAGCCGCGGGTGTGGCCGTTTCACCAGCTGGAGCCGGGGTAGCGTGGGGAGGCGAGATACGAGGGGGTAGTGCTAGCCGATGGCGACACCGAATCAACCCGGAGGTTCCTCCGACGAGCCCCCCTGGGTCGGGCAGCCCTACGGCCAACCGGGCCCCAATCCCCAGTTCCCACCGTCATGGGGGTATCCGGCTCAACCGGGGGGCCAGCCACAGCCATACCCCGGCAACCCGTCGTACCGCTACCCCAATTTAGCCCAGGCGCCAGATCCACAGGCGCCCTTTGGACGCGATCCGATCAGCGGTGTGCCCCTTTCCGATAAGTCGGCCGCCACCGCCGGACTGCTGCAGCTGTTTTTCGGTTTCGCCGGCATCGGCCGGTTCTACATCGGCTCGAATTCCGTTGCCACGGCCCAGTTGTGCCTCGGACTCGGCGGCCTGGCCTTCACCGTATTCTGCCTCATCGGCCTTCCGTTTCTCATCGTCGCGGTGTTGTGGGGAATCGTTGACGCGATCATGATCTTCACTGGCAACGTTGCCGACAACTACGGCCGCAAGCTGCGCTAGGCGCCCCGCCCGAGCAGCGGTAGTCTGCAGCGCAATCACGTCGTATCGAACGACCGCAGAAGGGTGGCCCGGTGCTCGTTGTCACGACCAATGACATTCCCGGTTGGGAAATCCAGCGGGTGTGCGGCGAAGTCTTCGGACTGACCGTGCGTTCCCGAAATGCCTTCTCCCAGATAGGCGCCGGATTCAAATCGATGTTCGGCGGCGAGTTGCAGGGCATGACCAAGAACCTGGCCGAGAGCCGCAATGAGGCGATGGCCCGGCTGATGACCGAGGCCCGCAACAAGGGCGGCAACGCGATTATCGGGATGCGCTTCGACACCACCGAGCTCGGTGACGTATGGACCGAGATCTGCGCGTACGGCACTGCGGTGCAGGCGGTGCCGGTCACCGATGCCGCACGCTACACCGCGTCGCAGCTCGGTTATGGCGGCGCTCCCCAGCCTCAGCAATAGCCGCAGGGGCGCTCCGAGCCCCGCCGAGCGTGCCGTGACCATGGCTGTAGGTTCGGGGGGTGATAGTGGGGGCTTTTCTCGCCGAAGCGGCCGCTGCGGTGGATAACAAGCTCAACGTATCCGGCGGCGTGTTGTACCGATACTGGGTCGACACCGACCGGACGGCACGGTTTCTGCTGGTGGTGTTGACCCAGACCGAAACCGACGATCCCCACCAGCGGATCGAAGTCGAGATCAGACCTCCCACCGATGACGAACCCCTGCTGATGGGATTCGAGCTGCCCGACGCCGCAACCACCGCCGAGGTCGGGTTCGCCATCTTCAACATTGAGGTGAGCCTGCCCGTCGACGGCCGGTGGGTAATTGTGGTGACCGGAGGTGCGGGAGCGATCTCGCTTCCGTTATTGATCAGCGGGTAGAACGGGCCCGGCTCGGCTAGATCCCGGTCATTCGCTTGTTCTGCAAGCTATGTCGCACCGCCGAATCGGGGGTGGTTGGGTGTGGCATTGCTCAGCCCGGGTTACCTGGTTGCCCGTTAGTCCCGTTGTCGGAAGGCGAGCCGCCCGCGCCCGTCCCGCCAAGGCTTCCGAATCCATCGCCCGCCACCTTCACCCCAATGCCGGTGGCGTTTCCTCCTGCGCCTCCGAGTCCGCTATTCGACGGGATGACGCCATCATTACCCGCGCCGCCGGCACCACCGGAAACACGCGTGCCGCCACTGCCGCCCTTGCCACCGTTTCCGCCACTGACTCCATTCACGCCGGCCCCCGGCACCACCCATACCGCCATCGCCACCGTGGCCGGCATTTCCAACGGCACTAGAACCATTGACGCCGGCAAGTCCTGCGGCGCCGCCTAGCAACACCGTTGCCGCCGTTGCCGCCGGCGCCACCAGCTCCACCGGCACCCCCGGCCCACCCGACCGTACCCGGGTCACCAGGCACGTCACAGCTCGCGCGAGCACGATGGCCACGGCACTCGAGCTGCTGGGCTGTGCTCCGCTCGTCGAAGCGGTCGTGAGTGACAGCTCGGGTGCTGCAGTTCGTGCCGGTCTCGGGAGAGCGCTGCCTACTTTGCGCGCCCAATACACCCAAGAACAAAAACCTCGGCCGACGGCCGGGGAGTCTGCAGTCGATGACGCGACCCGTGGTGTCACCCACGGGTCGACTCATCGCTTGGCGGTGGCGGAGGGATTTGAACCCTCGGACGGTTTTAGCCGTCACACGCTTTCGAGGCGTGCTCCTTAGGCCGCTCGGACACGCCACCGCCGAGCAGCTTACCGAACCGATGGCCCGTCACCCCAATCGCTGGCGGCCGAAGAACTCTTCCAGGGGCGCAGCGCACTCCTGCGCGAGTACACCACCGCGCACTTGCGGGCGGTGGTTGAGCCGACGATCGCGCACCACATCCCACAATGAACCGACCGCTCCAGTCTTGGGTTCCCACGCACCGAACACCAAACGAGCCACCCGCGCCAGCACCAGCGCACCCGCACACATGGTGCACGGTTCCACCGTTACCGCCAGCGTGGCGCCTTCGAGCCGCCACCCATCCCCAAGCACTCGCGCCGCCGCCCGCAACGCCAGGATCTCGGCGTGGGCGGTCGGATCGCCGAGTTCCTCGCGGGCGTTTACCGCGCGGGCGAGTTCGGTCCCGTCAGCGGAGATCACCACCGCACCGATGGGTACATCGCGCGGACCGGCCGTCGCGGCTACCGCCAGAGCGGCGCGGACCAGATCTTCGTCCGCGATCACCGACCGAGGCGGTCGATTATCGCCGACAGCTGCTCCGCGAAGCCCATCTCCCGGGCGATGCGGCCAAGTTGTTCATCAGCGTAAAGATCGGTCTCGTCGAGGATGACCCCCAGCACGGCCTCGGGCAGGCCGATATCTGCCAGCAGGCCCAAATCGCCTTCCTCGAACGGGTCGGCATCCTCGAGGTCCTCGGGATCTATTTCGGAGTCCAGGCTGTCCAGGACTTCAGCCGCGATGTCGTAGTCAAGTGCCGCGGTGGCATCCGACAACAGCAGCCGGGTCCCTGAAGGCGCCGGACGCAGAATGACGAAGAACTCGTCATCAATGTCCAGGAGCCCGAAGACAGCTCCCGAGCTGCGCAATTCCCGCAGCTCGGTTTCGGCCGCCGACAGCGTGGCCAAGGCCTTCGCGCTCATCGCGGCGCAACGCCATTTACCTTCTTCACGAACCACGGCAACGCCGAAACCGTCCGGCGTTTCCGCGGACGGGCCTTTCGCTGCGGCCCGTTGTGCTCCCATGGGCGCTTACGGTAGTCGCTGGCCAGGTTTGTGACCAGATGACCCTTGACCAGCGCCGCTGGGCAAGCACGGCGGCGGACACACACGAGCAATGCAAGTGTGCCAACCTTGGGACTGTGCAGACGACACCCGTGTGTGTACTCGGGCTGGGCTTGATCGGTGGTTCCATCATGCGGGCCACCGCTGCAGCAGATCGTGTGGTCTTCGGCTACAACCGGTCGGTGGAAGGCGCCAACGGCGCCCAGTCGGACGGATTTGAGGCCACCACCGATCTCGCCGAAACGCTGGCCCGGGCCGCCGACACCAACGCATTGATTGTGCTGGCCGTTCCTATGCCGGCGTTGCCGAGCATGCTGACCCATATCCGCGAGTTGGCCCCTAACTGCCCGCTGACCGACGTGACCAGCGTCAAGACCGCCGTCCTGGAGGAAGTCACCGAGGCCGGTCTGCGCGAGCGCTTCGTCGGCGGTCACCCGATGACCGGCACCGCACACTCCGGTTGGGGGGCTGGTCACGGCGCCCTATTCACGCGGGCACCCTGGGTAGTCAGCGTCGACGACCACGTGGATCCCGTGGTGTGGTCGATGGTGATGCAGCTGGCGCTGGACTGCGGAGCGGTGGTCGTGCCGGCCAAGTCCGACGAGCACGACGCGGCCGCGGCGGCCATCTCGCACCTGCCCCACCTGCTCGCCGAGGCACTGGCGGTCACCGCCGCCGAAGTCCCCCTGGCTTTTGCGCTGGCCGCGGGTTCGTTCCGGGACGCCACCCGCGTTGCCGGCACCGCTCCCGACCTGGTTCGGGCGATGTGCGAGGCCAACACCGGACAGTTGGTGCCGGCCGCGGACCGAATCATCGAATTGCTCAACCGTGCCCGCGATTCGTTGGCCTGCAACGGCTCGGTGGCCGACCTGGTCGACGCGGGCAACGCCGCGCGCACCCGCTACGAGAGCTTCCCGCGCTCCGACATCTCCACGGTGACGATCGGCGAGCCGCGCTGGCGCGAACGACTGGCCGCGGCCGGCCGGGCGGGCGGCGTGATCAAATCCGCTCTGCCAAGCCTGGATAGTCCAGGATGAAACCTTCATCGTCGACGGTCACGGTGGTATCGGCGACCGGGGAGCGCAACTTGATGCCATCCAGGCGGCCCTCACTGCTGTAGCTCACGGTGGCCGCGTCGACGCTCATGTCCGGCACGTTGACGTAGACCATCGGCAAGGTGATCATCTCCGCACGCTCGTGGATTCCGAGGCGCCGGATCGGCAGCGCGTTGAAGAACGGGCTGAACACCAGGTCGATGTCCAGCGCGCCGTTGTACCCCGCTCGGCTCTCCCCCTGGTGGTCGGTGACCAACCACATGTTCTCTTCGTCCCGGGCGATCGCGAGCTGACGTTCCCGCTCGGCCAGCGTGACGGTCAGTCCGAACCGTTTGGTGGCGCCGGTCTCGTCGGTCTGCAGATCGTAGAAAGCGCCGAATGCGGGGTTGCTGGTGGTGGCGGCCGCCACAATGCGGCCATTTGCCCTGATCCGCTTGCCGGACACCTGAATTCGTACCGATTCCATGCGCGAGACGTCTTGAGCACGCCACGTCAACATAGCCGTCCAGAGGCGCCGAGCCGGATCAGAGGAAACTGAGTTCACATGTCTACCGTAGGACGTGTGAACCAACCGCGGCGGAATTGGGACTAACTGCAACGTCAATTCGGTCATCTGGCTGGTGCCAGAACCTGCTCAGGCGGCCGGTACCGGGCACCGACGCCCATCCCGCCAACGCCAGCAGCCCGTCCAAAGACAGCGCCAAGGCCGCCACCATCAGCGCACCGACCAAGGCGATATGGAACTGACGTTCCTTGATCCCATCGATCAGGTAGCGGCCCAGCCCGCCCAGGCTGGCGTAGGCAGCCACCGTCGCGGTGGCGACCACTTGCAGCGTCGCGCTGCGCAACCCGCCGAGTATCAGTGGCAGGGCGTTGGGCATCTCGACGCGCAACACCACCTGGGCCTCGGTCATACCCATCGCACGGGCGGCATCGACCACCAGCGGGTCGACGCTGGCGATGCCCGCGTAGGTGCCGGCCAGTAGCGGCGGCATGCCCAACAGCATCAGCGCGACTATCGGCGGCCCCAGCCCCAGTCCGAACAACAGCACACCGAGCAGCAGCACGCCCAGCGTCGGCAAGGCGCGCAGCCCGTTGACCGCGCTGACCACCAGCACCTGACCACGGCCGGTGTGCCCGATGATCAACCCAATCGGTATGGCAACCAGCGCCGACGCCGTCACGGCCAGCGCGGTGTATTCCAGGTGCTCGGCGGTGCGCTCGGCCAGGCCGGCCGATCCGGTCCAATTTGCGGCGGTGGACAAATAGGACAGCGCCTGCTGCAGGAAACTCATCGGGCCCCACCCACGATCGGAGATCTGAACCGACGCCGGCTGCGCGAGCTGCGCTCCCACGGCGTGGCCAACCGGCCAGCCACGTTGAGCACCATGTCGATCAGGATGGCCAGGACAAACATCACGGTGATACCGGCCACGATCTGGTCGCTCTTGTCCATCAGGTAACCCGCGGTGAACCAGGTGCCCAGACCGCCGATCCCGATCACCGCCCCCACCGAAACCATTGCGATATTGGTCACCACCACCACCCGCAGGCCGGATACCAGCACCGGAATCGATAGCGGCAGTTCAACTTTCAGCATTCGCGCAATCGGCGAATAGCCGACCGCCACGGCGGCATCCCGGACCTGCGCGGGCACCGCATCCAGGGCCTCCAGCACGGCACGCACTAGCAGGGCGCTCGTGTAGGCCGACAGCGCGATGATCACGTTCGCCTCTTGCAGGATCCGCGTCTTGATGATCAGCGGCAACACCACGAACAGCGCGAGCGACGGGATGGTGAAGACGACGCTGGTGGTTGCCGTCGTCAGCCGACGCAGCGTCGGTCTGTGCTGCACGAACAGCCCCAGGGGGACCGCGATCGCCGTACCGATCAGCACCGGAATCAGCGACAGCCGTAGATGGACCATGGTCAGCGCCCAAGCGGCGCCGAGGTGGGTCATCAAGTAAGGCATACCCGGGCCTTATCGCCGGCTTTTCAACGCGGACAGCACGTCATCGGCCAGCACTCCACCGATGACCTTGCCGCCTTCGTCGACGGCCACACCCATGGATGACGGCGACGACAGCGCGGCATCCAGCGCCTGGCTAAGGTTGCCGTTCGGCCGGAATACCGCCCCCACCACCGTCATGGCGTCCGGCAGGGTCGCACCATCGCGGTGGCGGCGCAATCCGTCGGCGTCAATCCAGCCCACCGGGACGTCATCGTCGCTGACCACCAGCGCCCAGCCATCGGGCAGTTGTGAGCGCCCCAGACTGCTCACACAGATCCGCTCGAGGTCATGCAGCTCGAGACCCGCCCCATCGAAGAGTTGCAGCAGCCGGTAGCCACGGCCCAAGCCAATGAATTTCGACACGAACTCATTGGCCGGGCGGGCGAGCAGCCGCGCGGGCTGGTCGCATTGCTGCAGCCGGCCGCCCGGCGCGAACACCGCCACCACCTCGCCGAGTTTGAACGCCTCGTCGATGTCGTGCGTGACGAAAACGATGGTCTTGTGTAGATCACTTTGCAGACGCAGGATTTCGTTCTGCAGGTCATGGCGCACCACCGGGTCGACAGCAGAGAAGGCCTCGTCCATCAACAGGATCGGCGGGTCAGCCGCCAGCGCCCGCGCCACCCCGACCCGCTGTTGTTCGCCACCGGAGAGTTGGGCCGGATAACGGCTGGCCACCTTGGGGTTCAGACCTACCCGTTCGAGTACTTCGTAGGCGGCTTTGCGGGCGGCCCGGCGTGACTGCCCCTTCAGCACCGGCACCGTCGCGACATTGTCGATCACCCGCTGATGGGGCATCAGCCCCGCGTTTTGGATGACGTAACCGATCCCGAGGCGCAACCTCACCGGGTTCACCGTGGAGACGTCGGTGCCGTTGACGGTGACGGTGCCCGAACTCGGCTCGACCATGCGGTTGATCATGCGCAGTGCGGTTGTCTTGCCACAGCCCGATGGGCCCACGAAAACGGTCAGCATGCCGTCGGCGACTTCGAGGCTCAGTTGGTCTACGGCGGTGGTGCCGTCGGCGTACACCTTGTCGACATTGTCAAACCTGATCAATGCGTTTCCCAGTTAGTCTCTAGGGCCGGATCGGATGATCGAAGCCGTTGTCGTGCAACCATTTCCGCGCGGCCTCATCAGGGTCGATGCCACCGTTGCCCGATACCGAAGCGTTGAGCTCAGCCACGCCTTCGGTGGTCAACTTCGCTGACACCGCGTCGAGGACGTCTTTGATGCGATCAGACTTCTTCTGCGAATTGAGCAGCGGCACAATGTTGCCGGCCCGGAAGTTGTGCTCCGGATCGGCGAGCACCACCAGGTGGTTCTGCCGGATCGTCGGCGACGTGCTGAAAATGTCGGCGGCGTCGACCGTTCCGTCCAACAACGCCCGCACTGTTACCGCGCCGCCGCCGTCGTTGATCGTCACGAAATTCTGAGGTGAGATGTCGAGCCCGTATTTCTCGCGCAGCCCACGCAATCCGGACGGCCTGTTCTGAAACGCCGAGGGCGCCGCGAACCGCAGATTCGCGGAATGCGGGGCCAGGTCCGCGATCGTCTTCAGGTTCCACTTGTCGGCGGTAGCACTGGTGACGGTGACCGTGTCGGTATCCGAAGCCGGCGACGGCGTGAGAACCGACAGATCTCCGGGCAGCCGCCGGTAAAGCTCCAATTCGACGGCCTCCAGCAGGGTCACGGTGGCGTGTGGGTCGAAGTACAGCAAGAGGTTTCCGATGTACTCCGGAACCAGATCGATGGAATGGTCCTTGAGCGCCGGTATGTAGGTTTCGCGGCTGCCGATTCCCAACCGCATTCCGACCTCGAAGCCATTTGCCCGCAACGCCTGTGCATAGAGTTCGGCGACAATCTGCGATTCCGGGAAGTCGCCAGACCCGACCACGATCGAGTTGATGTCACAGCTGGTGGTCCCGAATGGGTCCGAACTGCCGCAGGCCGCGACCGAACACACCATCACAACGCACAGCGCTGCGGCGAGTGTTGCGCGGCACACGCGCCGCAGCGTCCCCATGCACCCGACACTATCGTCCGCGATGGTGTGTTGCCGCGCAGACGTGAAAGCGCAGCAAAGTTGCCAGCGGAGATTTAATTACCTTCACCGCGGAAAAAAGGGTAAACATGACGGTATGAGCAGCAACCAATCTGGCTCAGCTGGTCCCCCACCGCAGACCAAAGCGCCCTCGACGCCGGCGCCAAAGCCCGCTCCGAGTTCGGGGGAACCCCCGATCAAGTTCACCCGGGCGGCCGCGCTGTGGTCCTCACTGATCACCGGCTTCTTGGTGCTGATCGTGTTGCTGATCTTCATCGCCCAAAACACCGCCTCGACGGCTTTCGCCTTCTTCGGCTGGCATTGGAGCCTGCCCCTGGGTGTGGCGATACTGCTGGCGGCCGTGGGGGGCGGTTTGCTGACCGTCGCGGTCGGCACCGCGCGGATTCTGCAGCTGCGCCGCGAGGCGAAAAAGAGTCACGCGCAGGCACTGCGGGCCACCAACCCCGGGCGTTGACCGGCCTTGCACGCCGCCGGGCTCGCACCCCGGAAAACCCGGGCAGACATTCGATCTGAGGCTAGGAGATCGGCTTGGTGATCTCCGCCAGGCCACGAGAGATCAACGGCGAAACGACCTCGGGGGCCTCATCGGAGGCATCGGTTTTCCCATCGGCCAGCTCGGACATGCGTCTGCGGAAGTCGATACCGGCGGCGATGATGGCGAGTTTGAAGTAGGCCAACGCCATGTAGAACTCCCAATGCCCCAGCGACATCCCGGAAACCAGCGAGTACCGATCGGCCAACTCGTCGGCCGTCGGTAGCAATGGGGATGTCCAGGCGGCCTGGGTGTTGACGATCAGGTCCAGTGCGGGGTCGCGATACACGCACATCAGCGCCGCGTCGCTGAGCGGATCCCCCAGCGTCGAAAGTTCCCAATCGACCACCGCGCGAACCCGCGTCGGGTCATCGGCGTCCAAGATGGTGTTGTCGATCCGGTAGTCGCCGTGCACGATCGACGTGCAACTCTGCGTCGGAATAGCTTGCTGCAGAGCCGAATGCAGTCGCGCGACGTCGCCGTCACGGCGGTCGTCAGGCAACCGCACCAGGTCCCACTGCGACCCCCATCGACGTACCTGGCGCTGCAGGTAGCCGTCGGGTTTGCCGAAATCGCCAAGCCCAACGGCGCCCGGATCGATGCTGTGCAGGTCGACGAGCACCCGGATCAGTGAGTCAACACAGCCGTCGATCGCCCTGCTACCCAGCACTTCGAGCTGGGCCCGGCGGCGCACCACCTGCCCGGCCACGAACTCCACAATCTGGAAGGGTGCGCCCAGCACCGTGTCGTCCTCGCACAGCGCGATAGCGCGGGCCACCGGAACCGGGGTGTCCTGCAGCGCCGCCACCACCCGGTATTCGCGAGCCATGTCGTGTGCCGAAGGCGTCAGCCCATGCAACGGTGGCCGCCGCACCAGCCAACTCGTCGCATCGTCGTAGACCCGGAATGTCAGATTGGAGCGGCCGCCGGAGATCAGCTCGCCGCGTAGCTCACCCTCTCGCCCCAGACCCAGTGAACGCAGATACCCGTCCAGCGCGGCCAGGTCGAGGCCGTCGAGTCGGTCAACCGAAGTCACCGAACTTGTTTACCACCGCCCACCACCCATTTGCTCCCCGGGCGTGTCGGCACGTCGAAATTCTCGACGGCAGCTGCCGCTGGGCTACCACCGCTGGTTTCGGGGCAGCAGATCCCACACGTGTTCGGTCGAATTCACCGTGGCCACCGTGGCCTGGCCGGTCCGCGAGAACAGCAGCCGGGTGACCGAGGCGTAGTCGATAGGAAACGACAAGAGCCGCGCGGTCCCCAGAATCTCGTGCAGCACCACGTTGATCACTCCGCCATGGCTGAACACCGCGACCGTGTCGTCGGGGCCAGCTGCGGACACCACGTCGTCAACCACCGCACGAACCCGCGCGCGAAAGGCGTCCTCGTCGACCGCGCTGGGCAGCTTCCCCTGAGCCATCCTCGCCCACTCCTGGGGCTTCTCGGTGCGGATCTGCTCGACGGGAATGTAATGCGGCAGGTCGCGGTCGTATTCGGCGAAGCGATCGTCGATGTCGATGGCCAGCCCGCGTGCGGTCGCGACGGGTTCGGCGGTCTGGACGGCACGGCGTTGTGGACTGCTGATCACCCGGGCGATGGGGAACCGGGAGAGCGCCTCGGGCAGGCGGCTGACCTGCGCCACCCCGGTGTCGGACAGGACCGGATCCGAACCTTCGCCATGCTCGCTGCGCAGCGGCAGTGCATGCCGGACCAGCAGCATCTGCATATGGGCTCCCATGCGGTGGTTGGTGTGGTGTGCTGCCCGCGGTCGGGGTCGCTCGGCCCAGCCTCGCACGTGGCCTCGCCGCATGGGCCGGCCGGTGCCCGCTGTGGTGGCCATTGTCCGAGCGCGGAAATCGTGGATTCATGCCTGGTTTGGGCAGGCGCTGGGCGGGTTGTGGTTGGCGTGGTGAGCACCCCCAGTTTGCGTGCGTGAGACGCGAATGGTGTCTGACGGTCAGCAATGTTGCTGTTCATCATCGCGGGGGTGAGACGGCCGCAAGAGCGTGGTCCGGGGTGGCCCTTCTCAACATTTGATGGCGGCTTTGATTCGCCAATACGACGCTGGCCTGCACATTTATGGTCAGCGATGTTGTTGGGCTAAGGGCCTTGCCGACCGATGGGTGGTGCGCTGTGTCGTTTGTGAATGTGGCTCCGCAGCAGTTGAGTGCGGCGGCAGCGGAGGTGGCCGGCATCGGGTCGGCCGTGAGTGCGGCCAGCAGGGCGGCGGCGGCTCCGACGATGGGCTTGTTGGCCGCTGGCGCCGATGAGGTGTCGGTGGGGATCGCGGCGTTGTTCACCGATCACGCGCAGCAGTACGAGGTGGTGCTCGAGGAATTTCTGGACGGCCTGCAGGGAGGGTTCGGGCGGACCCTTGACGCCGCCGCAAAGGCCTACGCGAGTGCGGAGGCCGCCAGCGCCGCCGCGTTGGGGCGGGTGTGGGACGCCACGGCCGGGCCGACCGCAGTGCTCTCCGGTGCCTACGAGGCGGCGGCCACCGCGGCCAAAGCCGGGGAGGGCCCGGTCGGGGTGGTGCAGGCGGTGATCGGCGCGGAATCTGACGCGTTGTTGGTGCAGCCAGCACATACGCTGAGCCAGGCCTGGATCACCAGTCCGCTGGGCCAGGTGGTGGATCCGGTGATCAATGCGCCGTTCGAGGCAGCAATCGGGCGGGACTTGATCGGCAATGGCGCACCGGGGGTGGCCGGAGTCAACGGCGGCGCGGGCGAGGCGGGTGGCTTGCTGTTCGGTGATGGCGGGACCGGGGCGGCGGCCACGGCCACCACCGTTGCCGGCCGCGGTGGAGATGCCGGGTTGATCGGGTCCGGCGGGGCCGGCGGAGCGGGTCTGGCTGGCTCGAGTGCGGCCACGATGGCCGGCGGGTCCGGCGGCCGCGGTGGATTGTTGCTCGGCGACGGCGGGGCCGGAGCGCCCGGGGCGGCGTCGTTTGACCCGAATGTTGCCGGGGGCGCTGGAGGCGCTGGCGGGGACGCCGGGAAAATCGGCGATGGTGGTCGCGGCGGCGACGGCGGGCACGGCGCCACCGGTACCGCCGGCGACGCAACCCATCTCGAAGGCGGCAGGGGTAGTGACGGTGGGGCCGGCGGCAAAGGAGGCAACGCCGGCGACTACGGCCACGGTGGGGCCGGCGGCACGGGTGGCCAGGGCGGCCGGGGCGGCACGGGCAGTGCCGGGCTCACCCCGGGCGACAAAGGGTTTCAAGGCGGTCTCGGGGGCAGCGGCGGGGTTGGCGGAGCTGGCGGCGAGGGCGGCCTGATCAAGGGCAACGGTGGCGCCGGCGGGGCAGGTGGCATCGGCGGGACCGGCGGCATCGGCGGCGACGGCTCACGAGGCGATACACCTCTTGGTCCCTTCAATGTTGACGGCCATTCCGGTGGGGACGGCGGTCGCGGCGGCCTCGGCGGCAACGGTGGTCACGGCGGCGTTGGTGGTGGGCACACCGCCGGAAACGGATTCCACGACGGCACCACGGGCGCCGGCGGTGTCGGCGGTGTTGGCGGGACCGGCGGCAACGGCGGCACCGGCGGTGACGGCCTGCACACCGCACTGGGGCGCCAAGGAAACGGTGGTGCCGGCGGGCACGGCGGGAATGGCAATCAGGGCGGTTACGGCGGCCTCAGCGGTGATGAATCCAGCAGAGCCGCCCAGGGCGCCACCGGAAACGACGGCAACGGCGGTAACGGCGGCAAGGGCGCCAACGGCAATGCCGCACTCGGCGCCAACCGCAACGGCGGCAACGGCGGTATCGGCGGTACTGGTTTCATCGGCGGCAACGGCGGCAACGGAGGCGGCGGCGTCGCCGGCGGGACCGGCGGAAACGGCGGCAACGGCGCTGCCGGAGTCAGCGCAGGAGGCGCAGGAGGCGCCGGCGGCGCCGGCGGTGAGGGCAACGGCGCCAACGACGTCGACGGCGGAAACGGCGGAAACGGCGGAAACGGCGGTCACGGCGCCAGCACCGGAGGCAACGGCGGCAACGGCGGCGCCGGCGGAAACGGCAACGGCGGCACCGCAGGCACCGGCGGCAAAGGCGGGGATGGCGGCACCGCCAGCAATGACGGGGTTGGCGGCGACGGTGGTAGCGGGGGCCGAGGGGGCGACGGCAACACCCGATACACCCCAAGAGGAAACGTCGGCGGCCATGGCGGCAATGGCGGAGCCGGCGGCGCCGCCGGTACCGGCGGCCATGGCGGCAGCGGCGGCGACGGCGGAAACGGAGGGATCAACGCCAACGGCGCGGCCGGCGGCGCGGGCGGCAACGGTGGCGCCGGCGGCGGCAGCACGTTGTTGGCCAACGGGCACGGCGGGTCCGGCGGGGCCGGCGGCAATGGGGGCATCGGCGGCGAGAATGCGTCCAACCGCGGGGCGACTGGTGGTGCCGGCGGCGCCGGCGGGATTGGTGGCGCCGGCAGCCTCTCTATCAACGGCGGCGGTTACGGCGGCCTTGGCGGGAACGGCGGCACCGGTGGTGCCGGAGGCGCCGGCGCCAATGAGACCTACGGCGGGAGTGGCGGTTCCGGCGGCGCCGCCGGCAACGGTGGGGTTGGTGGCCTCAACGGCGTCGGTGGAAACGGCGGGGTCGGCGGCCACGGCGGCACCGGCGCCAACGGCCAGTTCAACGGCGGCAACGGGGGCAGGGGCGGCGTCGGCGGCACCGGCGGCGCCGGAACCACCGCCGGCAATGGGGGCCACGGCGGGACCGGCGGGACCGGCGGTGACGGCCAGACCGCTGCCGGCGTCGGTGGTAGCGGGGGTACCGGCGGCAACGGTGGTTCCTCCAACACTGCCGACGGCGTCGCCGGCAAGGGCGGGGCTGGCGGCGACGCCGGCGACGGCGGCCGCGGCGCACAGACTGGCGCCCAAGGCGGGCACGGCGGTAAGGGCGGGCTTGGCGGCGACAACGTCTACGGAGCCGGCGGCGCGGGCGGCGACGGCGGGCGCGGCGGCTCGGGCGGCTACGCCGGTAACGGTGGCCCCTGGTCAAGTCCCGGCACCGGCGGCACCGGCGGCACCGGCGGTGCTGGCGGCACGGGCGTCACCGGCGGCGACGGCGGGCGCGGCGGCAGCGGCGGCGCCGGTGGAGACGGGGCGGGCACGTTCGCCGGCAACGGCGGCAACGGCGGCCTCGGTGGTGCCGGCGGCCTGGGCACCGACGGCTACGGCGGCTGGGGCGGCGAGGGCGGGTGGGGCGGCGACGCCGGCACCACCAGGTTGAGCTCCGCCGTCGGCGGCTCCGGCGGCAATGGCGGCCACGGCGGCACCAGCACCCTGAACGGACAGCAGGTTGTCGGCAGCGACGGTGGCCCCGGCGAAGGCCCCGGACCAAACCGCTCGGGCGGCGAGGGAGGCAGTCGCGGTCGCCCTGGTGGCCGCTAGTCGCCAACGTGATGTTGGCCCGCAGGGCCCCGGCGCGGCAGCCGCGTGGTGGTGGTCAGCGCGTGGGGGTGGGGTGAATTTTCTCGGAAAACCGGAATCGCTGGTTTTCAGATGGCTAGTATCGCTGTGCTCACGGTGTGGTGATTGCGTGTTGGTGTTGGGCGAGCTACCAGTCGGGGAGACGGTCATGTCTTTTGTGTTTGCTAGCCCGGAGGTGTTGGGGGCCGCTGCCGCCCAGGCGGCGGTGATCGGCTCGGGTGTGCAGACCGCCGGGGCGTGGGCGGCGGGGCCGACCACGGCGTTGGCGGGAGCATTGGGCGCCGATGAGGTGTCGGTGGCGGTGGCCCAGCTATTTGATGGTCATGGGCAGGCCTATCAGGCGATCAGCGCGCAGGCGGCGGTGTTTCATGGCCGGTTCGTCGCGGCATTGAATGCGGCCGCGGATTCCTATGCCGGGGCCGAGGCGGCGGGGGTATCGGTGTTGCAGAGCGCCGGCGCCGATGTGATGGGCGCCCTCAATGCCCCGACGATGGCCTGGTTGGGGCGCCCGCTTATCGGTGATGGCGCCAATGGGGTGGATGGCACCGGAGGCAATGGCGGTGCCGGCGGCCTGTTGTGGGGCAATGGGGGTCGGGGCGGATCGGGAGCGGCCGGTCAGGCCGGGGGCCGTGGGGGTAGCGCCGGGTTGATCGGTACCGGTGGTGCTGGCGGGGCCGGCGGGGCCTCCGCGAGCGGGGCCGGCGGTGTCGGGGGCGGCGGGGGCGCCGGCGGCTGGCTGTTCGGTGCTGGGGGCCAAGGCGGGACCGGCGGCAATGGCCTGACCACCGCCGGGGTGGGGGGTCATGGCGGCGGTACGGGGTTGTTCGGGGCCGGTGGGGCCGGTGGGGCCGGCGGCATCTCGGGTACGGGTGTGGGCGGTGGCGGCGGTCATGGCGGTAACGGCGGCTGGGTAGCCGGCGACGGTGGGGCCGGCGGGGCCGGGGGCACCGGTGGAGGCGCGGGCCGAGGCGGCTGGGTGTTCGGTGATGGCGGGGCCGGCGGGGCCGGCGGGGACGGCGCCACCGGCGCGGCGGGCGCCCAGGGTTTGACCGGACAAACCGGCCAGACCGGACACGACGGCGGGGCCGGCGGGGCGGGCGGGGCCGGTGGCCGAGGCGGCTGGCTGTTCAGTGCCGGCGGCGACGGTGGGGCCGGCGGGGCCGGCGGTGCCGGCGGTGCGGGCGGAGCCGGAGGCGCGGGCGCAACCGCGACGACCGCCGGGACCAGCGGCGGCAACGGCGGTAACGGCGGGGCCGGCGGGACCGGCGGTGATGGCGGTACGGGCGGAGCCGGCGGAGCCACCGGCTGGTTCGGCAGCACCGGGACAACCGGGGCCGGCGGTAACGGCGGCACCGGCGGTAACGGAGCGATCGCTGGCAACGGCGGCGCCGGCGCCAACGGTGATGGCCTCCACCTCGACGGCGGCAACGGCGGCAACGGCGGTAACCCCGGCGCCGGCGGCGCCGGCGGGACCGGCGGGACTGGTTCGCGCACCGGCGCCCACGGCCTGGCCGGCACCACCCCCACCACCAACGCCGGCGACGGCGGGCGCGGCGGAGACGGCTACACCTCCACCGACCCCACCCTCAACGGCGGCAACGGCGGCAACGGCGGAAACGGCGGCGACTACGGCAACGGCGGCGCCGGCGGCAACGGCGGCAACGGCGCCACCGGCGCCCTCGGGACCGCGCCGCCCGCCGCTGGTGATCCCGGCGGCAACGGCGGCAACGGCAGCAACGGCGGCAACGGCGGAGCCGGCGGCACCGGCGGCCTGATCGCCGGTGACGGCGGGGCCGGCGGGCACGGCGGGGGCGGCGGGGGCGGCGGTAACGGGGCGGCCGGGGCCAACGGCACCAACGCCACCACCGCCGGCACCAACGGCGGAAACGCCGGAGCCGGCGGCAACGGCGGCAACGGCGGAACCGGCGGCAACGGCGGCGCCGGCGGGGCCGCAACCCACGGCAGCGCGGGCGCCAACGGGGCCGGCGGGGCCGGCGGTAACGGCGGCGACGGCGCGATCGCCGGTGACGGCGGCACCGGCGCCACCGGTGACGCCACCCACCTCGACGGCGGCAACGGCGGCAACGGCGCCAACCCCGGCATCGGCGGACTCGGCGGGGCCGGCGGCACCGGCGGGGACGGCACCACCCCCGCCGCCCACGGCATCAACGGCACCACCCCCACCACCACCACCAACGGCAGCGGCGGACGCGGCGGAGACGGCTACACCTCCACCGACCCCACCCTCAACGGCGGCAAAGGCGGCACCGGAGGCAACGGCGGCGACTACGGCAACGGCGGCGCCGGCGGAAACGGCGGCAACGGCGCCACCGGCACCACCGGCACCAACCCCACCCCCCACCCCGTCACCAGCACCGCCGCCTCCGGAGCCAACGGAACTGCCGACACCTTCAATGGCGGCAACGGCGACAACGGCGCCTACGCCGGCCAAGCAGGCGGAAACGGCGGCATCGGCTACTACGACGCGCAGAATGCGCTTGGCGGCAACGGCGGGGATGGCGGCATCGGCGGCCCCGGCACTGTCGGCGGCAACGGCGGCCACGGCGGCCCCGGTGTCGACGTCGCCGGAACAGGCGGCGATGGCGGGGCAGGCGGCGACGGCGGCGGCGCCGGCGGAAACGGCGGTGCCGGCGGCAACTCGTTCTATTACGGCAACGACGGGGGTGCCGGCGGCAACGGCGGGGCAGGCGGCGGGACCGGAGGCAACGGCGGCAACGGCGGGTACAGCACCCAAGGCGGTCACAACGGGACCGGTGGCACGGGCGGCACCGGCGGCATCGGCGCCACCGGAGGCGACGGCAGCAACGGCGGAGCAGGCGGCGCCGGAGGCACCGGCGGCCTCTACGGCAACGGCGGCAACGGCGGAACAGGAGGCACCGGAGGCAACGGCGGCACCGGAGCCACCGGCGGCACCGGCGGCACCGGAGGCAACGGCCAAACCTATTACAACGGCGACTCCTCTTCCCCCGGGACCGGCGGCGACGGCGGCACCGGAGGCACCGGCGGCAACGGCGGCAACGGCGGGGACGGCGGCGCCGCGGGCGCCGGCGGCACCTACGGACAATCCGGCACCAACGGCACCGGCGGCAACGCCGGCACCGGCGGCAGCGGAGGCGACGGTGGCGCCCCCGGTGACGGCGGCGCCACCGTGGACGAATACGGCTTTAGTCCCGGTCCTCCTTACGGCGCCGACGGACAAGCCGGCGCGATGGGGGCTACCGGCCAAGACGGCATCGCCGGTATGACCCCGGGCACCGGCACCGCCGGCAATGGCGGCAATGGTGGGCCCGGGGTTCCCTAGACACCCGCTATAGACCACTAGCACCGCTCGTAGGGACCACGTGGTGGACATTGCCCAGGCATGGCAATCGCGGGTTTTCAGCTGACCGGGGTCGCTGCGCTGCTGGTGTGGTGCTCGCGGGTACTGGATGGGCGCCGGGTGGGGCTGGGTGAATTTTCTCGGAAAACCGGAATCGCTGGTTTTCAGATGGCTAGTATCGCTGTGCTCACGGTGTGGTGATTGCGTGTTGGTGTTGGGCGAGCTACCAGTCGGGGAGACGGTCATGTCTTTTGTGTTTGCTAGCCCGGAGGTGTTGGGGGCCGCTGCCGCCCAGGCGGCGGTGATCGGCTCGGGTGTGCAGACCGCCGGGGCGTGGGCGGCGGGGCCGACCACGGCGTTGGCGGGAGCATTGGGCGCCGATGAGGTGTCGGTGGCGGTGGCCCAGCTATTTGATGGTCATGGGCAGGCCTATCAGGCGATCAGCGCGCAGGCGGCGGTGTTTCATGGCCGGTTCGTCGCGGCATTGAATGCGGCCGCGGATTCCTATGCCGGGGCCGAGGCGGCGGGGGTATCGGTGTTGCAGAGCGCCGGCGCCGATGTGATGGGCGCCCTCAATGCCCCGACGATGGCCTGGTTGGGGCGCCCGCTTATCGGTGATGGCGCCAATGGGGTGGATGGCACCGGAGGCAATGGCGGTGCCGGCGGCCTGTTGTGGGGCAATGGGGGTCGGGGCGGATCGGGAGCGGCCGGTCAGGCCGGGGGCCGTGGGGGTAGCGCCGGGTTGATCGGTACCGGTGGTGCTGGCGGGGCCGGCGGGGCCTCCGCGAGCGGGGCCGGCGGTGTCGGGGGCGGCGGGGGCGCCGGCGGCTGGCTGTTCGGTGCTGGGGGCCAAGGCGGGACCGGCGGCAATGGCCTGACCACCGCCGGGGTGGGGGGTCATGGCGGCGGTACGGGGTTGTTCGGGGCCGGTGGGGCCGGTGGGGCCGGCGGCATCTCGGGTACGGGTGTGGGCGGTGGCGGCGGTCATGGCGGTAACGGCGGCTGGGTAGCCGGCGACGGTGGGGCCGGCGGGGCCGGGGGCACCTCCAACACTGGGGCCGGGGGCTCCGGTGGAGGCGCGGGCCGAGGCGGCTGGGTGTTCGGTGATGGCGGGGCCGGCGGGGCCGGCGGGGACGGCGCCACCGGCGCGGCGGGCGCCCAGGGTTTGACCGGACAAACCGGCCAGACCGGACACGACGGCGGGGCCGGCGGGGCGGGCGGGGCCGGTGGCCGAGGCGGCTGGCTGTTCAGTGCCGGCGGCGACGGTGGGGCCGGCGGGGCCGGCGGTGCCGGCGGTGCGGGCGGAGCCGGAGGCGCGGGCGCAACCGCGACGACCGCCGGGACCAGCGGCGGCAACGGCGGTAACGGCGGGGCCGGCGGGACCGGCGGTGATGGCGGTACGGGCGGAGCCGGCGGAGCCACCGGCTGGTTCGGCAGCACCGGGACAACCGGGGCCGGCGGTAACGGCGGCACCGGCGGTAACGGAGCGATCGCTGGCAACGGCGGCGCCGGCGCCAACGGTGATGGCCTCCACCTCGACGGCGGCAACGGCGGCAACGGCGGTAACCCCGGCGCCGGCGGCGCCGGCGGGACCGGCGGGACTGGTTCGCGCACCGGCGCCCACGGCCTGGCCGGCACCACCCCCACCACCAACGCCGGCGACGGCGGGCGCGGCGGAGACGGCTACACCTCCACCGACCCCACCCTCAACGGCGGCAACGGCGGCAACGGCGGAAACGGCGGCGACTACGGCAACGGCGGCGCCGGCGGCAACGGCGGCAACGGCGCCACCGGCGCCCTCGGGACCGCGCCGCCCGCCGCTGGTGATCCCGGCGGCAACGGCGGCAACGGCAGCAACGGCGGCAACGGCGGAGCCGGCGGCACCGGCGGCCTGATCGCCGGTGACGGCGGGGCCGGCGGGCACGGCGGGGGCGGCGGGGGCGGCGGTAACGGGGCGGCCGGGGCCAACGGCACCAACGCCACCACCGCCGGCACCAACGGCGGAAACGCCGGAGCCGGCGGCAACGGCGGCAACGGCGGAACCGGCGGCAACGGCGGCGCCGGCGGGGCCGCAACCCACGGCAGCGCGGGCGCCAACGGGGCCGGCGGGGCCGGCGGTAACGGCGGCGACGGCGCGATCGCCGGTGACGGCGGCACCGGCGCCACCGGTGACGCCACCCACCTCGACGGCGGCAACGGCGGCAACGGCGCCAACCCCGGCATCGGCGGACTCGGCGGGGCCGGCGGCACCGGCGGGGACGGCACCACCCCCGCCGCCCACGGCACCAACGGCACCACCCCCACCACCACCAACGGCAGCGGCGGACGCGGCGGAGACGGCTACACCTCCACCGACCCCACCCTCAACGGCGGCAAAGGCGGCACCGGAGGCAACGGCGGCGACTACGGCAACGGCGGAAACGGCGGAAACGGCGGCAACGGCGCCACCGGCACCACCGGCACCAACCCCACCCCCCACCCCGTCACCAGCACCGCCAACCCCGGAACCGACGCGTCCGGCAATCAAACCCTCTTCAACGGCGGCACCGGCGACAACGGCGCCTACGCCGGCCAAGCAGGCGGCACCGGCGGCAACGGCTACGCCGACTTCGACCAGCCCTTCGGCGGTAACGGTGGCGACGGCGGCAGCGGCGGACCCGGCACCATCGGCGGCACCGGCGGAACAGGCGGCTACGCCGCAATCGCCGGCGGCTGGGGCGGTGACGGTGGGGCAGGCGGCGACGGCGGCGGCGCCGGCGGAAACGGCGGCAACGGCGGCCTCGGGTTAGGCACCTCCGTCTTACCCGGCCAGGGCGGCGAGGGCGGCAACGGCGGCAACGGCGGCAACGGCGGCGGCACCGGCGGAACAGGCGGCAACGGCGGAAACGGCTTTCACGGCCCTGGCGGCGCGGCCGGTGACGGCGGGACCGGCGGTATCGGCGCCACCGGAGGCGACGGCAGCAACGGCGGAGCAGGCGGGGCCGGCGGCACCGGCGGCCTCTACGGCGACGGCGGCAACGGCGGAACAGGCGGCACCGGCGGAAACGGCGGCATCGGGGCTACCGGAGGCACCGGCGGAGACGGCGGCATTGGCGGGAGCAGCGAGGCAGGGGCGGCCGCAGTTGGCGGAGATGGCGGTGACGGCGGCACCGGAGGCACCGGCGGAAACGGCGGCAACGGCGGGGACGGCGGGGCCGCGGGCGCCGGTGGCACCTACGGACAATCCGGCACCAACGGCACCGGCGGAGACGCCGGCAACGGCGGCAGCGGAGGCGACGGCGGCACCGGCGGCAACGGCGGCGCCGGAGGCGAAACCCCCTCAACCCAAAGCCCCGACGGTCAGCCCGGGGCAACCGGGGCGATGGGGGCTAGCGGCCAAGACGGCATCGCCGGCGCCACCCCCGGCACCGGCACCGGCGGACCCCCCGCCGGTGGACCCGACGGGAACGGGGGTGACGGCGGACCCGGCGTCCCTGGGCCCTAAGTGGCGATGCCCTGCTCGTCCCGGGCCCGCCCAACCGCAGTGAGAATGCTATTCTCCAAAATGAGAGTTTGGAGTGCGGCCGATGGAGACCAAAGGCGGTACCTCGCTGAATGCGGCCGTTCTGGGGCGCTGGCTGGATAGCAGCCATGCGCCCGGCAGCGGCGAGGAGCCCCTGCTCGCGCAGCTAGAGGGCGGTTCGCAGAACACGCTGTACCTGGTGCGCCGCGGCGATCAGAGCATGGTGCTGCGCATGCCCGGCCCGGGTGCCGACGCGACCCGCATTGACGGCTTGCTGCGCGAGATCCGGCTGGTAAGGGCCCTGTCCGGCACCGACGTGCCGCACGCAGAACTGATCGCTGCCGACGAGACCGGATCGGTGCTGGGCATGCCGTTCTACCTGATGAGGGCCATCGATGGATGGAGCCCGATGGACGGCGGGTGGCCCGCACCCTTCGACACCGACCTGCCAGCCCGCCGCGGGCTGGCGCTGCAACTCGTCGAAGGGGCGGCCAAACTGGGCCGGGTGGACTGGCGCGGCCAGGGCCTGGAAGGCTTCGGCCGCCCGGACGGATTCCATGAGCGCCAGGTCGACCGGTGGCTGCACTTTCTCGCGGCCTACCAGGTGCGCGAACTGCCCGGGCTGGACGCGGCCTCGGACTGGTTGCGCCGCAACCGGCCGGCGCATTACACGCCGGGCATCATGCACGGCGACTACCAGTTCGCCAATGTCATGTTCGCCCACGGGGAACCCGCCCGACTGGCCGCGATTGTGGACTGGGAGATGACCACGATCGGCGACCCGCTGCTGGATCTGGCCTGGTCACTGCTGGGCTATGACGGTGAAGAGCCGCGCGCCGACGGGTTCTATCTGGACATGAGTGCCATGCCGAAGCGCAGCGAACTGCTCGAGCACTACGAGAAGGTCAGCGGGCTGTCCACCGACAACATCGACTACTACCTGGTGTTGGCGAACTGGAAACTGGGCATCGTGCTGGAGAAGACCTACGCCGCCGCCGTGCGCGCCGGGCCCCACACAGCCGGGGTGGATCCCAAGATCAAGGACGCGTTCGCTGCGATGATCCCCCGGCTGATCGCCACCGCCGCCGAGCTGGCCCGCGCAACCAAGGCGCGTTGAAATGGGTTATGCCGACCAGCTTTTCGACCTCACCGACCACGTTGTCCTGATCACCGGGGGCAGCCGCGGCCTGGGCCGGCAGATGGCCTTTGCGGCGGCACGCTGCGGCGCCGACGTGGTGATCGCCAGCCGCAACCTGGATAACTGCGTGGCCACCGCCACCGAGATCGAGTCCGAGACCGGGCGCTCCGCCCTGGCCTATCAAGTGCATGTGGGGCGCTGGG
The DNA here is from genome assembly GCF_003391395.1 of Mycobacterium marinum. Lineage (NCBI taxonomy): Bacteria > Bacillati > Actinomycetota > Actinomycetes > Mycobacteriales > Mycobacteriaceae > Mycobacterium > Mycobacterium marinum. Next base: position 6,230,292 of record NZ_CP024190.1, read on the forward strand.
ATCAGCTCGACGGGCTGGTCGCGGCGTCCTACGAACGCTTCGGCAAGATCGACACACTGATCAACAACGCGGGCATGTCGCCGCTCTACGACAAGCTGAGCGACGTCACCGAGAAGCTGTTCGATGCGGTGCTCAACCTCAACCTCAAGGGCCCGTTCCGGCTCTCGGCGTTGGTCGGTGAGCGGATGGTGGCCGCCGGCACAGGCTCCATCATCAACGTGAGTTCGGCCGGTTCGCTGCGCCCGAGCGCCGACATCATTCCCTATGCCGCGGCAAAGGCCGGGCTCAACGCGATGACCGAGGGCCTGGCGCGGGCATTCGGACCGACGGTGCGCGTCAACACATTGATGGCCGGGCCGTTTCTGACCGATGTCAGCAAGGCCTGGAACCTCGAAGCGGCCACGCAGAATCCATTCGGCCACCTAGCCCTGCGGCGCGCCGGAAACCCACCCGAAATCGTCGGAGCGGCATTGTTTCTGGCTTCTGACGCGTCCAGTTTCACCACCGGATCGATCTTGCGCGCCGACGGCGGCATTCCCTGAAAGACAGGAGCACGCGAATGCCTTGGGACTTCTCCACCGAACCGGAGTTCGAGAAGAAGCTCGACTGGATCCGCGGGTTCGTGCGCGAGGAGGTGGAACCGCTCGAGGTGGTGTTCCCCGGCTGCGAGTTCCTGCCGCTCAACGATGAACGCCGCCGCGTCGTGGATCCCCTCAAACAACGAGTTCGCGACGAAGGCTTGTGGGCCCCACATTTGGGTCCGGAACTCGGCGGGCAGGGCTTTGGCGCGGTGAAACTGACCCTGATCAACGAGATCCTGGGACGCAGCCCCTGGGCTCCGATCGTGTTCGGCACCCAGGCACCCGACACCGGCAACGCGGAGATCATTGCGCGGTTTGGCACCCAGGATCAAAAGGACCGCTACCTGCAGGGCTTGCTGTCCGGCGAGATCTTCTCCTGCTTCTCCATGACCGAGCCGCAGGGCGGTGCCGATCCGCGCGTCTTCACCACCCGCGCCGTCCGCGACGGTGACGATTGGGTAATCAGCGGCCGCAAGTATTTCTCGTCCAACGCCTCGGTCGCATCGTTTTTCATCGTCGTCGCGATCACCAATCCGGATGTGGCCGTTCACCACGGAGCGTCGACGTTCCTGGTCCCGGCTGGAACCAAGGGCTTGACCATCGAAGCCAACCACCACCTGGTCGGCGCCCTGCCACACGAACCGGGTCACTCCCTGGTGCACTACGACGACGTTCGAGTCGGTGCGGATGCGCTGCTCGGGGAACCGGGGCAGGGATTTCTGATCCTGCAAACCCGCCTGGCCGGTGGCCGGCTGCATCACGCGATGCGCTCCATCGGGGTGGCGCAGCGTGCGGTCGAGATGATGTCACGTCGAGCGAAAAGTCGATTCACCCAGGGCAGTTCGCTGGCCGATAAGCAGTTGGTGCAAGCGTTCATCGCCGACTCCTACACCGAGCTGATGCCGTTCCGGCTGGCGGTGCTGCACGCGGCCTGGATGATCGACACCGCCGGCGAGCACGCGGCGCGCGCCGAGATCGGCGCCTGCAAGATCCTGGCATCCCAAGTGCTCAAATCGATTGGTCTGCGTGCCATCCAGGTGCACGGCGCGCTGGGCACCACCGATCAGCTACCGCTGGTCAGCGTGCTACTCGGCGGTGTTGCGCTGGGGCTGGCAGACGGCCCCACCGAAGCCCACAAGGTGAACCTGGCGCGGATGCTGCTGAAGAACTACGAGCCCGAAGACCCGCAGTGGCCCAGCGAATCACTGACCGTCCGGCAAGCGGCCGCCCGCGCCAAGTACGGCCAACTCGTCGACCGTGTTCCGGCCCTTCCCGATTCACCGTGAGCGATCGAGTCACCGCCGCAGTCGAGCGCGCGCTCGATGACCGCCAGCGCGAGGCCACCGAGGAAGTGGAGCGCATTCTCGCCGCCGCGGTGCGGGTGATGGAACGCGCCGCTCCCGAACCTCCGCGGGTCAGCGACATCGTCGCCGAGGCCGGTTCGTCGAACAAGGCGTTCTATCGGTATTTCGCCGGCAAGGACGATCTGATCCTGGCCGTGATGGAGCGCGGTGTCGCCATTGTGGTGTCCTACCTGGAACATCAGATGGCCAAGGAGTCACGCCCGGACACCAAGATCGCGCGCTGGATCGAGGGCACGCTGGCCCAGGTTGCCGACCCACACCTGATCAGCATGAGTCGCGCGGCCGCCGGGCAACTGTCGACTTGGCTTGCGACCGACCGGGAAATGCTGCGACCGCTGCGTGATCTACTCACCGCACCGGTGACCGCACTGGGCAGCTCCGACGTGGATCGTGACGTCGAGGCGGTCTACGGTTGCACGGTTGCGACGATGCGCAGGTACGTGGGTTCGGCCGAGCGGCCCGGCCGAGACGACATCGAGCATCTCGTACGGTTCTGTCTGCTCGGGCTGGGGGTCAGTTGAATGCGCGCGATCGTCTGTAACGCCTACGGTCCACCGGAAGATCTGGTGCTAGACGAAGTTCCCGACCCCGTTCCCGCAACCGGTCAGGTGCTGGTGCGGGTTCGCGCCGCGGCGGTCAACTTTCCCGACGTGCTGTTCATCGCGGGCAAGTACCAGATCAAGATCCCACCCCCATTCATCCCCGGCAACGAGATCGCCGGCGAAGTCGTGAGCGTCGGCGGGGGCGTGACTCTGGTTCCGGGGCAACGCGTATTCGGCACGACATTCGGGGCGTTCGCCGAGTTGGCGCTGCTCGACGGGGCGGCGGCCGAACCCATCCCCGACGACGCCGACTTCGCGTCCGCCGCCGCGTTCGGCGTCACCTACCGCACCGCCTATCATGCGCTGCGCTCGGTAGCCCAAGTGTCGCAGGGCGATTGGGTCGTGGTGCTCGGCGCGGCAGGCGGTGTGGGCCTGGCCGCCGTCGATCTGGCGGTGGCGATGGGTGCCCGGGTGCTGGCAGCAGCATCCAGTCCGGAGAAGCTGGGTTTGTGCCGCCAGCGCGGCGCCGAGGCCGTCGTCGACTATGGCCAGGAGGACCTGAAGCTGCGAATCCGGGAACTGACCGGCGAGAGCGCCCGCGTCGTCCTCGATCCCGTCGGCGGATCGTACGCCGAACCCGCGCTGCGTGGCCTGGCCCGCGGGGGCATGTTCGTCACCCTGGGCTACGCGGCCGGATCCATTCCGGCCATTCCGCTCAACCTGGTGATGCTCAAGAACCTCACCATCCGCGGCATGGAGATCCGCACCTTCATGGGCGACTACCCCGACGAGTGCGCCCGCGATGTCGCAGAGCTGTCACAGATGTTCGCCGCTGGAAAGATCCGGCCGCACATCGGCGCCCGCTTCCCATTGGCCGACACGCCTGCCGCGCTGCGCTACGTCGCCGAACGCAAGGTGCTGGGCAAGGTGGTGATCGACGTCGCGTGATGGCCGCTAGGGCAGGATGATGTTGAAGTCGGGGTCCGGCTCATCGAGCACACCGGCCAGCGTCTGCAACACCGACTCGTCCCCGGAGACCTCGAGCCCGGGCGAGGTGACGTCGCCCATCGCCACGGCCAGCAGCCGAGACTTGTTCTGCAGCTTGACGGTTGCCGACGCCGTCGCTTCATCCGCGGCGACCTTGCGGTGCACCAACACACCATTGCTCAGCGCAAGCCGGTAGTTGGCGTTGAGATCCTCGAACGTCACATCGATGGTGAGGTCCAGGTCCCAGCTGCGCGGACCGTCGATGCGGATCGCCAGGCTGTCGAAGATCTGTTCCGGAGTCAGCTGGGTCAGCAGAGTCGGCGAGGTGGTTTGCACGGCGGTACCGAACTTGCCGTCGCGCAACTCGGCCGCGCCGCACAGGAAGAAGTTGCGCCACACCGCGTTCTCGGCGCCATAGGCCAGCTGCTCCAGGGTGTCGGCGTAGAGAGTCCGGGCCGCGGAATGCTCGCTGTCGGTGAACACCGCGTGATCGAGCAGCGTGGCCGCCCAGCGGAAGTCGCCGGAATCGAAAGCCTGCTGGGCGAGTTCGACCACCTGATCGATCCCGCCCATGGCCTCGACGTAGCGAGGCGCGAGCTCTTCGGGGGGATGCGGCCACAGCCGGCCGGGGTTGCCGTCGAACCAACCCATGTATCGCTGATAAACGGCTTTGACGTTGTGGTTGACCGACCCGTAGTAGCCGCGGGTATGCCAGGCCTGCTCCAATGCCGGCGGCATCTGGAACATTTCAGCGATCTCCACACCGGTGTAACCCTGGTTGAGCAGCCGCAGCGTCTGGTCATGCAGGTACGCGTAGAGGTCTCGTTGCAGCGCCAGGAATTCGACGATGCGTTCACGGCCCCAGGTCGGCCAGTGGTGGGATGCGAAGACCACGTCGGCGCGGTCGGCGAACGTATCGATCGCCTCGGTGAGGTAGCCCGACCATGCGTGCGGGTCACGCACCAGCGCGCCGCGTAGCGTCAGCAGGTTGTGCAGATTGTGGGTGGCGTTTTCGGCCATGCACAGGGCGCGGAACTTCGGGAAATAGAAGTGCATCTCGGCGGGGGCTTCGGTGCCCGGCGCCATCTGGAATTCGATCTCCACGCCGTCGATGGTGTGTTTTTCCCCGGTCGAACGGATGTCGACAGTCGGGTTGATGATGGCGACCTCGCCGGTCGATGGCGTCTGGCCGAGCCCGCAGCCCACTTGCGCCTGTGGTCCACGTTCGAGCAATGTGCCGTACATGTAGGTCGCACGGCGGGTCATCGCCGGTCCCGCGTAGACGTTCTCCTGAACGGCATGCTCGGTGAAGCCTTGCGGGGCGAGCACCTTCACCTTGCCCGCGTCCACGTCGTCCTGGGAGGTGACGCCGAGCACTCCGCCGAAATGATCGACGTGACTGTGGGTATAGATCACCGCGACCACCGGCCGGTCCGCATCGCGGTGGGCGCGGTACAGGGTCAACGCGGCGGCCGCGACCTCGGTGGATACCAAGGGGTCGATGACGATGATTCCGGTGTCACCCTCGACAAAGGTGATGTTTGACAGGTCGAATCCGCGAACCTGGTAGATGCCCGGCACGACTTCGTACAAGCCTTGTTTGGCAGCCAGTGTCGATTGGCGCCACAGACTGGGATGCACCGATGTGGGCGCGGGGCCGTCGAGAAACGAATACGCGTCGTTGTCCCACACGACTCGGCCGTCGGCGGCCTTGATGACGCACGGGGTCAAGGCCGCGATGAAGCCACGGTCAGCGTCGTCGAAATCTCGGGTGTCCTGTAGCGGTAGGGAGTGTTCGCCATGAGCCGTTTCGATCGCCGCGGTAGGGGGTTTGTGGTCCACCGGCACTACATTGCCATCAGCATCACCGTCGTCGATAGGCCGGTGCAGCGACTTTGCGCGGCGATGTGCCAGCGAACTCGGAAATATTTTTCTCGCGGTCCCTAGACCTCGGGTCCAGTTAACCCGCATACTGCCGAAGCGGTCCTCAATGCCGATGGCCGCTACACACGGGCAAAGGAGCACAGGTGAAGCGTGGACTGACGGTCGCGGTTGCCGGAGCGGCCATTTTTGTCGCGGGTCTTTCCGGATGTTCGAGCAACAAGTCGACCACAAGCGGTGGCGAAAGCTCGAGTACGGGCTCGACATCAGCAAGCACCGGAGGCGGTCAAGCCTCCGGCACAAAGGTCCTCATCGATGGGCAAGACCAGCACGTGACCGGCTCCGTCGTATGCACGACGGCCGCGGGCAACGTCAACATCGCGATCGGTGGAGCAGCCACCGGTATCGCCGCGGTGCTCACCGACGCCAACCCCCCGGAGGTCAAGTCGGTCGGGCTCGGCAACGTCAACGGCGTGACGCTGGGCTACACGTCGGGCACCGGCCAGGGCAACGCCTCGGCGACCAAGGACGGCAGCAGCTACAAGATCAGCGGCACGGCGACGGGGGTCGACATGGCCAACCCGATGTCCCCGGTGAACAAGCCGTTCGAAATCAACGTGACCTGCCCCTAGTCCGCCCACGGTGACGATGCGGGCCCAAGCGCCCGCGGTGGGCGGCCCAGCAATTCGGCTGGCCCAATGATCAACAGCGTCCGCTGAGTTGCCGGGCTACTGCGGTCGGCAACTCAGCCGGGCGGCACGCCGGATCGTTGCCACGCGTCAAGTGGCAGCCGCACCGCAAACTCGGTGCGTCCGGGCGAGCTGTTGACGGTGATGGTGCCGTTGTGCGCCTTCACCACGGCCGCCACGATCGCCAGGCCCAGGCCGGTGCTGCCGCCCTTGCGGGAGCGGGAGGTATCACCGCGGGCGAACCGCTCGAATATCTCCGACTGCATCGCCTCGGGAATGCCCGGACCGTTGTCGATCACCTCCAGCACCACATGCGTCGGCCCACTACTGAGCCGGGTGGTGACGACGGCGCCGGGGCCGGTGTGGATACGAGCATTGGCCAGCAGGTTGGCGACGACTTGGTGTAGCCGTGCGGCATCGCCGGTGACGACTACCGGTTCTGCGGGCAGGTCAAGCTCCCACTGGTGATCCGGTCCGGCGATATGCGCATCGCTGACGGCATCGACCGCCAGCCGGGACATATCGACCGGCTCGCGTTCCAGCGGACGGCCGGAGTCCAACCGGGCCAGCAGCAACAGGTCCTCGACCAGACTGGTGATCCGCTCCGTCTCGGACCCCACCCGGCTCATCGCATGGGCGACCGCGGCACGGTCATCACCCATTCGTTGCGCCAGCTCGGTGTACCCGCGAATCGCGGCCAGCGGGGTGCGCAGCTCATGACTGGCGTCGGCGACGAATTGACGAACCCGCGTCTCGCTTGCCTGCCGGGTCGACAGTGCGGCGGCAATGTGATCGAGCATCCGGTTGAGCGCCGACCCAAGCTGACCCACCTCGGTGTCGGGGTTGGCGTCGGTCTCCGATACCCGCACCGGCAATTCGACTTCGCCGCGATCCAACGGCAAATCGACGACTTCCGTTGCGGTTTGGGCCACCCGGCGCAACGGGGCCAGTGCCCGCCGAATGATAATCGCGCCGGCGGTGGTGGCCGCGACCAATGCGACGATGGTGACGATGCCGAAAATGATCAGCATTCGGATCATGGTCGCGTCCACATCCGACATCGAAAGGCCGGTGACGATGAGTTCGTCACCGCGGCGGCTCAGGGCGGACACCACCCGGTAGCGGCCCAACCCATCGAGGTTCAGTGTCACCGGATCTTGGCTGCCGGCAACGGCCGCCAGCTGGGCCTGCGCCGTCGGGCTGATTTCGGCACGGTCCCCACTATTGGTCAGATACCCCGCAACGATCGCCTTGCCGTCCCTGACCACGGCGCCAACCATGCCGGCCGGCTGGCCCGGGGCATCCAGAAACCGCGGCCCGGGGCCGGGGCGCCAGTATCGGTGCTGGTGCCGCCAGAATCGATGGGACGACTCGGGGTACATCAACGCCGATCGATGCGACGTTCCGCCCAGTTGCCCGTCGAGCTGTGCGACCAGGTGGTGATGCAGCGCCAGTTCGGTTGCGGCGGTGATTCCCACACAAACAACGGCTAGGACGAGGATCTGCCCGACCAGCAGGCGCAGCCGAAGCGACCAGGCGCCCGGTCTCCTAACGAGCCGGTTTGAGGACATAACCTGCGCCGCGCAGCGTGTGAATCATGGGTTCGCGACCGTTGTCGATCTTCTTGCGCAGGTAGGAGATGTAGAGCTCGACGATGTTGGACCGGCCGCCGAAGTCATAACTCCATACCCGGTCCAGAATCTGCGCCTTACTCAGTACCCGCTTGGAGTTACGCATCATGAACCGTAGCAATTCGAATTCGGTTGATGTCAACGAAATCAGCTCGCCGGCGCGTGTCACTTCATGACTGTCCTCATCGAGCACCAGGTCCCCCACGACCAGCTGAGCCCCGCTGTCCACGGTGGTCACACCGGTGCGTCGCAGCAGCGCCCGCAGCCGCAGCACGACCTCCTCGATGCTGAACGGCTTGGTCACGTAATCGTCTCCGCCAGCGGTCAACCCGGCGATGCGATCCTCCACCGCATCCTTGGCCGTCAACAGCAGCACCGGCAGCGCTGGGTTCTCCTTACGCAAGCGATGCAGGACTTCCAGCCCGCTCATGTCGGGCAGCATCACGTCGAGTACGACGACGTCAGGGCGCTCGGCGCGGGCGGACGCGATCGCAGACGCTCCATCAGAGGCGGTGGCGATGTTCCAGCCCTCGTAACGCAGTGCCATTGACACCATCTCGGCCAGAACGGGTTCGTCATCGACGACCAACACGCTTACCGGTTGACCATCGGCGCGGCACATCACAACGCGCTCAGCCGAACTTCGGGGGGCGGTCACGGTTTCCAGTATCCGCTCCGGGCTAGGCCGAAGCTATGCCGTTGCTATGTGCAGGCTGTGAGAGGCGGGTGTGGAACTCCAGCGGTCAGTACCAATACCGCCGGCCGGCCACCGGGCGACCCACCGAGCCCATGACCCACAGCACCGCACCGATCACCAACAGGATGACACCAAGGGTGGTCAGCAAATGGATACCGAACACAAACCCCAGGATGAGCAGGATGGCACCGACGACGATCATGACGACTTCCTTTACATTGCGAGTGCGTGATCGATTGATTCCATTGCGCTAGGTTGCGGCAAATGGCAGTCCCTTACTTTCGGGTTGACGCCGAAGTAATTGAGTGGCCCAGCGAGCACCGTGACTGCAACGGTTCCCACTGAGGCACAGCTTGTTTGCTGACCCTTGAAGTAGCCTCGCTGCCATGTTGCGAATACTCCAATGAGCAACCATACGAGCACAATCGCCCCGACAACTCCGCGCCCACGCATGGTGACCTCCATTGTGTTCGAGAAAAATTCCCGCAGTTGCGTACATACCCGTTGTACTCGTGTCTAAACACTTTTGGGACACGAATTCCGGCCGCATTCAGCCCTACCCCAAGGCGTACCGGCGGCTAGGTTTTCTGGGCGCTTTGGGCGGCCAGCCACGTCTCGGCCCGCTTCTTGGAGGCGCGCGACAGCCAGGCGTCCTGAATGAGTTCGGCTAATTCGGTGGTGCCGATTTCGGCCAACCGACTGGCTCGCACCAGCACTGACAGATGCCCGTCGAAATGGGCCGTGGAAAAGAATGGCGACCCAGGATCCTGGATAAGCGCAAATTTGTCGCTTTCGGACTCCACCCAGAGCATGATCACGTCGGTATAGCGCTCCCCGCGGTCCGGATCGGCCGCGTCCGGTTGCGGGGTGCGAAAGAACACGAACGATTTGCCGCCCACCTGATAGATGGGGTTGCCTTTGGGCCCTTCCAGGCGTTTGACGTGCGGCATCGACGCGGCGATCCGATGGACGTCGTCAACCCGTGCGGGCCGATCAGCCATAGCGGGCAGCGTACCGACTCGGGCCGGTCGGCTCGCCGCTGCGCGCTAGCCCACGCTTCCGAAGAGCAGCCCGCCGGTACCAGCGGCGCCCTCGAGCCCCTGTTCACCATCGTTGCCTGGACCAGTGGGGGAGCCCGCTCCGCCGATGGCCCCGGACCCACCGGCACCGCCGTTGCCGATGAATTGGGCGGCCCCGCCGCTGCCGCCGCTGCCGCCGTTTCCGCCTGAGTAATAGCCTTGGAAGCTGTCCCCGCCGGCGCCTCCGGCGCCGCCCGCGCCGCCGTCGCCGAACCATCCGCCGCCGACACCACCGGCACCGCCCGCACCACCAGAACCGCCGAAACCGTTGACAAAGCCGGTGACCGTGTCATTGACGCCGTCTCCGCCGGCACCACCTTGCCCGCCGGTCCCGCCGGTCCCGATCAACGTCCCGCCGGCACCGCCGGCGCCGCCGTCCCCACCAGTGCCGGCGACGCCGTACCCGCCGAGCCCACCTGCCCCGCCGGCCCCGCCGGTCCCGCCGACTCCGAAGAGCCCGGCAGCTCCACCGCTGCCACCGGCACCACCGCCGGCCCCAAAGTCCGCCCCGGCGTATTGCGAGAAGGTGCCGTCATACGTGACGTAGCCATCCCCGCCGGCACCCCCGTCGCCGCCGGCACCCGCGGCGCCGAACAGCCAGCCACCACGGCCACCATTACCGCCAGCGCCGCCGACACCGGGACCGTAGCCAAGGGCGCCTCCCGCGCCACCCGATCCGCCGGCCCCACCGGCACCGAACAGCCCGGCCGCGCCACCGCTGCCGCCCATACCGCCGGTTCCGCCGCTATCGCCGTAGTACCCGTACGTGTTGCCGGAAGAATCGAGAACGGCGAAATCGTCACCGCCTGCTCCACCTTGGCCACCGGCCCCGGCATCACCGAACAGCATCCCGCCGGCCCCACCATTGCCCCCGTTACCCCCGTTGCCCGAATAGTCGTCGCCGTAGAGGCCGCCGGCACCACCCGCCCCGCCGGCCCCGCCGGCGCCAAACAACCCGGCAGCACCGCCACTGCCCCCGGCGCCACCGTTGCCACTCCAGTAACCGGTATACGGGCTGCCGGCTTGCCGCAGCAGGAACCCGTTACCACCGACTCCACCTTGCCCGCCGGCCCCGGCATCGCCGAAGATCCATCCGCCAGCTCCGCCATTGCCCCCGGCACCGCCGTCGCCGGCACCTTCGTAAACACTGAGCCCACCGGCCCCACCTGCTGCGCCGGCCCCGCCGGTACCGATCAACCCGGCAGCACCACCGCTGCCACCGGCTCCGCCGTTGCCACCGAAATAGCCGTCTAACACGCTGTTGGACTCATCCTCATAGGCCCCGGCCCCGCCGGCACCACCCTGCCCGCCGGCTCCGGCGTTGCCGAGAATCCATCCGCTGTGACCACCGTTGCCGCCAGCGCCTCCGTTGCCGCCACCACCGTTGTAATTACCGTTCAGCCCGCCGGCCCCGCCGGCACCACCGGCGCCACCGTCGCCGAACAGCCGAGAGGCTCCCCCTGCGCCGCCGGCGCCTCCGTTGCCGCCCACCCCACCGTTGTTCGCGGCGTTGCCGTCGCCGCCGTCCCCGCCGTGCCCGCCAGCCCCGGCGTTGCCGTTCATCCAGCCGCCGGCGCCGCCACTACCGCCGGCCCCACCGCTTCCGGCGCTCAGACCGGTGAGACCGGAACCGTTGTCATAACCGCCGGCGGCTCCCCCGGTACCACCGGCCCCACCCGCTCCACCCACACCAAACAAGCCGGCAGCTCCGCCCGCCCCGCCGGAACCACCGGCCCCACCGTTGAAGCCCACCGCGCTCGTGCCAATGCCCCCGCTCCCGCCGGAGCCGCCGGAGCCGTACAACCATCCGCCCGTCCCGCCGGCACCACCTGCCGCGCCGGCCCCGCCGGCCCCGCCCATCCCACCGTTGCCGATCAGGCCCGCAGCGCCGCCGGCCCCGCCGGCAACCCCGGCTGTGGTTTGAGAAAAGCCGTTGCCGCCATTGCCGTACAAGAACCCGCCGGCCCCGCCGTTTGGATTCGCCGCGGTCCCGGCGGCGCCATCGCCGATCAGTGGACGCCCCAACAACGTCTGGGTCGGTGCATTGATCACACCCAGCACCGTGTCTTCGAAGGCCTGCAACGGCGAGGTGCTGGCCGCCTCCGCGGCCGCGTAGGCGCCGCCCGCACCATTGATCGCCTGGATGAACTGCGCCTGAAATGCATTCGCCTGCAAGCTAATCGATTGGTAGGCCTGTCCATAGCCGGCGAACAGCGACGCCACAGCCGCCGAGACCTCATCGGCTCCAGCGGCCAGCATCCCGGTGGTCGGGACCGCCGCGGCCAGGTTGGCCGTGCTCAGCGCCGAGGCGATTCCTTCCAGATCGGTCGCCGCCGACGTCAGCAATTCTGGCGCCACCAAAAGGTATGACATTGCAGGCCTCCGCCACTCTTCGTTGAGTAATTAACGCAGACTAAAACACGCGATAGGAACTAATTCTGGAGTTTGGCAAATACGCTGCCCCGCCGGAAAGCGATAGGAGCGCACTATCGGCTCACCAAAGGTCTGCGCCGGCCGGCATTTGGTCCGACCCAGACCTGGATCGCTGTCGGTCAGCTCAGCCGAAAAACAGTCCTGGCGAACCATTCGAACCGGCAACGCCGTCATCGGCGGTTCCCCCGCCGCCGGTACCCCCTGGGCCCCCGGCTCCGCCGTGGCCGGCGAACTGAGCATCACCGCCGTTGCCGCCGTCACCACCATTCCCACCGGAGTGGTCGCCGCTTACCCCGCCGGCCCCGCCGAGGCCGCCGGCCCCGCCATTGCCGAAGACACCCGCGCCTCCACCGGCTCCACCGCCACCACCCACACCGCCGGCAAACTCCACCACGGTGAGGCGGCCGCTTGGGCTGATGTAGGTTCCAGCACCGCCGGATCCCCCTGGCCCACCGGCGCCGGCGTTGCCGAATAGCCACCCGCCGTGGCCACCGATTCCCCCATCACCACCGGTTCCCCCAGTGCCGAATAGGGAACCGATCGTGATTGTTGAACTAGAACTCGCGATGATGAAATCACCGTTGTCGGTAGCCCCGGCGAGCCCGCCGATGCCACCGGCACCACCCGCTCCGCCGTTGCCGGCGGAACCGGCCGTTGCGCTCCCACCCATGAACTCGACCACACCGGTGGCGCCGTCGGCATTTGTGGCGAGGAACCCGTCGCCGCCGCCACCGCCCTGTCCACCGGTACCTCCCGAGCCGTACAGCAGACCGCCATGGCCGCCATGGCCACCGGCGCCACCGGCGCCACCGGCGCCGGCGCTGATATCGACGACGCCTTGGGCACCGGCGTTCAGCCCACCGATCCCGCCGGAGCCACCCGCGCCTCCCGAACCGAAGAGCCCGGCGGCACCACCGACTCCCCCGCTCCCGCCATTGCCAACGCCAAGACCGTCCACCGCGGCCGCGCCAGCACCGCCTTGCCCGCCAGCACCGCCGTTGCCGCACAGCCACCCACCGCTGCCGCCGGCGCCGCCCGCGGCGCCGATTCCACCGTTCCCGCCGCTTCCGCCGTTGCCGATCAACCCGGCAGCGCCACCGGCGCCCCCGCTACCCCGGCCGTCGTTTCGGAGTAACCATTGCCGCCGTTGCCGTACAACAGCCCTCCCGCGCCACCGTTGGGGTCGGTCGCCGTCCCGGCGGCACCGTCGCCGATCAGCGGACGCCCGAAGATGGCCTGGGTGGGGCCATTGATCGCTGCGAGCAATTCCTGGCCGACGGCCTGCAGGGGGGTGGTGTTCGCCGCCTCGGCCGCGGCGTACGACCCGGCACCCGTTGTCATCAACTGGACAAACTGCTGATGGAAGGCTTCCGCCCGGGCAACCAACGCCTGATACTCCTGGGCGTGCCCGCCGAAGAGTGCGGCCACGGCCGTGGACGCTTCGTCAGCGCCGGCGGCCATCACCGTCGTTGTCGGCGCCGCGGCGGTCAGATTTGCTGCGCTGAGCGCCGAGCCGATGCGCTCCAGCTGGTTCGCGGCCGAAGCGACAAGATCTGGGGCCACCGCGATGTGAGGCATCTGAGACAACGCTGCCTCCATCCGTGGTCGGCAATCGTGGGCATTCCGGAAGCGCAGCCGATTACGTTGAGATCCCTAGACCGACTACTTTTCCATCCCAACCTAAGCCGGACCCGTGAGCGTCGTTCATCTCTTGGATAAATTGCGCATTAAATGCGTTCGGGCGTGCGCTAATCAGGCCACGGGCCGATGTGCGGACACGAAAAGGGTGGGCGGGACCGGTCCTTCGGCATCGTTGGGCACCGGACGCCCGTAGCGGGTCAGCAATTCGGCCGAGGTCGTGGCCGACGCGCGCCAGCCGTGCTCACCCAGCCAATCCGCGACCGGGGTGCGCTCTTCGGCGTACCAAAGGTCTTCGACGGCCGGCATCTGGATCTCCACCAGTCGGCCGGCCGCCGCTCGCATCCGCTGCATTTCCTCGTGTTGGCGGCGCACCAGATCGGGATCCAAGAAGCCTTCCTGGGGCACGTTCGTTGCCAGCCAGCTTCCGGCGGGGCTGAGTGCATCGATGCGCTCGAACAGCAGATCCTGAGCTTGAGCCGGAAGGTAGCGCACCAGCCCTTCGGCTGACCAGGCAGTCGGCTTCGAGGCGTCAAAACCGCTGTCCAACAAGGCCGCTGGCCAGTCCTGGCGCAGATCTATCGGGATGTTCACCAGTTGCGCCGTCGGCCGGGCACCGTGCTGGCGCAAGGTGGCGGACTTGAATTCGAGCACCCTGGGCTGATCAAGCTCGTATACGACGGTGCCGTCCGGCCACGGCAACCGCCAGGCGCGCGAATCCAGACCGGACGCCAGGATCACCACTTGCCGCACACCGGCGTCGGCCACACCCAGAAAGAACTCATCGAAGAATGCCGTCCGCGTCGCCATGAAGTCGATCATCTGGCGGACCCGAGCCCCCACCTGTGACTCGATTTCTGGTGCGCCGGCCAGCAAAGAGGGGTTGGCGAATATGCTCCACATGCCATCGCCGGCGGCGTCGACAAAGACTCGCGCGAACGGGTCCTCGATGAGGGGGTTCTCGCTCTCGGTCTCCGCGGCCCGGGCGGCTGCCACACCCAAGGCGGTGGCTCCCACGCTCTCGGTGATGGTCCAGGAATCATTGTCGGTTCGTGGCATTGCCAGCCTCCCAGGCAGAAATGGGTTCCTGCCATCCAGTCTTGCAGCCGCCGCGGGCCGTGGCCGCTCGCCGGGAGTGTCCTACGCTTTTTCCCAGAGGGTCTACAGGTTGCAAGGGAGCACCATGACACGGACGCCGCAGGAAGTATTCGCCCACCACGGCCGCGCGCTCGCCGCCGGTGACCTCGACGAGATCATCGCCGACTACGACGACGACTCCGTGCTACTGACCGCTGCGAGTGTCGCGCGCGGCAAGGATGCCATCCGCCAGGTGTTCGTCAAGTTGCTCGACGACCTGCCCGGGGCCACCTGGGACCTGAAATCCCAGGTCTTCGACGGCGACCTGTTGTTCCTGGAATGGGCCGCCGATTCCGCGCACCACCGGGTTGACGACGGCGTGGACACCTTCATCTTCGACGGCGGCATGATCCGGGCCCAAACGGTTCGATACACGCCACAAGCCAAGGGCTGACGCCGATGCACCCGGTGGATCCCGACGCGGTCGCGGAATGGATGTCCGGGCAGGGACTGGGTGAAGGTCCCTTGTACGACGTCTGCGCGGTCACCGGTGGAACACAGAACGTGATGCTGCGGTTCACCCGCTCCGGACGCGCCTACGTGCTGCGCCGCGGCCCCCGCCACCTGCGTCCGCGCAGCAACAGCGTGATCCTGCGCGAGACCAAGGTGCTTGCGGCGCTGGCCGGCACCGACGTTCCACACCCACGTTTGATCGCTGCCTGCCCGGACCCCACCGTGCTCGGTGATGCGGTCTTCTATCTGATGGAACCCGTCGAAGGCTTCAATGCCGGTGAGGGGCTGCCGCCGCTGCACGCCGGGGACGCGAGCATCCGGTTTCAGATGGGCCTGTCGATGGCCGACGCGCTGGCCAAGCTCGGCGCGGTCGACCATGCCGCCGTGGGTCTCGCCGACTTCGGCAAGCCGGCGGGATTTCTGGAACGCCAGGTGCCGCGCTGGCTTGCCGAACTGGAGTCCTATCGGCAGTACGACGGCTACCCGGGACCCGACATCCCCGGCATCGGGGAAGTGTCCGCCTGGCTGGACAGCCATCGCCCGACGGCGTGGACGCCCGGCATCCTGCATGGCGATTACCACATGGCCAATGTCATGTTCTCCCGCACCGGACCGGAGGTGGTGGCCATCTGCGATTGGGAGATGTGCACCATCGGTGACCCGCTGCTGGATCTGGGCTGGCTGCTGGCCACGTGGCGGCAGTCCGACGGGGCCAGCGTGTTCGGCCACGCCCTGGGCGCCCAAGACGGGTTGGCCAGTACCGACGATCTGCTGCAGCGATATGCGGCCAACACCACGCGAGATCTATCTCACATCACCTGGTACACCGTGCTGGCCTGCTTCAAGCTCGGCATCGTCATCGAGGGCACGCTGGCACGCGCCTGCGCGGGCCAGGCCGAGAAAGAAGTGGGCGATCAGCTCCATGCCGCCACGGTGCACCTGTTCGAACGGGCACTGGGGCTGATCGGCGCCTAGCCCGCAGCCCGGGTAGCGGCGCGGCGCCGACGCAGAAAAGCCCGAACCCCCATCGAGGGTTCGGGCCGATTCCCGCCAACTCAGATGTCCTTAGACATCACAGAGCGCGCCCGAAGGGATTCGAACCCCTAACCTTCTGATCCGTAGTCAGATGCTCTATCCGTTGAGCTACGGGCGCCGATGTTCAGTTGTGTCCCCGAAGGAACCGCGCGGAGGCGAGAGGATTTGAACCTCCGGTCCCCTTGAAGGGGGACAACTCATTAGCAGTGAGCCCCATTCGGCCGCTCTGGCACGCCTCCTTTGGACTTCCTGAGGGTACCCGACGCTGGGAACCCCCCGAGCCGCCGGAGGCTTAGCGTACACAGCCGCAACATATGCTGTCGAAGTGACCGCCCGCCTACGCCCCGTATTGGCCGGGTTGCCAGTCTACGTTCCCGGCAAAACAGTGCCGGGAGCCATCAAACTGGCCAGCAATGAGACGGTGTTCGGCCCCCTGCCCAGCGTGCGCGCGGCCATAGAACACGCCACCCAGTCGATCAACCGCTACCCCGACAACGGCTGTCTTGCGGTCAAGGCGGCGTTGGCCCGCCACGTCAGCTCGCTGAGCGCGGCGGACTTCGGCCCCGAGCACATCGCCGTCGGGTGCGGTTCGGTGAGTCTGTGCCAGCAGCTGGTGCAGATCACCGCCTCGGTGGGAGACGAGGTGATTTTCGGGTGGCGCAGCTTCGAGCTCTACCCACCCCAGGTGCAGGTGGCCGGCGCCACCGCCATCCAGGTGCCGCTGACCAACCACACCTTCGACCTCGAGGCGATGCTGGCCGCGGTGACCGAGCGCACCCGGCTGATCATCGTCTGCAACCCGAACAACCCGACGTCGACGGTGGTGCAGCCGGAGGCTCTCGCCGAGTTCGTTCGCTCGGTTCCGCCGCACATCCTGGTCGCCATCGACGAGGCCTACGTCGAGTACCTGCGCGACGGCACGGTTCCCGACAGCCCGCACCTGGTCCACACTCACAGCAACGTCGTGGTCTTGCGAACCTTCTCCAAGGCGTACGGCCTGGCGGGCCTGCGCGTCGGCTACGCGGTGGGGCAGCCCGACGTGATCGCCGCGCTGGACAAGGTCTACGTGCCGTTCACCGTGTCCAGCCTCGCCCAGGCCGCGGCCATCGCCTCGGTGCAGGCCGCCGATGAGCTGTTGGCCCGCACCGACGCGGTGGTGGCCGAACGCGGCAGGGTCAGCGCCGAACTGCGTGCCGCCGGCTTCACCGTGCCGCCGTCACAGGCCAACTTCGTGTGGCTGCCGCTGGAAGACCGGACCACCGACTTCGTCACACAGGCCGCCAAGGCGCACATCGTGGTCCGCCCTTACGGGGCCGACGGGGTGCGAGTCACCATTGCCGCTCCCGAAGAAAACGACGCCCTGCTGCGGTTCGCCCGCTGCTGGATCACCCACCGCGACGGTGCGCGATGAGCGCCCGTGACACGTTCACCGAGCTGAAGAACCGTATGGGTGCGATTCCGGATGCGGAGCTCGACGACTTCTGGGCGACCCTGGAACCGGCAACCATCGACGGCATGATCGGCGACTGGAAGGGCGGTGAGTTCGACACCGGTCACAAGATGAACGGACAGTTGGAAAAGGCCCGCTGGTTCGGCAAGACCTTCGCCTCGCCCACCGATGTGCAGCCACTGGTGTGCCTGGACGCCGATGGAAACAAGTTCTCCAACGTGGCAATGGGCAAGGGCGAGGCCAGCCTGTGGCTCGAGGACTTCCGGGGCGAAACCACCGCCACGATGGTCTACGACGGCCAGCCGGTGCACGACCACTTCAAGCGGATCGACGACGACGCGGTGATGGGCATCATGAACGGCAAAGGCGTTCTCGATAGCGGCCGCTATTACTACTTCTATCTGGAACGGGTGTAGGGCCGCGCCGAGGCGTCGAGGGTGCCTACCTGATCGGGTTGCGGCCGGTGAAGGCGACCAGCCGGTGCAGCCCGCTGACATCGTCGCCAACCTGGACCGGATCATCGAAGCCGGCGGCACCGCGTTCGTGCGGCTGGATCAGATTCTGCGCTAGACCCAGGACATAGTCGGCCAGCGAGTCCGGGACGTGAATGTCATGCCCCACCGCCGTCGCGTAGTCCCACGCGTGCACCAGGAATTCAATCGAGAACACCGAGACGGCCACCCTGGCGGGCATCGAGGCGGGGCCCAGCGGCACGTCGCCCTCCATGCCGCGGCGATGCCAGGCATCCAGTGCCGGACGCGCGGCGCTGACCACCTGACCTTCCGCCGAGGAGGTGTGGTCGCGCATCGTGAATTCGGCGCCGGCCATACCGCCGAGCACCACGATGGAGTTCAGCAAGTGCCCAGTCAGCCCGGACACGTCGTACTCGGGGCACGGCGTTGGCCGGAACAGGTCACCATCTCCGATCGGGTGCAGCACCTGCTGCAAGACCGCCAGGGCGCGTTCGGCGCTGGCCAGCTCGTCGGTCGGCGGAGAATCTGGTCCGGGTCGCAAATCAGAGGCCATATCCGCCACGCTACGGTCTGGACATGGGCGAAACATACGAATCTGTCACCGTCGAGATCAAAGACCAGGTCGCACAGGTGACGTTGATCGGGCCGGGCAAGGGTAATGCAATGGGACCCGCTTTCTGGTCGGAGCTGCCGGAAGTCTTCGCGGCGCTGGACGCCGACCGTGATGTGCGGGCGATCGTCATCACCGGGTCGGGCAAGAACTTCAGTTACGGACTGGACGTGCCGGCGATGGGTGGAACTTTCGCCCCGCTGATGGCCGAAGGGGCGCTGGCGCGTCCCCGCACCGACTTTCATGCCGAGGTGCTGCGGATGCAGAAGGCGACCAATGCGGTCGCCGATTGCCGGACCCCGACCATCGCGTCGGTGCACGGCTGGTGCATTGGCGGCGGCGTCGACCTGATCTCGGCGGTGGACATGCGCTACGCGAGTGCGGATGCGAAGTTCTCGATACGCGAGGTCAAGCTCGCCATCGTCGCCGACATGGGCAGCCTGGCCCGCCTTCCGATGATCCTCAACGACGGTCATCTGCGGGAGCTGGCGCTGACCGGTCGGGATATCGACGCCGCTCGGGCCGAGAAGATCGGCCTGGTCAACCAGGTGTTCGAAGACGCCGACGCAACCTTGGCCGCCGCCCACGCCACCGCCACCGAGATTGCCGCCAATCCCCCGCTGGCGGTGTACGGCGTCAAAGACGTCCTCGACCAGCAGCGCGCGTCGGCCGTCGCGGAAAACCTGCGCTACGTCGCGGCCTGGAATGCGGCGTTTCTGCCGTCCAAGGACCTCACCGAGGGGATATCGGCGACCTTCGCCAAGCGGCCTCCCCAGTTCACCGGGGAGTAGCCGGCGGCCTCCACGTACCCTCGCGGTGTGGCGAGTATGACCGAAGACGGCAGGATTCGAGTCCCGGCCGACCTTGACGCCGTCACGGCGCTCGGTGCGGAAGATCACTCCGAAATCGACAGTGCGGCTATCGAGCGGATCTGGCAGGCCGCTCGGTACTGGTACCAAGCCGGGATGCATCCGGCGATCCAGTTGTGCATCAGGCACAACGGCCGGGTGGTGCTCAACCGGGCGATTGGCCACGGCTGGGGTAACGCACCCAGCGATGCGCCCGACGCCGCGAAAATCCCGGTCAGCACCGATACACCGTTCTGTACGTATTCCTCGGCCAAGGCCATCACCGCCACGGTCGCGCACATGCTGGCCGAGCGCGGGCACTTCTCGCTCGATGACCGCGTCTGCGAGTACATACCCAGCTACACCAGCCACGGCAAAGACCGCACCACCATCCGGCACGTGCTGACCCACAGCGCCGGTGTCCCCTTCCCCACCGGGCCCCGCCCCGACGTCACCCGGGCCGACGACCACGAGTACGCCGCACGCAAGCTGGGCGAGCTGCGGCCGCTCTACCCGCCGGGGCTGGTGCACATCTACCACGCGCTGACCTGGGGACCGTTGATGCGCGAGATCATCTGGGCCACCACCGGCAAGGAGATTCGCGACATCCTTGCCACCGAGATCCTCGACCCGCTGGGCTTTCGCTGGACCAACTTCGGCGTCGCCGAGGAGGACCTCCCGCTGGTGGCGCCCAGCCACGCCACCGGGCGACCGTTGCCCCCGGTGATCGCCGCGGCGTTCCGCAAGGCGATCGGCGGCACCGTGCACGAGGTCATCCCCTACACCAACAAGCCGCTGTTCCTGCGCACCATCATCCCGTCGTCCAACACGGTGTCGACCGCCAACGAGCTGTCCCGTTTCATGGAGATCCTGCGCCGCGGTGGCGAACTCGACGGGGTTCGGATCATGGCGCCCGAAACGGTGCGCAGCGCGGCCACAGAATGCCGGCGTCTGCGGCCCGATTTCGCGACGGGACTCGCTCCCCTGCGCTGGGGAACCGGATTCATGTTGGGTTCAAACAGATTCGGACCGTTCGGCCGAAATGCACCGGCGGCCTTCGGACATCTCGGGCTGGTCAATATCGCCACCTGGGCCGACCCTGACCGCGGACTATCGGTCGGCCTCATCAACAGCGGAAAGCCCGGCAGGGATCCCGACGCCAAACGCTACGTCGCCCTCAAGAATGCCATCACCGCTGAGATTCCCCCGAAAACCGTCGAGTAATGTCGCCGATCGGGGCCCGCGAATTTTAGTGGAAGTAACCTGATATGTAGTCCTTGGCGTTGAGCACGCCCGAGGAATAATCAGCTAATTGCCCGAAACCGGAATCGCCGGTACCGGTACTGAAGAATCCCGAATTGACCGCTCCCACGTTGACAAATCCAGAGGTATTACCAACGGGCGTTCCCGATGGGTAGACGGTGTTTCTGAATCCGGAATTATAGTTGCCATAGTTCAGGAATCCCGCATTGTTGCTTCCAATGTTCAGAACGCCCGAATTGCTGGTCATCCCGGCCTCGTGCCCGGCACTGTCAGCACCCGAGTTATAGGTTCCCCTATTAGCGAATCCGGAGTTATAGTCACCGGTTCCCCTGATTCCCGAGTTTCCGGTACCCGTGTTCATGAATCCCGAATTCGCGACGTTCTGATCAACTGGACTGCCGATGCCAGTATTGAGATCCCCGGAGTCGAAAAATCCCGTGTTACTGGCCCCCGAGTTGAAACCCCCCGTATTGTAGTTACCCGACCCTGCGTAACCGGTGTTCGAGTCGCCCGAGTTAAAGGCCAGTGTGTTCGAGCTTCCCGCATTGAAGCTGCCGGTGTTCGTGCTGCCGGCATTGAAGGCGGCGAAGTTGTTGTTCCCCGAATTGAAGAGCCCCGTGTTGACGTCACCCGAGTTGAACAAGCCCGTATTGAGGTTCCCGGAGTTGAAGAAACCCGTATTGGTGTCGCCGGAGTTTCCGATGCCCGTGTTGTGGGAGCCCGAGTTGAACCAACCGGTGTTGGTAGTCGCGCTCGACCCACCCGAGTTGAACAGGCCCGTGTTGAGGTCGCCGGAATTTCCGATGCCCGCACTCAAGTTCGGACCTCGACCCGTGCCAAGGCCCGAGTTGATGAAGCCCTTGTTCTCACTGCCCGAATTCAGGAAGCCGACATTATTGTCACCCGAGTTGAAGAAGCCGATATTGTTGTTGCCCGAGTTCCCGAAACCAATATTTCCGGAGCCCGAGTTCAGGCCGCCGATGCCTATCTGACCATCTCCGGTCAGACCGAACCCGATATTGTTGTTGCCGCTGTTGCCAAAGCCAATATTGTTGTTGCCGGAGTTCCCGAAGCCGAAGTTTCCGGAACCGATATTCCCGCTGCCAAAATTCGAATTTCCGTAGTTTCCGCCGCCTACGTTGTGGTTGCCGCTGTTGCCGTGACCGAAATTGTGACCGCCAGTGTTGCCGCTACCGAAATTGTGACCGCCGGTGTTACCGCCGCCGAGATTGAAGTTGCCGGTATTCCCAATCCCAAAGTTGCCCTTGCCGATATTGCCGCTACCCAGGTTGAGGTTGCCGATATTGCCGCTGCCCAGGTTGAAATCTCCGATGTTGCCGCTACCCACATTCAGAATCCCGGTGTTACCGCTACCCAGATTCATGTTGCCGATATTGCCGCTGCCCAGGTTGAGCTTGCCCGCGTTTCCCCAACCCGGGTTGAAACTACCGGTGTTGCCGCTGCCCAGGTTGATTCCACCGGTGTTTCCGCTGCCGAGGTTCAGGTTGCCGGCGTTACCCCAGCCCAGGTTCAGGTTCCCGGTGTTACCGAGACCGAGGTTCAGCAGGCCACGGTTGCCGATGGACAGGCCCGGGATGACAAAGCCGCCGAGGCGACCGCCAGCCACCGCCGAGCTGACCGACCGGCCAGACAGGCCCGCCAACATCCGATGAAACGGGGTCAACTGTTCGGCGGCCGCCGAGCTGGTCGAGTGATAACCGACCATCGCGGTCACGTCCTGCGCCCACATGTCCTCGTAGTCCGTCTCAACCGCCGCGATCGCGGGCGCGTTCTGCCCGAAGATGTTCGAGAGCGCCAGCGACACAAACTGAGCGCGGTTGGCCGCGACCAAGGCCGGATGCACCGTGGCAGCGCGCACCGCCTCAAAGGCGCTTGCCACTACCCGGGCCTGGGCGGCGGCCTGTTCGACCTGGCCCGCCAGGCCCTGCAACAGTCGCGCATGGGGGGTAGCTACCGCCGCCATCGCCGTCGCCGACGCGCCCTGCCAGGCCCCAGCCACCAGGTTTGCGGTCACCGACTCGAACGAGGACGCCGCCAGGCGTAACTCCGCAGCTAACCCATCCCAGGCCTGCGCGGCCGAGAACATCTGCCCCGAACCCGGACCGGAATAAATTCGCGCCGACGTTAATTCCGGCGGATCTACCAAGAAATTCACTAATGCTCTCTCTTTCCCGGAGGGGTCTCATTAGTAGCCAAATGCGCGGCAGTGCAGCGGCCGACTTCTGCCACCACTTTCTATACGAAATACCCTCCAGTTTCCAGTCTTTCGTGACAGCAACTGACCTCATAGTCGGGGCTTTGATCCGGAAGTTACGGGGCTCCGGAAGATGCCAAAATGCGAATACTCGGTTGCGAATACCCAGCCGCGAATGCTCAAACAAGAATGCGTAGATGCGAATACTCAAAGGCACTGCCGAAAACTTGCCGGGGGTCGATCTTGCTCACGAAAATCCTCGGCTGGCAAAGTCGCCACGGCACGTGCGGGCTGTGCCAGCCGGCCGCTCACCGCGCGGACGTGCGGTCCGGGCGCCTTGCTACTGAGCTGCTACCGGGCTGCTGCTCGATTGATCACATGGCGGTGGCGGAGGGATTTGAACCCCCGGACGGTTTTAGCCGTCTCTCGCTTTCAAGGCGAGTGCATTAGGCCGCTCTGCCACGCCACCGCTGCTAAGGGTAACTGGGCCCGATTCGGAGGTAGTAGCGTGGCGTTCGTGCACGCCATCGTCGCCGAATCCGCGGATCATCTGGTTTGGCAGCAAGTACCCGATGTCACGGCCGGGGCCGGCGAGGTAGTCATCAAGGTCGCCGCCGCCGGCGTCAACCGCGCGGACGTCTTGCAGGCCGCCGGCAAGTATCCCCCGCCGCCGGGAGCCAGCGAGATCATCGGCATGGAAGTCAGCGGCACCATCACCGATATCGGCGACGGTGTCACGGAATGGTCTGCCGGGCAAGAGGTTTGCGCACTGCTGGCCGGTGGTGGCTACGCCGAGTACGTGGCCGTTCCGGCCGGCCAGGTGCTACCGATGCCGCCCGGGGTCAGCCTGATCGACGCCGCGGCGCTGCCCGAGGTCGCCTGCACGGTGTGGTCGAACCTGGTGATGACCGCGCACCTGGGGCCGGGTCAGCTGGTGCTGATTCACGGTGGCGCCAGCGGCATCGGCAGCCACGCGATCCAGGTCTGCACCGCGTTGGGCGCCCGCGTGGCGGTCACCGCGGGGTCGTCCGAGAAGCTGCAGCTGTGTCGCGATCTGGGAGCCCAGATCACCATCAATTACCGCGACGAGGACTTCGTGGCGCGCCTGAAGCAAGAGACCGACGGTTCGGGTGCCGACGTGATCCTCGACATCATGGGCGCGGCCTACCTGGACCGCAACGTCGACGCGCTGGCCGTGGACGGACAGCTGGTGATCATCGGCATGCAGGGCGGGATCAAAGCGGAACTCAACCTGGGCAAACTGCTGACCAAACGTGCTCGCGTCATCGGCACCACGCTGCGGGCCCGGCCGCTGCAGGGTCCGAACGGCAAGGCCGTGATCGCCCAGGCCGTGACAGCCTCGGTGTGGCCGATGATCGCCAGCAACCGGGTGCGGCCCATCATCGGCTCCCGACTGCCCATTCAGCAGGCGGCAAAGGCGCATCAACTGCTGCTGTCAGGTCAGAGCTACGGAAAGATCCTGCTCACCGTCGACGGCTAGCCGGGACGTAGGCCGTCGGGAAACCCCCAACCCCCGGGCTCAGCCCAACGAGGCCAGCGCACGCACCAGCTGGTCCACTTCGGCCATCGTCGAATAGTGGGCCAGCCCGACGGTCACCGCGCCGCCGACATCGTTGACGCCCAACACATCGAAAACCCGCGAACTGGAGTTGGAAACCGCCAGGATGCCGTTGTCGGCCAAGCGCTGCACCACCCGGTCGGCCGGCACGTCCTGCAGCGCGAAGCTGACCACCGGTATCCGCGCCTCCGGTCGGCCGATCAGCATCACCAGCGGCAGCGACCGCAGCGAGACCATCAGGTAGTCGAAGATCCGGTTCAAGTAGGCCGACGCGGACTGCATCGATACCGACAGGCGCTCGCGCCGGGTTCCGCGCGCCGACTCGTCGAGCGAGGCGAGGTATTCGATGCTGGCGACCACACCGGCCAGGAATCCGAATTGGTGTAAACCGGTCTCCAGCCGTTCCGGGCCGGTCGCGTGCGGATCGGTCGACACCGAGCTGAAGCTGTGCATGAGAGCCGGTTCCCGAAAGACCATCGCCCCGATGGGCGGACCGCCCCAGCCGACCGCGTTCATCGCGACCACGTCGGCCTCGGTCTCCTTGATGTCGAAAAGCCGGTAGGGCGCCGCAGCGGAATGGTCAACCACGACCAGGCCGCCGATGTCGTGAACCAGCTTGGTCATCGCCCGCAGATCGGTGACCGCGCCCAGGGTTCCCGAAGCCGAGGTGACGGCGACCAGCCGGGTCGACTTGCTGATCAGGCTCTCCCATTGCCAGGTCGGTAGCTCACCGGTCTCGATGTCGACCTCGGCCCACTTCACCTTGGCCCCGTAGCGGTGGGCGGCGCGCAGCCAGGGGGCGATGTTGGCTTCGTCGTCGAGGCGGCTGACGATCACCTCGTACCCCAGCCCCGCGCGTGACGACGACGCCTCGGCCAGCGCCGACAACAGCACGGCACGGTCGGCGCCCAGCACCACACCGGCCGGGTCGGCGTTGACCAGATCGGCCACCGCCTCCCGTGCCGTTTGCAGCACGGCGGCGCTGCGCCGGGCGGACGGATGCGCGCCCGCGGTGCTGGCGGCCGAACGCCGGAAGGCCGTGGACACAGTGGTCGCGACGGAATCGGGAATGAGCATGCCGGTGGGTGCATCGAAATGCACCCACCCGTCGCCCAAGGACGGGTGCAGTCCGCGCACCCGGGCGACGTCATATGCCATGCCTGCCACCTTAGAGAATCTAGCCACTCACGCGGATTGGTGACGTGTAGCGGGTGGCCCGGATCGTTCCAGACATTCCAACCGTTCCGGCTTCCGGAGCCAGGTCACCCGGCCCCGCCATACTAGTCGAGTGACCTTGTGGTTCGGAACGCTGATCGCATTGATCCTGCTGATCGCACCGGGGACCCTCATCGCACGTATCGCGCAGCTCAGTTGGCCGATCGCTATCGCGGTGGGCCCGCCGCTGACCTACGGCGTGATCGCACTGGCGATCGTCCCCTACGGCGCGCTCGGGATCCCGTGGAACGGCTGGACAGCACTGCTGGCGCTGGCCGGCGTGGCCGCGGCGGTAACTGGTTTCCAGCTGCTACTCGGCCGCTGCCGCGACAAGGAGGCAGAGGCCCGCGGTGTCAGCCGCGGCCCGGCGCTCACCGTCGCGGCGGGCGTGGCGCTGGGGACGCTGTTCATTGCCTGGGCGGCCTACCGAGGCATCCCGCACTGGCAGTCCATCCCCAGCACCTGGGACGCGGTCTGGCACGCCAACACCGTGCGCTTCATTCTCGACACCGGCCAAGCCTCCCCTACCCACATGGGCGAGCTGCGCAACGTCGAAACCCATGCGCTGTTGTACTACCCCTCGGTGTTTCATGGCCTGACCACGGTGTTCTGCCAACTCACCGGCGCGGCGCCCACCACCGGCTACACACTGAACTCGCTGGCCGCCGCGATCTGGCTGTTTCCGGTCAGCGCGGCAACGCTGACCTGGCGCGCGATGCGCGGCCACCTGACGGAATGGCGCACCGCGGGCTCCGCGGCGACCGCAGCGGCACTGTCCGCATCGTTCACCGCGCTGCCCTACGTGGAGTTCGGCACCGCGGCCATGCCCAATCTGGCCTCCTACGGCGTCGCGGTACCCGCCATGGTGTTGATCACCTCGACGCCGCGGCACCGCGACCGCATTCCGATAGCGGTGCTGGCACTGGTGGGGGTGCTGTCGGTGCACATCGCGGGCGGCATGGTGGTGGTGCTCTTGGTCGCAGCCTGGTGGTTGTTCGAGGCGCTGTGGCATCCGGCGCGGGGCCGGCTGGCCGATCTGGCGACGCTGGCGGGGGTGGCCGCGATCTCCGGGTTGATCATGTTGCCGCAGTTCATCAGCGTGGAACAGCAGGAAGACATCATCGCCGGGCACTCGTTTCTCACCTACCTGAGCAAGAAGCGGGGCGTGTTCGATGCGGTGTTCCAGCATTCGCGCCATCTCAACGACTTCCCGGTGCAATACGCGCTGATTGCACTGGCCGCGATCGGCGGGTTCATTCTGCTGATCAAAAAGATTTGGTGGCCACTGGCGGTGTGGCTGCTGCTGGTCGTCATGAACGTCAACGCGGGAACCCCCTTGGGCGGTCCGATCGACACGGTGGCCGGGTCGCTCGGCGAGTTCTTCTACAACGATCCACGCCGCATCGCCGCCGCCACCACGCTGCTGCTGATGCTGATGGCCGGCGTGGCTTTGTTCTGGATCGTCACGCTGGTGGTGACGGCGGCGCGGGGCCTCACGAATCGATTCCGGCCACTGCCCCAACCGTTCTGGGTCTCGGTCACCGTGGCACTACTGCTGGGGGTCTGCCTAGTCAGCACCTGGCACTACTTTCCGCGCCATCGGTTCCTGTTCGGCGACAAGTACGACTCGGTGATGATCGACCAGAAGGACCTCGACGCCATGGCGTACCTGGCCACCCTTCCCGGCGCGCGCGACACCATGATCGGCAATGCCAACACCGACGGCACCGCCTGGATGTATGCCGTGGCGGGTCTGCATCCGTTGTGGACCCACTACGACTATCCCGTGCAGCAGGGGCCGGGATATCACCGGTTCATTTTCTGGGCCTACGCAGGTAGAGGCGATTCCGATCCCCGGGTAGTCGAGTCGATCAAGGCACTCGATATTCGCTACATCCTGACCAGCAGCCCGACGGTCAGAGGGTTCGCCGTTCCCGACGGGATAGTCTCTCTGGAGAATTCCCCGTCGTGGAAGAAGATTTACGACAACGGTGGAGCCCGAATTTACGAGTGGCGCGGCAAGACCGCACAGACGCACTCCAAGTAGGTACGTAAGAGGATGGTGACTGGATTGAGTACCGGCAACGATGACCCGGAGGCCGAGGACGTCGAGGTCATCGGTGGCATCGACCCGAGGCTCATGGCGGTAACCGACGAAGACTCCGACGAGCGCTTATTGACCGACCTGGTTGAACAGCCTGCCAAGGTGATGCGCATCGGCACCATGATCAAGCAACTGCTCGAAGAGGTCCGGGCCGCACCGCTAGACGAAGCCAGCCGCAACCGGTTACGCGACATCCACGCCACCAGCATCCAAGAGCTTGAAGAAGGCCTGGCACCGGAGCTGCGCGAAGAACTCGACCGGCTGACCCTGCCGTTCAACGAGGACGCCGCGCCGTCGGACGCGGAGTTGCGCATCGCACAGGCGCAACTGGTCGGATGGCTGGAAGGGCTGTTCCATGGCATCCAGACCGCCCTGTTCGCCCAACAGATGGCCGCCCGTGCGCAGCTGGAACAGATGCGCCAGGGCGCGCTGCCCCCAGGCATCGGCAAACCGGGACCTCACGGTCACGGCACCGGACAGTACCTCTAGACCGTGTCTGAGGCGCCACGGATCGAAACCCGCGACGCGTGGGTCGAATTCCCCATCTTCGATGCCAAGTCGCGATCGCTGAAGAAAGCCTTTCTGGGCAAGGCCGGCGGTTCCATCGGCCGCAACAGCTCCAATGTCGTCGTCATCGAGGCGTTGCGCGACATCACCATGTCCCTCGAACACGGCGACCGGGTCGGCTTGGTCGGCCACAACGGGGCCGGGAAATCCACGCTGCTGCGCTTGTTGTCCGGCATCTACGAGCCGACCCGCGGTCTGGCCAAAGTCACCGGCCGTGTGGCGCCGGTCTTCGACCTGGGGATCGGCATGGACCCCGAGATCTCCGGCTACGAGAACATCATCATCCGCGGCTTGTTCCTGGGACAGACCCGCAAACAGATGCTGGCCAAGGTCGACGAAATCGCCGAATTCACCGAACTGGGCGACTACCTGTCCATGCCATTGCGCACCTATTCCACCGGCATGCGCGTCCGGCTGGCCATGGGCGTGGTGACCAGCATCGACCCGGAAATCCTGCTGCTTGACGAAGGCATTGGCGCGGTGGACGCCGAGTTCCTCAAAAAGGCCCAATCCCGGCTGCAGGGCCTGGTCGAGCGTTCCGGAATCCTGGTGTTCGCAAGCCATTCCAACGAGTTCCTGGCGCGGCTGTGCAAGACGGCGATGTGGATCGACCACGGCGAGATCAAGCTCAGCGGCGGTATCGAGGACGTCGTGCGGGCCTATGAGGGCGAAGACGCGGCCCGGCATGTCCGAGACGTGCTGGCCGAAACGCAGCGTGACAACATCGCTCAACAGCCGCTGGCGCACAAAGCTTCCGGGGATGAGTGACACCGTCATCGCCGTCGTGGTCACCCACCGGCGCCCCGATGAGCTGGCCAAGTCACTGGACGTGCTGAGCACTCAGACCAGGTTGCCCGATCACCTGATCGTGGTCGACAACGACGCTGCCGAGGGCTCCGGCGCCAACCGGGTTGGCGATCTTGTTGCGGGACAACCGATCCCCACTACCTACTTGAAGTCACGTCGAAACCTCGGCGGCGCGGGCGGTTTCGCGCTCGGCATGTTGCACGCGCTGGCACTGGGGGCCGACTGGGTGTGGCTGGCCGACGACGACGGACGCCCCCGGGACACCGGCGTATTGGCGACCCTGTTGGCATGCGCCGAAAAGTACGGGCTGGCCGAAGTGTCACCGATCGTCTGCAACATGGACGACCCGCAGCGCCTGGCCTTTCCGTTGCGGCGTGGCCTGGTGTGGCGCAGGCACGCCAGCGAATTGCGCACCGAGGCGGGCCAGGAGTTGCTGGCGGGGATAGCCTCGCTGTTCAACGGAGCGCTGTTCCGCGCGTCGACGCTGGAAGCGATCGGCGTCCCGGACCTGAGGCTTTTCATCCGGGGTGACGAGGTGGAGATCCACCGCCGGCTGGTTCGGTCCGGCCTACCCTTCGGAACCTGCCTGGACACGGCCTATCTGCACCCGTGCGGGTCGGACGAGTTCAAACCGATCCTCGGCGGCCGGATGCACACCCAATACCCTGACGACCCCGGCAAACGGTTCTTCACCTACCGCAACCGCGGCTACGTGCTGTCTCAGCCCGGCCTGCGTAAGTTGCTGCCCCAGGAGTGGCTGAGGTTCGGCTGGTTCTTCCTGGTGACCCGCCACGACCCGAAGGGTCTGCAGGAGTGGATTCGGTTGCGCCGCTTGGGGCGTCACGAGAAGTTCGGAAAGCCCGATCTTGGAGGATCCACATGACGTTCATCGACGCGGCGGCCCAGTCCAGGACGTTCGCCCGCGCCCGGGGTGACCTGCTGGAGGGCTTTCGGCGCCACGAACTGTGGCTGCACCTGGGCTGGCAGGACATCAAACAGCGCTACCGCAGATCGGTGCTGGGACCGTTCTGGATCACCATCGCGACCGGCACCACCGCCCTGGCGATGGGCGGGCTGTACTCCAAGCTCTTCCACCTCGAGCTGTCCGCACATCTGCCCTACGTCACCCTGGGGCTGATCATCTGGAACCTGATCAACGCGGCCATCCTGGACGGCGCCGACGTCTTCGTCTCCAACGAAGGCTTGATCAAACAGCTGCCGGCACCGTTGAGCGTGCACGTCTACCGGCTGGTTTGGCGGCAGATGATCTTTTTCGCCCACAACATCGTGATCTACTTCGTCGTCGCGATCATCTTTCCCAAGCCGTGGTCCTGGGCGGACCTGTCGGTACTGCCGGCGCTGGGGTTGATCGTGCTCAATTGTGTATGGGTGTCAATATGTTTCGGCATCCTGGCGACCCGCTATCGCGACATCGCACCGCTGCTCAATTCGCTGGTGCAGCTGCTGTTCTTCATGACGCCGATCATCTGGAACGACGAGACCCTGCACCGCCAGGGCGCGGGTCGGTGGGCACGCATCGTCGAACTCAATCCCCTGCTGCACTACCTCGACATCGTGCGCGCGCCATTGCTGGGTGCCCATCAAGAGCTGAGGCACTGGCTGGTGGTGATCGCACTGACGATCGTCGGCTGGGTGCTGGCGGCGTTCGCGATGCGGCAATACCGCGCGCGGGTGCCCTACTGGGTGTAGCCGCTGTCGCGTGAACGCTTCGGCGGAAACCGCGGATATTTTGAGTACCACCGCGTAATCTCCAATCCATTCCAAACAGGCGGCGAGTGGCTGATCTGTGCACTGCCGCCGGCTAGGGGCGGGAGATTGCCGATGTCTTATCTGATCGCTTCGCCAGAGCACCTGGCAAGCTCAGCGCGGAATCTGGTCAGGCTGGGGTCGGTAATCACGGACGCGAACGTCGCGGCGGCCACTCCCACAACCGGTGTGCTTGCCGCGGCCGTCGACGAGGTGTCAATTCAGATCGCAGCACTGTTCGGCGCACACGCGCGCAACTATCAACAGCTCAGCGCCCAGGCGGCGACGTTTCACGAACAGTTCGTGCACACACTCGCCACCGCCAGTCGGGCATACGCCAGTGCTGAGGCCGTCAACGCGTCACCGTTGCAAACGCTAGAGCAGCAGGTACTCAGCGTGATCAACGCGCCGACCGAGGCGCTGTTGGGTCGCCCGCTCATCGGCGACGGCGCCAATGGGTCGGCGCCGGGCCAGGCCGGGGGCGCCGGAGGGTTGTTGTACGGCAACGGCGGTAGCGGCGCAGCCGGCGCCGCCGGCCAAGCTGGTGGGGCCGGAGGCGCGGCCGGCTTGTGGGGTAGCGGCGGAACCGGTGGCGCAGGCGGTGCCGGCGCGGCCGGCGGCTCCGGCGGCAACGGGGGGCTGCTGTACGGCAACGGCGGTGCCGGCGGAACCGGCGGGATGGCACTGGCCGGGATCAACGGCGGCAGCCCGGGCAGCGGCGGCGACGGCGGCAGCGCTTTGCTGTTCGGCAGCGGCGGCGACGGTGGGCAGGGCGGCACCGGGCTGGTCGGGGCCGATGGAAGCAACCCCACCCCCACCGGCACCCAGGCGGGCGATGGAAGCTCTGCCGGCCCAAATGCCGCGGTCGGCGACATCCTTGCAGTAAGCGGCGGGATTGGGGCCGACGGCCAGTCCGGTGGCCCGGGAGTGGGTGGCGGTAGCGGCGGAAACGGCGGCGCTGCGGTGGCCTACTCCAACGGCACCTCCGCCAACATGCTTGCGGCTAACGGCGGCGACGGCGGCGGCGGTGGCTTGGCCGGTGCCGGTGCTGCGGGCGGGGATGGCGGCACTGGTGGCGGGGCAGGTGTCCAAGATCTCTTGGGCGACTCGGGGAGTTCCGGTGCGGCCTTGGGCGGCGCTGGTGGCGCCGGGGCATCCGGCGGCGCCCACGGCGGGGCCGGCGGTAACGGTGGTGAAGGCGGATACGCCTCGGCCACCAGTGACAATTACGCGGCTACCGCCACCGGCGGCCATGGCGGTATGGGCGGCGCTGGCGCCTCGGGTGCGGTCGGCCTCGACGGCGGAACCGGCGGGGCCGGCGGGAATGGAGGTCACGGCGGTCTGCTCATCGGCAACGGTGGCAACGGGGGCGCCGGCGGCATTGGTGGCAGCGGCGGTGCTGGCGACATCGGCGGGGCCGGCGGCAACGGCGGAGCGGGCGGCGTCGCCTCGTCAAGCGGCATCTCCACCAGCCACGGCGGCGACGGCGGCGACGGCGGCGACGGCGGCGACGGCGGCGGCGCCGGCGCCGGTGGGGTCGGCGGAGTAGGCGGCAAAGGCGGCAACGGCGGACTGCTGACGGGCACGGGCGGTGACGGCGGATCGGGCGGAAGCGGCGGCGACGGCGGTCTGGGCGGGAATGGCGGCCACGGCGGCGCCGGCGGCAAAGGGGGCAACGCAGACCAACACGCCGACGACGGCGCCCCGGGCATCGGCGGCGGCGGCGGTGACGCCGGCGCCGGTGGTACCGCAGGCAGCGGTGGGGCCGGCGGCGGTGCCGGGACCGGCGGCGCCCTACTCGGCTCAGCCGGGGTAGGCGGAGCTCTCGGCGCAGCTGGTCTCATGGGAGCGGGCGGCACTGGCGGCGCTCCCGGGTGACGGCCCACCCGAGCCCGCCGGTCCCGTACCGATAGGCAGACCGCCGACACCGACCGCGGTACCACCCGCGTCGCCGCGTGCTACCGGCCGTCTGATCAACGGTCTCACCTATCTCCTTGCCTACCAGCCCCCGCCGCCGGTTTGGTGCCGCAGCCGGGGCAGGCTGTAGAAGCGCCAGGTCACATCCAGCACGGCGGCCAGCAAGCGCCCGGGCACCCACGCCGGGGTGTCGAAGCTGATGGAGTAGTCCAGTCGCGTGCCGCGTCCGGGGACGGCGGTGAGTTCGATGCGGCCGAAATGATTGCGCACCGGGCCGCGAATGGTCCGATATTCGATGAGCCGGGCCGGCCGGTGACCGACAATCTCTTCCTGGATCGGCCAAACGCCCAACGCGCGTTGCGCCCGGACCGACCGCAGGCCGTCTGGCGCACGGGGATGCACCCCGGCACGCACCCGCCGGTGGCGTACCGGCCACAAAGTCGCCCAATGGTGGGTGAGCACGTCGAAAGTCCACTCGGGTGGAGCGTCGAGTTCGACGGTGTATTGCAGGCGGTGCCGCCCGACCGGCGCCGTGACCGCGGTGTCCGGCGTGCACTCGTCGAGGCGCGCGGAAAACCAGTCACGTAGGAACGGAAACACGTCCGCGCTCGCCGAGGGATGCAGCAGCGGGGATTCGTGGTTGTGATTGCGGGCGAATCCGTGGCGACGTGCGGCGGATTGGATGCGCCGGTCAGCGCTGCCGAATGCCTGCGCCAGCCGCTTGCAGCGCCCAGCGGGGGCGATGACGTCGCGGGGAGCTGTGATGGCGAGTGCGGGCACGCGCACGGCCTGCAGCGCCGCCGACAACTCGCCGCCAGCGCGTTCGGCACGGCCCCAGGAGATCGCGTCTTGGAAGGCGGCCACTGGCTCGTCTTCGGGACCGAGCCGAAACAGCCGGGCCGGGAACATACCGCGCCACATGCTGGCCTGCACGGTCGCGGCCACCACCCGATTCGCCAGCAATGGGATATCGACGGCGCTTTCCACCAACACCAGTCCCGCGATCTGTGCTTGTTGCATCGTCTCCGCGGCGGCGCGGGCCAGTGCCACCCCGCCAAATGAGTGCGCCACCCAGAATGCCGGACGACCGTTGTGGGTGGCGATCAGCAGTTGGACGGCCGGCAGATCGATGCGAACCATCTCCTCCCAGCCCGCGCGAACCCCGGTATCGACCGCTACCCCACCTGCTCCACGCCGCTCGACGATCCATATGTCCAGGCCGCTACCTGCCAGCGCTTCGGCCAGCCCACCCCCACCCGGCCACAAATACAGACGACGGTTGTCGAACATCCCGGGAAGCAGCACCACCGGAGATCCCTGACCCGCACCGACTCGGGTGACCCGAAACCGGCCCCCGTCTGCGACGGTCATTGCGGTGCTCTGCACTGGTTGCCGCGAATGCTGCTCGCTGATCCATTCAGCAAGCCGTGAATCGTCGTTCATGGTCTCCTAGGTCGCCGACCGTAGTCGTGGCATTCGTCGCGGCCGGCATTGGTCCAACGCCAGCCCTTCGCGAGTCCGTCGGGTAGTTGCTCACTACCGACCAGACATCTGGCAGCCATTCTTCTATGACCGCGATGAGCGCGACTCGCACCGTCCGAAAGAACTTCTTGCCCCCAATTCAGGAAACATCGGGTCTCACACCGCTAGCATCTGAGTTTCGTTGATGGTCACCCTCCGGCGAATTCCGGTCGGTGTGGTGTTGGTCCGTTCCGGGGTGGGGTGATCAGTGATGTCGTTTGTGGTGGTTTCTGCGCAGGAGCTGGAGTCGGCGGCCGCGCTACTGGCCGGTGTCGGTTCCAATGTTGGTGCGGCCGGTTCGGCTGCGGCGGGTCCGACCGCTGCGGTGTTGGGCGCGTTGGGTGCCGATGAGGTCTCAGCGGCGGTGGCGGAGTTGTTCGGTGACCATGCTCAGGCCTATCAAGTGGTCAGTGCGCAGGCGGCTGCGTTTCATCAGCGGTTCGTGGTGGCGTTGGCCGCGGCGGCGGGCTCCTATGGCCGGGCCGAGTCCGCTGGTGCGGCGGTGTTACAGACGGTGGGCGCCGATGTGCTCGGTGCGGTGAATGCGCCGACGATGGCGGTGTTGGGGCGCCCGTTGATCGGTGACGGTGTTGATGCGGCCGCGGGCAGCGGCCACAACGGCGGCGCGGGCGGCCTGTTGTGGGGCAACGGCGGCGACGGCGGGGCCGGGGCGGCGGGTCAGGCCGGCGGCCGCGGCGGTGACGCCGGGTTGATCGGCACCGGCGGCGCCGGTGGGGCGGGCGGGGCCGGCGGCGCGGGCGGCAATGGTGGTGCCGGTGGGGCCGGGGGTCGCGGCGGACTGGTGTTCGGAGGTGGCGGCGCGGGCGGGGCCGGCGGTGACGGCGGGACCGCCACGATCGGGGCCCAGGGATTGGCGGGCCAGACCGGGCAAACCGGACACACCGGCGGGGCCGGCGGTGACGGCGGGGCCGGTGGCCGAGGCGGCTGGCTGTGGAGTGCGGGTGGCGACGGTGGAGCCGGCGGTCTGGGCGGCACCGGCGGCGCGGGCGGGGCCGGGGGCACCGGTATCGCGGCCACCACGGCCGGCGGCATCGGACAAGCCGGCGGTGACGGCGGGGCCGGGGGCGCCGGAGGGGCCGGCGGTAACGGCGGAGCCGGCGGAGCCACCGGCTGGTTCGGCAGCACCGGGATGACCGGAGCCGGCGGGGCCGGCGGACACGGCGGCAACGGCGCGATCGCCGGCAATGGCGGGGCCGGCGCCAATGGTGACATGACCCACCTCGACGGCGGCAACGGCGGCAACGGCGGCAACCCCGGCGCCGGCGGAGCCGGCGGAAACGGCGGCGCCGGTTCCCACGCCGGCGCTCACGGCCTGGCCGGGTCCTCCCCCACCACCAACGCCGGCGACGGCGGCAAAGGCGGGGACGGCTACACCTCCACCGACCCCGGTACCGACGGCGGCAACGGCGGTCACGGTGGGGCCGGCGGCTACTACGGCAACGGCGGGGCAGGCGGCAACGGCGGCAACGGCGCCACCGGCACCCTCGGGGCCGCACCCCTGGCCGAGGGCGAACCGGGCGGCGACGGCGGGGCCGGCGGCAACGGCGGGACCGGCGGTGCCGGCGGGGCCGGCGGCGTGATCTCTGGTGACGGCGGGGCCGGCGGGCACGGCGGGGGCGGCGGGGGCGGCGGTAACGGGGCGGCCGGGGCCAACGGCACCAACGCCACCATCGCCGGCACCAACGGCGGTAACGCCGGGGCCGGCGGCAACGGCGGCAACGGCGGAACCGGAGGCAACGGCGGCGCCGGCGGGGCCGCAACCCACGGCAGCGCGGGCGCCAACGGGGCCGGCGGGGCCGGCGGTAACGGCGGCGACGGCGCGATCGCCGGTGACGGCGGCACCGGCGCCAACGGAGATGCCACCCACTTCGATGGCGGCAACGGCGGCAACGGCGCCAACCCCGGCATCGGCGGACTCGGCGGGGCCGGCGGCACCGGCGGGGACGGCAGCACCCCCGCCGCCCACGGCACCAACGGCACCACCCCCACCACCACCAACGGCAGCGGCGGACGCGGCGGAGACGGCTACACCTCCACCGACCCCACCCTCAACGGCGGCAAAGGCGGCACCGGAGGCAACGGCGGCGACTACGGCAACGGCGGCGCCGGCGGAAACGGCGGCAACGGCGCCACCGGCACCACCGGCACCAACCCCACCCCCCACCCCATCACCAGCCACGCCAACCCCGGCACCGACGGCACCACCAGCAACGGCGGGAACGGTACGACCGGCAGCGACGGCACCGCCGCAGGACAACAGGGCGGCACCGGTGGCGCCGGATACAACAGCGGCGGCCCGGGCGATACGAATCCCTTCGGAGGCAATGGCGGCACCGGCGGTATGGGCGGCCCCGGCACCCAAGGCGGCGCCGGCGGCAGCGGCGGCTACGGTCCGCTGGTAGGCGGTTGGGGAGGCGACGGCGGGGCAGGCGGCGACGGCGGCGGAGCAGGCGGCGACGGCGGCACCGGCGGCGCGTCGTCCGGCGCCAACGGCTTCACCGGCCAAGCCGGCAACGGGGGCACCGGCGGCAACGGCGGCAACGGCGGGGGCAGCGGCGGTAATGGCGGCGACGGGGGCGATGCCAACTACGCCATTCCCTGGGGCAACTCCGCCTACGCCGGCGATGGCGGCTACGGCGGCGACGGGGGCACCGGCGCCACCGGCGGCACCGGCAGCGATGGCGGCGCGGGCGGCGCAGGCGGCGCCGGCGGACTCTACGGCAACGGCGGCAATGGCGGCACGGGTGGCACCGGAGGAGACGGCGGAACCGGAGCCACCGGAGGCACCGCAGGCAGCGGCGGCAATGGCGGCGACTCCACCGGTAACAGCCTCTCGTCGCTCCCCGGGAACGGTGGCGACGGCGGGGACGGAGGTACCGGCGGCACTGGAGGCACCGGGGGCAGCGGCGGCGACGGCGGCGCCGCGGGTGCAGGCGGCACCTACGGGCAATCCGGCACCAACGGCACCGGAGGCGCCGCGGGCAGCGGCGGCGAGGGCGGTGCGGGCGGCACCGGTGGCGACGGCGGCAGCGGCGGCGTTACCTACGACAGCGACTACAACCCCGGCCCCCCCTACGGCACCAGCGGCCAGTCCGGGGCTACCGGGGCGACAGGAGCTACCGGCCAAGCCGGCATGGCCGGTACCACCCCCGGCACCGGCACCCCGGGACCTGGAGGCGACGGCGGCGACGGTACCGGCGGCAACGGCGGCAACGGTGGACCGGGCTTCCCCTGATACGCGACGCGCGCCTCCGGGTCGCCACCGACGCGCGTGGCCAGCTAGCACCGCGCCACGGCCCAGCCGAATCCCTACAGCCCGCGCGCACCCGAGATTTCGGCGCCTATCGACCGCCCGACCCGTCACCTGCGAGCAGCGAGCTTGTCTGCTGGATCTGAATGAGATTGCCGCAGGTGTCGTCGAGAACCGCGGTGGTCACCGGCCCCATCTCGGTGGGTTCCTGGGTAAAGCGAACACCGAGGGCCCGGAGTCGGTCGAACTCGGCTCGCACGTTGTCGACCGCGAAGGCCGTGAACGGAATCCCGTCGGAGCGCAGCGCGTCCTTGAACGGCTTGGCCGCCGGGTGCTCGTCGGGCTCGAGGACCAGCTCGGTGCCGTCCGGGTCCTCCGGTGAGACAACGGTAATCCATCGGAACTGGCCCATCGGAACGTCGTGTTTGGTCTGGAAGCCGAGGATTTCGGTATAGAAGCGCAGTGCCTTGTCTTGGTCGTCGACCAGGACACTGGCCAGATTGATCCTCATGTAGTCCCTCTTCCGGAGTCGGCGGTATCGATGCGCCACCTCTTGGCGATCTGGCCAAGAGGAGCGGTGTTGAGGTAGTGGAATTTTTGCCGGCCGCCGCGCTGCGTTTCGATCAACTCAGCCGCCTCCAGCACATCGAGGTGCTGCGAAATCGCCTGTCGTGTCGAACAAATCCCATGTTTCGTAGTCAGACGAGCGCAGATCTCGAAGAGAGTTTGGCCGTTCCGGTCGGTCAGCTCGTCGAGGATGACACGCCGGGTGGGATCCGCCAGCGCCTTGAAGACATCGCCCACCTCTCGCACGATATGCAAGCCGCTACTTGCCTGTCAACGGATGAGGGCTTGCCAGCCACTCACACCCAGGTGAGCAATCGTTACCCAAACTCGGAAACGTGTGTTATCACTTTGCTAGTGATTGCCGTGCCCATGGTGCGGTGATCGCGGATTTGGTGGTGTCGGGCGCCTAACGGTCGGGGGAACTAACGATGTCTTATGTCTTCGCGAGCCCGGAGGTGCTCAACGCCGCCGCTGCTGAGGTCTCGACCATCGGATCCAGCCTGCAGACGGCCAACGCGTCGGCGGCGGCGCCGACCACGGCCCTGCTGAGTGCGTTGGGCGCTGATGAGGTCTCAGCGGCGGTCACCGCGATGTTCGGCAACCACGCCCAGGCCTATCAGGCCGTCAGCACCCAGGCGGCGGAGTTTCACGACCGCTTCGTGGCCGCGTTGACCGCGGGCGCGGACGCCTACTCCAGTGCGGAAGCCTCGAGTGCCGCAACCTTGCAGAGCCTGCCCCAAGACCTGCTCAACGTGGTCAACGCGCCCACTCAGGCACTGCTGGGGCGGGCCCTGATCGGCAACGGCGCCAACGGCGCCGACGGGACCGGGCAGAACGGGGGCGATGGCGGCCTGTTGTGGGGCAACGGGGGTAACGGCGGAACCGGAGCGGCGGGGCAGGCCGGCGGCAACGGGGGCGCGGCGGGCCTAATCGGCAATGGCGGCGCCGGCGGGGCCGGCGGAGCGGGCGCCACCGGAGGCGCCGGGGGTACCGGCGGGGCCGGCGGCTGGTTGACCGGGGCCGGAGGGACCGGCGGGGCCGGCGGGACCGGCACTAGTGGCGGCGGCGGGATGGGCGGGGCCGGCGGGCAGGCCGGGTGGCTGTCCGGGGCCGGCGGGACCGGCGGGGCCGGCGGGGCCGGCGACAACGGCAGCGGTGGGTCCGGCGGCAGCGGCGGGGCCGGCGGCTTGTTCAACGCCGGTGGTGCCGGCGGCGCCGGTGGGACTTCCCTGGGCAACAGCGGCGATACCGGCGGGACGGGCGGAGCCGGCGGGGCCGGGGGCATCGTGGCCGGGGCGGGCGGCGCCGGCGGGGCCGGCGGCCTGTCTAGCAGCGGCGACGGCGGCGCCGGCGGCACCGGCGGCGACGGCGGATTCCTATTGGGCCAAGGAGCCGCGGGCGGGGCCGGCGGCAACGGCGGGGCCGGCGCTACCGGTATCACCGGGCCAGCCGGTCAAACCGGAGGCGACGGCGGGGCCGCCGGCAACGGCGGAAACGGCGGCGCCGGCGGCAAAGGCGGGCTGCTGTTGGGCGGCGGCGGGCGCGGCGGGGCCGGCGGCCTGGGCGGGGCCGGCGGGGCCGGTGGGATCGGCGGCACCGGCGCGGCCGCCACCACGCCCGGCGCCACCGGAGGCGACGGCGGCAACGGCGGGCTCGGCGGGACCGGCGGCACCGGTGGAAACGGCGGCGCCGGCGGACAAGCCGGCCTGTTCGGCGCCCAGGGTCAACAGGGCGCGGGCGGGGCCGGCGGCAACGGCGGGACCGGTGGGATCGCCGGCGACGGCGGCACCGGCGGGGCCGGTGATGCCACCCATCTCGATGGCGGCAAGGGCGGCAACGGCGGAAATCCAGGGCTCGGCGGGACCGGCGGCGCCGGGGGCACCGGAGCCAGCACCGGCACCCACGGCTCCGCCGGCGCCACCCCCACCACCGTGGCCGGAAATGGCGGCAAAGGTGGCGACGGCTACACCCCCACCACACCCGGCGCCGACGGCGGTAACGGCGGCGCCGGCGGAAACGGCGGTCTCTACGGAAACGGCGGCAACGGCGGAAACGGCGGAAACGGAACCGTTGGCGCCGCCGGCGTCAACCCCACCCCAAACCCGGTCCTCGGGCAGGCTGACCCCGGGACCGACGGTATTGACACCACCGGTATCGGTGGCGACGGCGGACCGGGTAGCCCGGGGGTGTTCGCCGGGCAGCAGGGCGGCAACGGCGGTGAGGGTGGCACGGGCGTCGACGTGGGTGGCGGCGGTGGTGATGGCCAAACCGGCGGGCCCGGCACCCTGGGAGGCAATGGCGGCAACGGCGGCACCGCCAGCATGGGCGGGTCCGGCGGCGGCGGCGGGTCCGGCGGCGATGGCGGCGGCGGGGGCGGCGCCGGGGGCAACGGTGCGATCGGCGGCTTTTCCGGCGGCAACGGTGGGGCCGGCGGTAGCGGCGGGTCCGGCGGCGGGGCGGGGGGCAACGGCGGCGATGGCGGCAACGCCACCGACCTCATGTTCGCCAACGGCGGCAACGGCGGCAACGGTGGCACCGGGGGTGAGGGAACCGCCGGCAGCGGTGGTGGTAGCGGCGGCAACGGAGGCGCCGGCGGGGCGGGCGGACTGTACGGCAACGGCGGCAACGGCGGCACGGGTGGCTCGGGTGCCGCCGGTGGCGTCGGCGCCATGGGCGGTAACGGAGGAAATGGCGGCAGCGGTGGCACTGGCACGACTGCCGGCGCCGACGGCAATGGCGGCAACGGCGGCACGGGTGGCGCCGGCGGCAATGGCGGCAACGGCGGCACGGGTGGCGCCGCTGGCTCGGGTGGAATGTTCGGCCAGATGGGCGACGCGGGCGACGGTGGTGACGCCGGCACTGGCGGCGAGGGCGGCGACGGCGGGACCGGCGGCAGCGGCGCAATGTCGGGCCAGACCGGTGACCAGGGCGCCGGCGGGACACCGGGCACCGCCGGCGCATCGGGCTAATCAGGGACGGCCCGCTCGCCGCACGCGCTTTACCGGTCCTGGGCCTCGGGCAGCCGATAGAACGCGGCCGAGTTCTCCCACAGCACCTTGCTGGCGCCCGCGTCCCCGAGCGCCTCGCTGATCAGATCGATGTCGCTGTCCTCGAACGGGCGCCGAGCACGCGTCGAGGGCAGGTCAGTGCCGAACATCAGGGCATCGGGGTTGACCGCGTGGATCGTCTTCACCGTGTCCCGCACATCCAAACCGACCCGGCCGAAGCCGGTCGCCTTGACCCGAATCCCCTTGTCCACCAACGGCAGCAACAGCTCAACCCCTTCGGCTGACATGCCCAGATGGTCGATGCTGACCGCTGGCAGCGCAATGAGCTGATCGGCCAACTGCCCGAGGTGCGCGGCATCGACATAGAGCTCGACATGCCAACCCGCAATGTCGTGGACCCGGCGGGCGAACGAGTTCAATTCGTCGATGGTCTCGGACCCACCGCGATAGAGATTGAACCGGACCGCACGGATTCCGGCGGCATCAAGATCGCGTATCTCCGCGTCCGAAGTCGTCGAGGGCAACTGAGTGACCCCGACAAAGCCGGGCCCCAACCGCGCCAGCGAATCCCGCAAATACCCTTGGTCGAACCCCTGGAATGACCCGGAAACAACGGCACCACCCCGGATGCCCAGCCCGGCGGTGCGGGCGCGGTAGTCGCCGATGGTAAAGGCGGGCGGGAAATAGCCCTCGTTTCCGATCAGCGGAAACGAGGGGTCGATGATGTGGAAATGCGCATCGAATAGCCTTGCCGGCGGCTGCCGCTGCGATGCCCGCATGACAAATCTCCTGTCCCGCGCAGCCTGCCTGCGACGATGGCGGCACGCCAGGCTACCAACCCCGCGAAACCCGCGCCGGCGACACCGGTATTGGCCGCCTTTGCTCTGGTCTCCCGCCGGAGCCATAAGGTGTTCCGACACGCCGCCGCACGTATACTTCATCAATGAAACGGCCTTCACGAGATTTCGAAATCAGCTGACAAGTCCTGCCATTGCGTGTGAGCATCGATTCAGGTCGCTATTGCCGATGAGACTCGAAGGGTAGCGGATGGAAATTCTGGTCATCGGGGGCGCGGGCTTCCAAGGCAGCCACCTGACCGAATCCCTATTGGCCGATGGACATTGGGTAACCGTCCTCAATACACCTTCTAAAAACACCACTCGCAACATGCAAGGGTTCCAATCGCATGAACGGGTTTCATTTATCTCCGGATCGGTAACCGACGGGGAGACGGTGTATCGCGCGGTGCGTGATCACCACGTCGTATTTCACCTGGCGGCCAGAACCAACGTTGACGAGTCGCTTAGCGACCCGAAAAGCTTTCTCGAAACAAATGTCATGGGCACCTACCGAGCACTCGAAGCGGTGCGCCGCTACCGCAACCGGCTGATATACGTGTCCACCTGCGAAGTTTACGGAGATGGGCACAATCTCGAGGAAGGCCAGCGCCTCGACGAACACGCCGAACTCAAACCGAATAGCCCCTACGCCGCGTCCAAGGCCGCCGCCGACCGGCTGTGCTACTCGTATTTTCGCTCCTTCGGAATCGACGTCACCATCGTCCGCCCGTTCAATATCTTTGGAATTCGCCAAAAGACCGGC
Source organism: Mycobacterium marinum (assembly GCF_003391395.1). Lineage (NCBI taxonomy): Bacteria > Bacillati > Actinomycetota > Actinomycetes > Mycobacteriales > Mycobacteriaceae > Mycobacterium > Mycobacterium marinum. The sequence goes on from NZ_CP024190.1 coordinate 6,273,223, forward strand.
CGATTCGGCGCGCTGATTCCACGGCTCGTCCGACAGGCAATCAATGGCAAGAACCTGACAATTTTCGGCGCGGGGACTTCGAGCCGCGATTATCTCTACATCAGCGATATCGTGAACGCCTACAACCTGATATTGCAAACCCCGTCCCTGCGTGGCCAGACCATCAATTTTGCCAGCGGTAAAGACACCTGCGTGAAGGATATCGTCGAGTACGTCGCAGGTAAATTCGATGCCACAATCGAACATCGCGATGCCCGCCCCGGGGAGGTCCAGCGATTTCCCGCCGATATCTCATTGGCGAGAAGCATCGGATTCGAGCCGCAAGTCGATATTTGGGAAGGCATCGACAGGTACATCGCCTGGGCTAAGGATCAGCCCCAGCACGCATACGAGCTGGACGGGCTCGGCGACAGGTCGACCGCGAACGGATGACCGTCCCCCACTAGCGCTGGGGCGCGGTAATCGTGCACGGGGTGGCCGGCGGATAACTGCCCGACACCGCCCGCAGCCGCCCGGGCGGCGGCCACGGCCGCAGCCCCAGGTTGGCGAGATAGCGCAGCGGGTTGACGTGCGAGCCGCGCTGTCGGACCTCGAAATGCAGATAGCCGTCGCCGGAGTCGCCCTCCGCGCCGATCGCGCCGAGCCGCGCACCCGCGCGCACCTGGTCGCCAACCGACATCCCGTTTCGCTCTGTCGGGCGAAACACATAGACGACGTCGAGGTCCGGGCCCTGCGAGATCGTCATTGACAGCAAGCCGTCGACATCATCGATGGCGCTGACCGCCCCGGACACCACGGCGTACACGGGTGTTCCCGGGTCGGCGGCGAAGTCGACACCGGGGTGAAAACCACCGGCGCGTTGCCCGTACCCACGGCCGATGGCCCGCGGTTCCCGGTCAATCGGCAGCCGCCCGCCCGGCTCGAGCGGGTCGAAGTCGCCGCGGATGCGCCGCTGATAGTCGGCTTTGAGCAGGTCGACCTCGTCGAGCGCGTAACCGAACAGCAGGGACCGGTCGTAGGCCACCCCGAAGTTGTGCCGGTAGTCCGGATCGAGCCGGAGATAGTGCTCGACTCTGGAAATCCGCTCCGCCAGCGTCGACCAACCGTCGTGCACCAGCCGGACCCCCTCCAGCCGGCCGATCCGACCGTGGTCGGTGATATTGGCCGGCCAGTGCGGGTTGTGCATCAGCTTGATCCCGGCACGCAGACCCGGAGACCAGCGCCAGAAGGGCCCGCGCAGCGCTTCGGCGGTTCCCATGACCGGAATCAGCTCGGGGTATTCGGGATCGTCCCAGCTGGACACGATCGGGCACAGCAGCGCCGCCACGTCCTCGGGGGTGCGGGCCAGGGCCGCACGGACATCGATGTCGGTCTCGACAAGCCAATCCGCGTCGACCATCATCACCCAGTCCGGGCGGCAGAAATCGGCCATCCGATACAGCAGTTCCAGCCCGGTGGACTCCGGAATCAGCCAGGGCGTGGCGGGAAGATCAGAACGGGCACGCACCACATTCGTCACCGCAGGGTGGTTCGCCAGAATCTCGGCGGTGTCATCGGTGCTGCGGTCATCGATCACATAGATGTCGTCGCTGAACGCAGCCAACGAGTCCAACGTGCGCACCAACGTCCGTCCGGCGTTGTGCGCGCGTGTTACCGCCAGAATCCGCATGCAGTCTCTCTATCACCCGAGAACGCAAAAGCCAGTAGCTGGAAGAATATGCAAGTGTGAGCGACGCCTCGGTGATCGGTTGCGTCGGGACGTTGGTGGTCGCGACCCGCGGCAAACATGGTGCCGGTGAGGTCCTGCTCACCGTTCGGGGCTCCAAGGAGGCCTTCCTGGCACGATCTGACCATCCGTTACCCAAAGGCACCACGGTGCTGGTGGTAGGGGTTCGGGGAGCCCGGACGGTGCTCGTCGAGCCCTGGAACGATCTGGTCGTAACCGAACTTCTCTGATCCAAACCACGAAAAATTCAAGGAGTCCAACAATGCTCGGTTACAAGGTTCCCGATCCGGATGAGGCGATGCTGATATCCGGGGGCCGGGTCAAAGGCAACGCGCCGTTTCGCGTGGTAACCGGCCACGGGTCCTTCGTCGTTCCGTTCTTCCGTAAGGTCCGCTTCCTCACGCTGGCGATGTGTGAAGCCGAGGTCGCCGAGAAATGCGTGACGCAGCAGGGCATCACGCTCAACGTCCGGGCGGTCATCGCCTTCAAGGTCGGCAACGACACCGAGAGCATCATCGCCGCGGCGCAACGATTCCTCTCCGAACAAGACCAGATGTCGGTCTTGACCGGGCGCATCTTTGCCGGCCACCTGCGCTCGATCATCGGCTCCATGACCGTCGAAGAGATCATCCGGGAGCGCCAAAAGCTCGCGACCGAGGTGCTCGACGGTTCCAAGGAAGAGATGGCCCGAATCGGCCTCAACGTCGACGCCCTGCAGATCCAGTCGATCGACGACGACGGGCTCGGCTACATCGACGCGATGTCGGCACCGCACAATGCGGCGATCCAGCAGCAAGCACAGATCGCCCAGGCGCAGGCCAACCAGTTGTCCGCCGAGGCAGAGCAGGAATCGCAGCGCAAGCAAGCCGAATTCGCCCGTGAGACCGCCATTGTCAAGGCGCAATACAAGGCCGAGGTCGACAAGGCTCAGGCCCAGGCCGCCCAGGCCGGTCCGCTGGCCGAGGCCCAGTCCCAGCGCGAGGTGCTCGAGATGCGCACCGAACTGGCCGAGCGGGCCGCCGAGTTGCGCCAGCAGGAGCTGGTCGCCGAGGTGGTCAAGCCGGCCGAGGCCGAAGCCGAACGGGTCCGCATCCTGGCCGTCGCCGACGCCGAGAAGATGAAGATCCAGGCCGAGGCCGCGGCGTCGCACAACCGGGTGGCGCTGGATCGCATGCTCATCGACCAGCTGCCCGACATCGTCGAAAAGGCCGCCCTGGGTCTCTCGGGCGCAAATCTCACCGTGCTCAATGGCGCCGACGGGCTCAGCCAGGTGGCCGCGGGGCTGGTCTCTCAAGGGGTCGCCATTTTCGACGCGATGCGCGGCAGCGTCGCTGACGACAACGACGGGGAGAACGCGGTGGCGCCCTGGAACGCCGGAACCACAGACAACGTCTAGCAAGGCGGTTGGCGCCACCGGCGGGTGGCCACGACGGTCCGGGGCAAGCCGCCGGACTTTATCGGGCTGTAAACGCTTCACGAATACAGGTGACGGCGGCCTGTCAGTGGTGTAACACTGGAACGCCACATGGCCGATGAGTTATTGGCAAACGGAACTACGGGCAACCCACATCGGACGAAAGGTCGACGGACGTGAGTGAGGAAGTCCAATCACCAGGGCTGGCAGAGGCAGCGCGCGATAACCTCGCCGCCGAGCTGGCCCGGCTCCGGCAACGCCACGACCGGCTGGAGATCGAGGTCAAAAACGACCGCGGAATGATCGGCGATCACGGCGACGCGGCTGAGGCGATTCAGCGCGCCGACGAACTGGCCGTGCTGACCGAACGGATCCACGAGCTCGATCGGCGACTGAAAGCCGGGCCGTCCAACGCGACCGGGTCCGAAACGCTGCCAAGTGGCACCGAGGTCACCTTGCGCTTCGACGATGGCGAGGTGGTCACGATGCACGTGATCGCCATCGTCGAGGAGAACCCGGTCGGCCACGAGTACGAGACGCTGACCGCGCACAGCCCGCTGGGGCAGGCCCTGGCGGGGCGCCAGGCGGGTGACACGGTGACCTACTCCACCCCGCGCGGACCGAGCCAGGTGGAACTCCTCTCGATCAAGTTGCCCACCTAGTAGCGCCCGTTCCCGACAGAACGCCAGAATCGCTCGCCAACCTGGTTAGACTTCCCCCGATGATCCCGCCAGAGCCCGCTGCCGCGCCCGCCGAAGAGCACCAGCGCCAGCATTTGCATCTGACGACTCAGATGATCCGCTTCATCGTGACCGGCGGTTTCGCGGCAATCGTCGACTTCAGCGTGTACGTGGTGCTCTACAAGGTGGTCGGCCTGCAGGTCGACCTGTCCAAGTTCATCAGCGTCGTGATCGGCACCATCACCGCCTACCTGATCAATCGCCGGTGGACGTTCCAGGCGGCACCAAGCGGGGCGCGATTTGCCGCCGTGATGGCTCTCTACGGGGTCACCTTCGCCGTGCAGGTCGGAATCAACCACCTCTGTCTTGCACTTATGCACTATCGCGGGTGGGCCATACCGGTCGCATTCGTGATCGCCCAGGCCGTTGCTACGGTGATCAACTTCGTGGTGCAGCGGGCCGTGATCTTCCGCAGGCACTGAGCCGGTCCCGCCCAAACTGCACTTTCCCGCCGGCAAAACGCCCGCTACCGGCGTGAGCGTGGGCATCCTTGCCGAACCAAGCGGTACCCTCTTTGACGATGTTTAGCGCGCCCGTTCCCACCGCACCCACCCGGCTGACCGGATGGGGTCGAACCGCGCCGTCGGTTGCCGAGGTGCTCCGCACCCCAGATCCCGAGGTGATCGCGACAGCAGTCGCGCGTGTCGCCGACTCCGGTGCCAGGGGCGTCATCGCCCGCGGCCTGGGCAGGTCCTACGGCGACAACGCGCAAAACGGCGGCGGGTTGGTGATCGACATGAGCCCGCTGAACAAGATCCACTCGATCAGCGCCGACAGCAAGCTTGTCGACGTCGATGCCGGGGTGAATCTCGACCAGCTGATGAAGGCGGCGCTACCGCTGGGCCTGTGGGTCCCGGTATTGCCGGGCACCCGGCAAGTCACCATCGGCGGTGCGATCGCATGCGACATCCACGGCAAGAACCACCACAGCGCGGGCAGCTTCGGCAACCATGTGCGCAGCCTGGACCTGCTGACCGCCGACGGCGAAGTCCGCCACCTCACCCCGACGGGCACCGAGACCGCAGACACCGAGCTGTTTTGGGCCACCGTCGGCGGCAACGGCCTGACCGGGATCATCCTGCGCGCCACCATCGAGATGACGCCCACCGAGACGGCGTACTTCATCGCCGACGGCGACGTCACCGCCAGCCTGGACGAAACCATCGCGTTGCACAGCGACGGCAGCGAAGGCAACTACACCTATTCCAGCGCCTGGTTCGACGCGATCAGCGGGCCGCCCAAGCTGGGCCGTGCCGCGGTGTCGCGCGGCTGCTTGGCCACCATCGACCAGCTCCCCACCAAGCTGCAACGGGATCCGCTGAAATTCGACGCGCCGCAACTGCTCACATTTCCCGACGTATTCCCCAATGGGCTGGCCAACAAATACACCTTCGGGCCGATCGGCGAGCTCTGGTACCGCAAGTCCGGCACCTATCGGGGCAAGGTCCAGAATCTGACGCAGTTCTACCACCCGCTGGACATGTTCGGTGAGTGGAACCGCGCCTATGGTCCGGCGGGTTTCCTGCAATATCAGTTCGTGGTTCCCACCGAGGCGGTCGACGAGTTCAAGCGGATCATCGGCGACATCCAGGCCAGCGGGCACTACTCATTTCTCAATGTGTTCAAGTTGTTCGGCGCCGGGAATCAGGCCCCGCTGAGCTTCCCGATTCCCGGCTGGAACATCTGCGTCGACTTTCCGATCAAGGCGGGTCTGAACGAGTTCGTCAGCGAACTCGATCGCCGGGTCATGGAATTCGGCGGCCGCCTCTACACCGCCAAGGACTCTCGTACCACCGCTGAAACCTTTCACGCCATGTATCCGCGCATCGACGAATGGATCGCCGTGCGCCGCAAGGTGGACCCCTGCGGGGTGTTCGCCTCCGACATGGCCCGACGTTTGGAGCTGCTCTAAATGGTGCTGGACGCCGTAGGAAATCCCCAGAGCGTGCTGCTGCTCGGCGGCACCTCCGAAATCGGTCTGGCCATTTGCCAGCGCTACCTGCGTAACGCTCCGGCCCGGATCGTGCTGGCCTGCCTGCCCGATGACCCGGGCCGCGACGACGCGGTCGCGCAGATGAAGGCCGCCGGCGCCTCCTCGGTCGAGCTGATCGACTTCGACGCGATGGACACCGACAGTCACCCGAAGGTGATCGAGCAGGCATTCGGCGGCGGCGATGTCGACGTGGCCATCGTCGCGTTCGGTTTGCTCGGCGATGCCGAAGAGCTGTGGCAAAACCAGCACAAGGCCGTGCAGATCGCCGAGATCAACTACACCGCGGCGGTGTCGGTGGGCGTGCTGCTGGGCGAGAAGATGCGGGCCCAGGGCTTCGGCCAGATCATCGCCATGAGCACGGTGGCCGGTGAACGCGTACGACGCTCCAACTTCGTCTACGGATCCACCAAGGCCGGCCTGGACGGCTTCTACCTCGGGCTGTCAGAGGCTCTGCGTGAACACGGGGTTCGTGTCCTGGTGATCCGGCCGGGTCAGGTGCGCACCCGGATGAGCGCACACGTCAAGGAAGCTCCACTGACGGTGGACAAGGAGTACGTCGCCAACCTCGCGGTGACCGCCGCCGCAAAAGGTAAGGAACTGGTTTGGGCGCCAGCAGCATTTCGCTACGTGATGATGGTGTTGCGTCACATCCCGCGGAGCATCTTCCGCAGGCTGCCAATCTGAGCATGCGTAATGCACTGGCCACCCTCGGCCAGATGGCGGCCGCGGTACTGGTGGCCGTGACCGTCGCGGTGGTCGCCCTGTCCGCCATTTCGCAGGTGCAGTGGCCGGCCTTTCCGTCGTCCAACCAGCTGCACGCGCTGACCACCGTCGGCCAGGTCGGCTGCCTGGCCGGCCTGCTCGGCGCCGGCTGGGCCTGGCGACGCGGCGGCCGGCTGCGGTGGCCGGCTCAGCTGGGTGGCTTGGTGTTCGTCTCGGCGTTCACCGTGGTGACGCTCGGCATGCCGCTGGGGGCCACCCGGCTGTACCTGTTCGGCATCTCGGTGGACCAGCAGTTCCGCACCGAATACCTGACCCGGCTGACCGACAGCCCGGCACTGCACGACATGACCTACATCGGGCTGCCGCCGTTCTACCCGCCGGGCTGGTTCTGGATCGGCGGTCGCGCCGCGGCGCTGACCGGCAGCCCCGCCTGGGAAATGTTCAAGCCGTGGGCCATCACCTCGATCGCCGTCGCGGTCGCGGTCGCGCTGGTGCTGTGGTGGCGAATGATTCGCTTCGAGTACGCGCTGCTGGTCACCATCGCCACCACGGCGGTGACGCTGGCCTACAGCTCGCCGGAGCCCTACGCCGCGATGATCACGGTGCTGCTGCCGCCGGTGCTGGTGCTGACGTGGTCGGGCCTGCGCGCCGGCGCCCCGCCCGCCGCCGAACGTCACGCCAGCGTGGCGCCCGACACCGAAAGCCACGCTGACGTGACGCTGGGCGCCGCGGCGGCTCGGGGCTGGGCCGCGGTGGTCGGCGCCGGGATCTTTCTCGGCTTCGCCGCCACCTGGTACACGCTGCTGGTGGCCTACAGCGCGTTCACGGTCACGCTGATGGCCGCGCTGTTGGCCGTGTCGCGGTGGCGTCGCGGCGGGCTCAGGGCCGCGGTGGATCCGCTGCGACGGCTCGCCGTGATCGCCGCGATCGCCGCGACGATCGCGTCCACCACCTGGCTGCCCTACCTGTTGCGAGCGGCCCGTGACCCGGTCAGCGACACCGGCAGCGCCCAGCACTACCTGCCCGCCGACGGCGCCGAACTGACCTTCCCGATGCTGCAGTTCTCGCTGCTGGGCGCGCTGTGCATGCTGGGCACCCTGTGGCTGGTGGTGCGGGCACGGTCCTCGACCCGGGCCGGCGCCCTGGCCATCGGGGTGCTGGCCGTCTACCTGTGGTCACTGCTGTCGATGCTGACCACGCTGGCGCGCACCACCCTGTTGTCGTTCCGGTTGCAGCCGACCCTGACCGTGCTGTTGGCCACGGCCGGGGTCTTTGGCTTCCTGGAAGGAACGCGTGCGCTGACCACCCGCAGCCGCGCCGCGCTGCCCGTCGCCGCCGCGATCGGACTGGCCGGGGCGATCGCGTTCAGCCAGGACATTCCCGACGTGTTACGGCCCGACCTCACGATTGCCTACACCGACACCGACGGGTACGGCGAGCGCGGCGATCAGCGCCCGCCCGGTTCCGAGAAGTACTACTCGACGATCGACACGGCCATCCGAAAGATCACCGGCAAGCCGCGCGATCAGGTCGTCGTGATGACCGCCGACTACAGCTTCCTGTCCTACTACCCCTACTGGGGTTTTCAAGGTCTGACGTCGCATTACGCCAACCCGCTGGCGCAGTTCGACAAGCGCGCGGCCCAGATCGAGAGCTGGGCCAGGCTCAAGACGTCCGACGAGTTCGTCCAGGCCCTGGACAAACTGCCCTGGCCGGCGCCAACGGTTTTCCTGATGCGACGCGGCGCCGGTCCCGGTTCGGGCGCTAGCTACACCCTGCGGCTGGCCGAAGACGTCTACCCCAACCAGCCCAATGTCCGGCGTTACACCGTCGACCTCAAGGCCGCGCTGTTCGCCGACCCACGCTTCACCGTCGAGACCATCGGCCCCTTCGTGCTGGCCATCCGCAAGCCGGCGGCGAGCGCCTGATGGCGACCGAGACCGCACCCGGCGCATTGGAACAATTACCATCTACGTCCGTGAGCGATTCGGGAGCAAAGTACCGGATTGCCCGACTCGTCGCCGTGCTCACGGGTCTGCTGGGGACCCTTCTGGCGCTGGCAACCCCGCTGCTGCCGGTCGACCAGACCACGGCCAAGCTGAATTGGCCGCAGAACGGCACGTTCAGCAGCGTCGAGGCACCGCTGATCAGCTATGTGGCCACCGATCTCGATGTCACCATCCCCTGTTCGGCGGCCGCCGGGCTGGCCGGCCCGCAGAAAAACGGCAAGACGGTGCTGCTGTCGACGGTGCCCAAGCAAGCCCCCAACGCCGTCGACCGTGGACTACTCGTTCAGCGCGCCAATGACGATCTGGTTCTCGTGGTGCGCAACGTCCCGGTGGTCTCCGCGCCGCTGAGCCAAGTGCTCAGCCCCGCCTGCCAGCGTTTGACCTTCACCGCGCACGCCGAGAGCGTCACCGCCGAATTCGTCGGGCTCAAGCAGGGCCCCAACGCCGAGCATCCGGGCGAGCCGTTGCGCGGCGAACGCAGCGGCTACGACTTCCGGCCGCAAATCGTCGGGGTGTTCACCGATCTGACCGGGCCGACACCGCCGGGCCTGAGCTTCTCCGCAACCATCGACACCCGCTACAGCAGCAGCCCCACTCCGTTGAAGATGGCCGCGATGATCATCGGCCTGCTGTCCACCGCGGTCGCCCTGGTCGCTCTGCACATCCTCGATACCGCCGACGGCACCCGGCATCGGCGCATCCTGCCGCCGCGCTGGTGGTCGATCGGCGCGCTGGACGGGCTGGTCACCGCCGTGTTGGTGTGGTGGCACTTCGTCGGCGCCAACACCTCCGACGACGGCTACATCCTGACCATGGCCCGGGTGTCCGAGCACGCCGGCTACATGGCGAACTACTACCGCTGGTTCGGCACGCCCGAGGCGCCGTTCGGCTGGTACTACGACCTGTTGGCGATGTGGGCCCATGTCAGCACCGCCAGCGTCTGGATGCGCCTGCCCACCCTGGCGATGGCATTGACCTGCTGGTGGGTGATCAGCCGGGAGGTCATCCCGCGGCTGGGGCACGCCGTCAAGACCAACCGGGCCGCGGCCTGGACGGCCGCGGGCATGTTCCTGGCGGTCTGGCTGCCGCTGAACAACGGGCTGCGCCCAGAGCCGATCATCGCCCTGGGCATCCTGCTGACCTGGTGTTCGGTCGAGCGAGCGGTGGCCACCAGCCGGCTGCTGCCGGTGGCAATCGCCTGCATCATCGGTGCCCTGACCCTGTTCTCCGGGCCTACCGGCATCGCCTCCATCGGCGCGCTGCTGGTCGCGATCGGGCCGCTGCGCACCATCCTGCACCGCCGCTACAAACAGTTCGGCGCGCTGCCGCTGCTGGCGCCGCTGCTCGCCGCGGCCACCGTCACCGTGATCCTGATCTTCCGTGACCAGACCTTCGCGGGCGAGGCTCAGGCCAGCGTGCTCAAACGCGCCGTCGGCCCCAGCCTCAAGTGGTTTGACGAGCACATCCGCTACGAGCGACTGTTCATGGCCAGCCCCGACGGCTCGGTGGCCCGTCGCTTCGCGGTCCTGGCGCTAATCCTCGCGCTCGCCGTCGTGGTGGCAATGTCGCTGCGCAAGGGCCGGATTCCTGGCACTGCGGCAGGCCCCAGCCGCCGCATCATCGGCATCACGATCATCTCGTTCTTGGCGATGATGTTCACCCCGACCAAATGGACCCACCACTTCGGGGTGTTCGCCGGGCTGGCCGGCTCGCTGGGAGCGCTGGCCGCCGTCGCCGTGACCGGCGTGGCGATGCGCTCGCGTCGCAACCGCACCGTGTTCGCCGCCGTGGTGCTGTTTGTGATGGCGCTGTCGTTCGCCAGCGTCAACGGCTGGTGGTATGTCTCCAACTTCGGCGTTCCGTGGTCGAACTCGTTCCCCAGACTGCGGTGGTCGCTGACCACCGCACTGCTCGAGCTGTCGGTGATCGTGCTGGTGGTGGCCGCCTGGTTCAACTTCGTCGCCACCGGGGACGGGCCGCCCAGGACCCGCCTCGGGGCGCGGCTGGCGCCGATCGTCCAAGCGCCGCTGGCCATTGCCACCTGGTTGCTGGTGACGATGGAAGTCGTCTCGTTGACCCAGGGCATGATGTCGCAGTACCCGGCGTGGTCGGTGGGCCGGTCCAACCTGCAGGCGCTGACCGGCAAGAGCTGTGGGCTGGCCGAAGACGTGCTGGTGGAGCTGGATCCCGACGCGGGAATGCTGCCCCCGATGAGCGCTCCGGTGGCCGATGCGCTGGGCGCCGGCCTGTCAGACGGGTTCACCGCCAACGGAATCCCCGCCAACGTCTCCGCGGACCCGGTGATGGAGCGCCCGGGCGACCGCAGCTTCGTCAACGACGACGGTCTGGTGACCGGCACCGAGGCCGGCACCGAGGGCGGCACCACTGCCGCGCCGGGCATCAATGGCTCGCGCGCGCGGCTGCCTTTCAACCTCGATCCGGCGCGCACGCCGGTGCTGGGCAGCTGGCGATCCGGCATCCAGGTGCCTGCCATGCTGCGGTCGGGCTGGTATCGGCTGCCCCCCGCGGATCAGCGGAGGAAGACACCGCTACTGGTGGTGTCCGCGGCCGGCCGGTTCGATCCCCGCGAAGTCCAGGTGCAGTGGGCCACCGATGAGCAAGCGGCAGCTGGGAAGCACGGCGGCTCGATGGGGTTTGCCGACGTCGGCGCGGCACCGGCGTGGCGCAACCTGCGGGCGACGCTGTCCGCCATCCCCGACTCCGCCACGCAAATCCGCCTGGTGGCCGACGACAACGACCTGCTCCGCAGCACTGGATCGCCCTGACCCCGCCGCGGATCCCGCAACTGCGCACGTTGCAGGAGGTGGTGGGCTCCAAGGATCCGGTGTTCCTGGACTGGCTGGTGGGCCTGGCCTTCCCGTGCCAGCGGCCATTCGGCCATCAGAACGGTGTCGATGAATCACCGAAATGGCGGATCCTGCCGGACCGGTTCGGCGCGGAAGCCAACTCACCCGTGATGGACAAGAACGGCGGTGGCCCGCTCGGCGTCACCGAGCTGCTGTTCCATGCGACGACGGTCGCCAGCTACCTCAAGGACGACTGGTTCCGGGACTGGGGGCGCGTTGCAGCGCCTCACGCCGTACTACCCGGAGGCCGAACCGGCACGGCTGCAGCTGGGCACGGCAACCCACAGCGGTCTGTGGAATCCGGCACCCTTGCGTAAAGGTTAGCGGGGCCCCGAGGCGGTGGGCAACCGCTTTGCGGACTCGCAGCCGCGCCGCACCCAATCCGCCTGTCCGACCCTTCGCCACGGCGCCGGAATCGCTTTGCGGCGGCGCGTCCTGACGGCGCTGGATCCGCCGATCCGGGCCCTCCCCGGAGCCGCTTTGCGGCCCCGCGTCCTCACCGCGCTAAGCCGCGTCGCCTACGATCGACCATCGTGTCCCTCGACGGTAATGAGCGATCTCAGCGGATCGCCCGGTTAGCAGCCGTCGTCTGGGAGTCGCCGGGCTGGTCCTGTGCGCCTTGGTTCCGCTCCTTCCGGTGAAGCAGACGACGGCGACGATCCTGTGGCCCCAGGGCGCCTCCGCGGACGGCGACATCAGCCAAATCACCGCCCCATTGGTGTCCGGCGCGCCGCGCGCATTGGACATTTCACTGCCTTGCGCGGCGATCGCCACCCTGCCCGCCACCGGCGGTCTCTGGTGCTGTCCACCCTCCCCGCCGGGGGCGTGGATACCGGCAAGAACGGGCTGTTCGTCCGCGCTGACAAGGACTCGGTCGTGGTCGCATTCCGCGACACGGTGGCCGCGGTGGCACCGCGCGCCGCGATCGCCGAGGGCCGGTGCAGCGCGCTGCACATCTGGGCCGACGCCACCGGCGCGCACGCGGATTTCGTCGGCATTCCCGGTGCCGCGGGCACCCTGCCCCCGGAGAAGAAGCCTCAAGTCGGTGGCATCTTCACCGACTTGAAGGTCCAGGCCCAACCGGGGTTGTCGGCGCGCATCGACGTCGACACCCGATTCATCACCGCGCCCACGGTCACCAAGACCATCGCCATGATCCTCGGTGCGATCGCGGTCCTGGGCGCCATCGTGGCCTTGGCCGCCCTGGATCGGCTGAGCCGCGGCGGTGACGCGCTGCGCGACTGGCGCTCCCCATCGCCTGGCTATCCAGGTACCGACCGCGGCTGCCCCGGCTGTCGCGCTGGCGCGTCGGGTTCGCAACCTGGCTCACCGACGCCGCGGTGATCGCCACGCTGCTGCTCTGGCATGTGATCGGAGCCCTTTCCTCCGACGACGGCTACAACCTGACCATCGCCCGGATCGCTCCCCAGGCCGGCTATGTGGCCAACTACTACCGATACTTCGGGACCACCGAGGCCCCCTTCGACTGGTATCACGAGCTGCTGGCACACCTGGCGCAGATCAGCACCGCCAGCGTCTGGATGCGGTTGCCCGCCACCCTGGCCGGCATCGCCTGCTGGCTGCTCATCAGCCGTTTCGTGCTGCGCCGGCTCGGCCCCGGCAAGAACGGCCTGGCCGCCAATCGGGTGGCCGTGTTCACCGCCGGCGCGGTCTTCGTGGCCGCCTGGCTGCCGTTCAACAACGGCCTTCGCCCCGAGCCGCTGATCGCCCTTGGCGTGCTGGTCACCTGGGCACTGGTGGAACGCGCCATCGCGCTGAGCCGGCTGGCTTCGGCCGCGATCGCGATCATCGTCGCGATGCTCACCGCGACGCTGGCACCGCAAGGTTTGATCGCGGTGGCCGCGCTGCTGACCGGGGCGCGCGTCATCGCCGGGATCATCCGTAAGCGCCGCGGCACCGACGGTCTGCTGGCCCCGCTCGCCGTCCTGGCCGCATCGCTGTCGCTGATCACCGTCGTGGTGTTCCGCAACCAGACGCTGGCCACCGTGGCCGAGGCGGCACGGATCAAGTACAAGGTCGGCCCGACCATCGCGTGGTACCAGGACTTCCTGCGCTACTACTTCCTGACCGTCGAAACCAACATTGACGGGTCGATGACCAGGCGCTTCGCCGTGCTGGTGCTGCTGCTCTGCCTGTTCGGCTCACTGGTGGTGCTGCTGCGGCGGGGCTGGGTGGGCGGTTTGGCCCGCGGCCCGGCCTGGCGACTGATCGGCACCACCGCGGTTGGTCTGCTGCTGCTGACCTTCACGCCGACCAAGTGGGCCGTGCAGTTCGGCGCCTTCGCCGGGCTGGCCGGTGCGCTGGGGGCGGTGATGGCATTCAGCTTCGCCCGGATCGGCCTGCACAGCCGACGCAACCTCACGCTCTACGTGACCGCCCTGTTGTTCGTGCTGGCGTGGGCCACCTCGGGCATCAACGGGTGGTTCTACGTCGGCAACTACGGGGTGCCCTGGTACGACATCCAGCCGGTGATCGCCAGCCATCCGGTGACCTCGATGTTCCTGACCCTGTCGATCCTGACCGGGCTGCTGGCCGCCTGGTACCACTTCCGGATGGACTACGCCGGGCACACCGAAGTCAAGGACAACCGGCGCAACCGGGTGCTGGCCTCCACCCCGCTACTGGTGGTCGCGGTCATCATGGTCCTGGGCGAAGTCGGCTCGATGGCCAAGGCCGCGGTTTTCCGCTACCCGCTCTACACCACCGGCAAGGCCAACCTGGCCGCCCTGGCTTCGGGGCTATCCCCGAACAGCTGCGCGATGGCCGATGACGTGCTGGCCGAGCCCGATCCAATGCCGGGATGCTGCAACCGCTTCCGGGGCAGACCTTCGGACCGGGCGGACCGCTGGGCGGCATCAACCCGTTCGGGTTCAAGCCGGAAGGGGTCGGCGAAGACCTCAAGTCCGACCCGGTGGTCAGCAAGCCCGGCCTGGTCAACTCCGACGCATCGCCCAACAAGCCCAACGCCGCCATCAGCGACTCCGCCGGCACCGCCGGCGGCAAGGGCCCGGCCGGCATCAACGGATCCACGCGGCGCTGCCGTTCGGACTGGACCCGGCCCGTACCCCGGTGATGGGCAGTTACGGGGAGAACTCGTTGGCCGCCACGGCGACCTCGTCCTGGTACCAGTTGCCCGGCGATTGGAAGGCCAACATCGCCGCCCAGCCGCTGGTCGTGGTCACCGCGGCTGGGGCCATCTGGTCCTACAAAGAGGACGGCGACTTCATCTACGGGCAGTCCCTGAAACTGGAGTGGGGCGTCACTCGCCCCGACGGCACCACGCAGCCGCTGGGGCAGGTATTCCCGATCGACATCGGGCCACAACCGGCGTGGCGCAACCTGCGCTTCCCGCTGGCCTGGGCCCCGCCGGAGGCCAACGTGGCGCGCATCGTCGCCTACGACCCAAACCTGAGTCCCGAACAGTGGTTCGCCTTCACCCCGCCCCGGGTGCCGGTTTTGGAAACGCTGCAGCAGTTGATCGGATCGAAGACCCCGGTGTTGATGGACATTGCGACCGCAGCCAACTTCCCGTGCCAGCGGCCGTTCTCCGAGCACCTCGGCATCGCCGAACTGCCGCAGTACCGCATCCTGCCTGACCACAAGCAGACCGCGGCGTCGTCGAACCTGTGGCAGGCCGGCCCGACCGGTGGGCCGTTCCTGTTCACCCAGGCGCTGCTGCGAACCTCGACCATCGCCACCTACCTGCGCGGTGACTGGCATCGCGACTGGGGATCGGTGGAACAGTATTACCGCTTGGTGCCGGCCGATCAGGCGCCGGAGGCCGTTGTGCAAGAGGGTGTGATCACAGTGCCCGGCTGGAGTCGCCAGGGACCGATTAGGGCGCTGCCATGAGCGTCACGAACGAAACCGAACAGGCCACCGCCGCCACCACCGCCAGCGCCCGTGAGGTGCGGGTGACCCGATGGGT
This sequence comes from Mycobacterium marinum, assembly GCF_003391395.1. NCBI lineage: Bacteria > Bacillati > Actinomycetota > Actinomycetes > Mycobacteriales > Mycobacteriaceae > Mycobacterium > Mycobacterium marinum. The sequence goes on from NZ_CP024190.1 coordinate 6,288,644, forward strand.
AGCCACGATCGCGGGCCTGATCGGCTTCGTGCTCTCGGTGGCCACCCCGCTGTTGCCGGTCGTGCAGACCACAGCGATGCTCAACTGGCCGCAAAACGGGCAGCTGAACAGCGTGACCGCGCCGCTGATTTCGCTGACGCCGGTGAATCTGACGGCCTCGGTGCCCTGCAGCGTGGTGCGCGACATGCCCGCCAAGGGCGGGGTGGTGCTGGGCACCGCACCCAAGCAGGGCAAGGACGCCAACCTGCAGGCGCTGTTCGTCGTCGTCAACAGCAAGCGCGTCAACGTCACCGACCGCAACGTGGTGATCCTGTCGGTGCCACGCGAGCAGGTGGATTCCCCGCAATGCGAGCGCATCGAGATCAGCTCGACACATGCCGGTACCTTCGCCACCTTTGTCGGCCTCAAGGATCCCTCCGGCGCCCCGCTACGCAGTGGCTACCCGGATCCAACCTGCGCCCTCAGATCGTCGGGGTCTTCACCGATCTGACCGGACCCGCGCCGGACGGGCTGCGGCTCTCGGCCACCATCGACACCCGGTTCTCCACCACACCCACCACGCTGAAGTTGCTGGCGATCATCGGTGCGATCCTGGCCACCACCGTCGCGCTGATCGCGCTCTGGCGCCTCGACCGGCTGGACGGGCGTCGGCTACGCAGCCTGTTCCCGGCTAACTGGCGCACCTTCACCCTGGTCGACGCCGCGGTGATATTCGGATTCCTGCTGTGGCACGTCATCGGGGCGAACTCGTCCGACGACGGCTACATCCTCGGCATGGCCCGGGTCGCCGATCACGCCGGCTACATGTCTAACTATTTCCGCTGGTTCGGCAGCCCCGAGGACCCGTTCGGCTGGTACTACAACCTCCTTGCGCTGATGACCCACGTCAGCGACGCCAGCATTTGGATGCGGTTGCCCGACCTGTTCGCCGGGCTGGTGTGCTGGCTGTTGCTGTCGCGTGAGGTGCTGCCCCGGTTGGGGCCGGCGGTCGCGGCCAGCAAACCCGCCAACTGGGCCGCGGCGATGGTGCTGCTGACCGCGTGGATGCCATTCAACAACGGACTGCGTCCTGAAGGGATCATCGCGCTGGGCTCGCTGGTCACCTACGTGTTGATCGAGCGGTCGATGCGTTACGGCCGACTGACACCGGCGGCGCTGGCGATCATCTCCGCCGCGTTCACCCTCGGTGTGCAACCGACCGGGCTGATCGCGGTGGCCGCGCTGGTGGCCGGTGGCCGCCCCATCCTGCGGATCCTGGTCAAACGCCGGCGCCAGGTCGGCACGTTGCCGTTGCTGTCGCCGATGCTGGCGGCCGGCACCATCATCCTGACCGTGGTGTTCGCCGACCAGACCCTGTCGACGGTGTTCGAAGCCACCCGGGTGCGCGGCAAGATCGGGCCGAGCCAGGCCTGGTACACCGAGAACCTGCGGTACTACTACCTGATCCTGCCCACCGTCGACGGGTCGCTATCGCGCCGGTTCGGCTTCCTGATTACCGCGCTGTGCCTGTTCACAGCGGTGTTCATCATGCTGCGGCGCAAGCGCGTCGCAGGTGTGGCGCGCGGACCCGCGTGGCGCCTGATGGGCGTCATCTTCGGCACCATGTTCTTCCTGATGTTCACCCCCACCAAGTGGGTGCACCACTTTGGGCTGTTCGCCGCGGTGGGAGCGGCGATGGCGGCGCTGACGACGGTATTGGTGTCTCCAACGGTGCTGCGCTGGTCGCGCAACCGGATGGCATTCCTGGCGGCGCTGCTGTTCACCCTGGCGTTGTGCTGGGCCACCACCAACGGGTGGTGGTATGTCTCCAGCTACGGGGTGCCGTTCAACAGCGCGATGCCCAAGATCGCCGGAATCACGGTCAGCACCATATTTTTCGTGCTGTTCGCGCTCGCCGTGCTGTACGCGGCCTGGCTACACTTCGCCCCGCGCGGCAGCGGTGAAGGCCGGCTGACCCGCGCGCTCACCACGGCCCCGGTTCCCATCGCGGCCGGCTTCATGGCGGTGGTGTTCGTCGCATCGATGGGTATCGGGATTGTCCGGCAATACCCCACCTACTCCAATGGCTGGGCCAACCTGCGGGCCTTTACCGGCGGCTGCGGCCTGGCCGATGACGTGCTCGTCGAGCCGGACACCAACGCGGGTTTCATGACGCCGCTGCCCGGCGACTACGGCCCGCTGGGACCGCTGGGCGGGGTGAACCCGGTCGGGTTCTCCCCCAACGGGGTTCCCGACCACACCGTCGCCGAGGCGATGGTCATGAAGCCGAACCAGCCCGGAACCGACTACGACTGGGATCAGCCGGTGAAGCTGAAGTCCCCGGGTATCAACGGGTCCACCGTGCCGCTGCCCTACCAGCTCGACCCGGCACGGGTTCCGCTCGCGGGTACCTATGCCACCGGGTCACAGCAGCAAAGCAAACTCACTTCGGCGTGGTACCAGCTGCCCAAGCCCGACGATGGGCACCCACTGGTGGTGGTGACCGCCGCGGGCAAGATCGCCGGAAACAGTGTGCTGCACGGCTACACCCCCGGACAGACCGTGGTGCTCGAGTACGCCAGGCCCGGTCCCGGCCCGCTGGTGGCCGCCGGACGGATGGTGCCTGACGACCTGTTCGGCGAGCAGCCCAAGGCCTGGCGCAATCTGCGCTTTGCCCGCGACAAGATGCCGGCCGACGCCGTCGCAGTCCGCGTGGTGGCCGAGGACCTGTCGCTGACACCGGAGGACTGGATCGCGCTGACCCCGCCGCGGGTGCCGGACCTGCGCTCGTTGCAGGAGTACGTCGGTTCGACGCAACCGGTGCTGCTGGACTGGGCGGTCGGGCTGGCGTTCCCCTGCCAGCAGCCGATGTTGCATGTCAACGGCGTCACCGAGATCCCGAAGTTCCGCATCACGCCGGACTACAACGCCAAGAAGCTGGACACCGACACCTGGGAGGACGGCGTCAATGGCGGTCTGCTCGGTATCACCGACCTGCTGCTGCGGGCCCATGTCATGGCGACTTATCTGTCCCGCGACTGGGCACGCGACTGGGGGTCACTGCGTCAGTTCGAGACCCTGGTCGATGCGCCGCCCGCACAGCTCGACTTGGGCACCGCGACGCACAGCGGGCTGTGGTCGCCGGGCAAGATCCGCATCGGTCCGTAGCTGCCGCGAAGGACCGGTTCGTGGAAGTGAGTCGCACACCGCGCTTCGCGACCGGCGGCCTCGGCCATGACGCAACCTAAGCCGCACGGTATGCACCAGGCGTGCGACCACAGTGGCGCATCGATAGTGGCCGCGGTCTCTTCACGGCGGTCCGCCCTGACCGCGGCGGGGTTAGCCGTCGTCGGCGCAGGCGTTTTGGCCACGTCAGCCTGCGGTCCGGGCGAGTCGCCGGCGCCGCCCAACCCGGCCGCGTTGCCCGAAAATGCGCTGATCACTCTCGGGGTCGCCGCCGGCCCGCCGCCAACGCCCAACAAGATCGGAATCTCGTCGGTGCTGAAAATCGGCGGCGATCTCTATCTGATCGATTGCGGCTTGGGCTCGCTGAACGCGTTCACCAACGCGGGCCTGCAGTTCAATGACCTCAAGGCGATCTTCATCACCCACTTACACACCGACCACATCGTCGACTACTACAGCTTCTTCCTCTCCGGCGGCTTCCAAGCCCCGCCCGGGCGGGCGCCGATCCCGGTCTATGGTCCCGGTCCAGCCGGCGGATTGCCGCCAAGCGAAATCGGCAACCCGAATCCCGCCACCGTCAATCCCGCCAACCCGACGCCAGGGCTGGCCGCGACCACTGAAGCGCTGCACCAGGCCTTCGCCTACAGCAGCAACATCTTCATCCGCGACTACGGCATCGATAACGTTCAGGATCTGGCCAAGGTCATCGAGATCCCGGTGCCGGCGGGGTCGGACTATCGCAACACAGCGCCGAAGGTCAGCCCGTTCCCCGTGGTATCGGACGACAACGTATCGGTCACCACGACGCTGGTGCCCCACTACGACGTCTATCCCGCATTCGCCTTCCGCTTCGACGTGAAGAACCCGGCTGTGTCCATTACCTTCTCCGGTGACACCACCAAATCCGACAACCTCGTTGCGCTGGCGAACGGCACCGACATCCTGGTCCACGAAGCGATGTTCAGCCTCGATACCGCCTACTACGGCAACGTCTTCCCGCCGGACTATCTGCCCAAGTCACACACCTCCGCCGAGCAGGTCGGCGAGGTAGCCGCAGTGGTCAAACCGAAGCATCTGATCCTGAGCCACTACGCACCCGACGACCTGCCCGATTCCCAATGGCTCGACAAGATCAACCAGAACTACTCGGGCAGAACCACTGTCGCCAAGGACGGGCAAATCTTCGCCCTGTGATCCGCTAACCCATGGCGGCGTTGCGTGAGCTGCGGGCGGTCGAGCCATTTTCGATTCGTGGTCACCCGGTAGGTGCCGTCGGTGAGGTTTCAGCGTCGGCGATGCGGTCAATATCCCGGTTCGGGCGGGCAAATCAAACGCACATAGACGGTGGGGCTGATGCGCAGGCTGGTACGGATATTGATGGTGTCCACAGCAATCACACTGGCAATCTCTGCGGGGGCAACGTTTCCGGCCGGCAGCGCAGGTGCCGTTCCGGATCCTCGAGGCGCCACTCGGGTTGGGTTACGCGCGGCTGGGCGACAATGCGATTTCAGCATCACCGCCTTCGCGCCCCAGGTGCCACCGGGCCCCACAGGCACCGGCTCGGCCCTCATCCGCACGGCCGGTTCCACGGTGATCGCCGAGGTGCATCTGGTGAACACCGCGCTACCAGGCATGCACTATGACGTCGGCCTGATTCAGGCGCCCCGCCCGTCCTCGACCCCGTGCGGCCCCGGCGCGCCGGACACCGCCTTCACCGATCTGGACCTCGACGGGTCCGGCGCGGGGACGGTGACCGTTCAAGACGCCATCCGTCCGGGTACCACGGGGGTCTGGGTGCTGGTGCAACGTCCGAGCAGCTTTTCCCAGGACCACGCCGAGGTCTACACCTCCGACTTTCTGGCTTCGATCTAGCGGGCATCGGGCCCGCCCGGGGCCGCACCGACGGATCTGCCGGCAAAAACGGGACTTCGTACCCTATCGCCGCAGCGTGTTGTGGTGATCCGATGGAGGTGATGCGCCAATGGCGGCCAATGTGGTCAAAGGAGGTACAGCCATGAGCGTCTCACTGGATTCGCAGGCCAGGACCCGGATGTTTTGCCGGGTATTGGGTCCACTGCTCGTCATCGTCGATGTCACGGCGGTGGCCCGCGCCTCTGACATGCAGAACCTGCTGTCGCAATTCGAGGCGAATTCCCTGTGGACATGGGTCACCGGCGCCTTTGTGCTGGTGCTGGGGCTGGTGATGGTGGCCGGTCACCAGTACTGGCACGGCGCAGCGGCAATCATCGTGTCGGTGCTGGGCTGGATCGTTACGCTGCGCGGGGTGCTGCTACTGGCCTTCCCCAAGGCGTTTGTTTCGGCGGCCAACAGCATGATCGGTGCGCAAGCCGTGTGGGTGAGTCTTTGCATCGTCTTCGCGCTGCTCGGGCTCTATCTGACCTATGTCGGCTGGGCGCCGGCGGCCAGCGGGCCCAGCCAGCACGAAGCGGCGGCGTCGCGAGACCTGCCGCGCGCTGCCTGAGCACCCGGCGCAACGCCTTCACCCGGCAGCACAGGTGTAATACCGTCGCGTCATGAGCCAGCGTGACGGCGAGTACGAGATGGAGGGCGTCGACCGGTTGCCCTTCTCGACGCCCGAGAAGGCCCAGCGCTATCAAACGGAGAGCTATCGCGGGGCCGTGGGCCTCAACTGGTACTTAACCGACCCCACGTTGCGGTCGACCGTGGCGTATTACCTGCAACCCGACGAGCTGGCGGTCGTCGAACCGCACCTGATCCGCGCCGGCGAGCTGATGGGTGGTGCGGTGGCGCGGTGGGCCGAGGAAACCGACCGCGACCCCCCGCGCCTGCAGCGCTACGACCGCTGGGGCCACGACGTCAGCCGGATCGTCATGCCGGCATCCTTCACCCAGTCCAAGCGCGCCGTCCTCGATGCCCAGGCGGCATTGCGCGATGAGGCGCGAGGTGCCGGGATACGGCCGACCGTGGCACTGTTTGCGGCCAGCTATCTGCTCAACCAGGCCGACATCGGCATGGGCTGCGCGCTGGGTACCGGCGCCGGGATGGTGCAGTCGCTGGTGGCCGCCTTCGCGCCGGCCGACGTGCGCGATCACGTCCTGGCCAAGTTCGACTCCGGCGAGTGGGCCGGCGAGACCGCCCAGTTGTTGACCGAACGCACCGGCGGCTCGGATCTGGGCGCGCTGGAGACGACGGCCACCCGAGACGGGGACTCCTGGCGGCTCAACGGCTTCAAGTGGTTCGCGTCCAACTGCGCCGGGCAGGCCTTCGTCGTGCTGGCCAAACCCGAGGGCGCTCCCGATACCACCCGCGGGGTCGCGAATTTCCTGGTACTGCGCACCCGCCGGGACGGATCGCGCAATGGCGTACGGGTCCGACGCCTCAAGGACAAGCTCGGCACCCGATCGGTCGCCTCCGGCGAGGTGGAATTCGTCGACGCCGAGGCCTTCCTGTTGTCCGCGGAGCCATCCGGCCCGCAAGCTCTCGCCGGCCCGTCCGGCGGGCGCGGCCTGGCCCGGATGATGGAGCTGACCAACGCGGCCCGGCTGGGCATCGCGTCGTTCGCGCTGGGTAACGCGCGCCGAGCCCTGGTCGAATCGCTGTGCTACGCCCGCCAGCGCCGGGCCTTCGGCGGTGCGCTCATCGATAAGCCGCTGATGCGCCGCAAGCTCGCCGAGCTGATCGTCGACGTCGAAGCCGCCCAGACGTTGGTGTTCGACGGCCTCGGAGTGGCCAACCACCGCCAGCCCAGGACCATCCGCCAGCGCATCGCCGTTCCGGTTACCAAGCTCAAGGTCTGCCGGCTCGGGATCAGCGCCGCCTCGGATGCGATCGAGATCCACGGCGGCAACGGCTACGTCGAGAACTGGCCGGTGGCCCGCCTGCTACGCGACGCGCAAGTCAACACGATCTGGGAGGGCCCGGACAACATCCTGTGCCTGGACGTACGGCGGGGTATCGAACAGACCAGCGCCCACGAGACGCTGCTGGCCCGACTGCGTGACGCGGTATCGGTCGCCGACCGCGACGACACCACGCGATTGGTCGAGGCCCGCATCGACGATCTCGACGCGGCAATCACGGCGTGGACCAAGCTCGACAGGCGCCTTGGTGAGGCGCGGCTTTTTCCGCTGACCCAGTTCATGGGCGACGTCTACGCGGGGGCGCTGCTCATCGAGCGGGCTTCCTGGGAGCGCGAGGTCAGCGGCACCGACCGCGCGGCGCTGGTCGCCCGGCTCTACGCGGAACGGTATCTGGCTGATCGTGGGCCGCTGCGCGGCATCGACGCCGACTCCGAAGAGGCCCTGGATCGGTTCGGTGACCTCGTCGCGGGGGCGCTGGCGACCGCCTGATCGGCCTGGCCATGCCCGCGGGGCGGCCGAACCGACCAACTCCCAAGTAGAGACGAAAGTCCCTATTGGTCCGCGGCGAATTAGCGCGACCGTAAACCCCAACGCATCACGCTTGGGGTAAGGGGACACGGGATGTCGTATGTGATCGCGACGCCAGACATGCTCGCGGCGGCGGCATCGGATTTGACCAATATCGGCTCGACTCTTGGCGCCGCCAATTCCGCGGCGCTGGCACGGACCACCGGGCTGCTGGCCGCTGCCGAAGACGAGGTATCCACGGCCATCGCGTCGCTGTTTTCCGCCAGCGCCCGGGAATACCAAATGGTCAGCACCCGGGCGGCCCACCTGCACGCCGAATTCGTGCATTCGTTGACCAGGGCCGGCGCCGCCTACGCGGCTGCCGAGGCTGTGAATGCCTCTCCCCTGCAGACACTCGAACAGAACGTCCTCGCGGCGATCAATGCGCCCAGCCAAGCGCTGACCGCACGTCCGCTGTTCGGCGACGGTGCCGATGGGGCGCCCGGCACCGGGCAAAACGGTGGCGATGGCGGCTGGCTGATCGGCAACGTGGCAACGGCGGTTCTGGAGCACCCGGCGGCAATGGCGGTGCCGGCGGTTCGGCTGGATTGTGGGGACGCGGCGGCAATGGCGGAGCCGGGGGTACCGGTGTGGCTGGCGGGGCCGGGGGCAACGGCGGCTCCGGCGGGGCGAACGGGCTGCTCGGCGGCGGCTGGGGCCCGTTCGGCGGCGCTTCTGGCGGGGCCGGGGGTGCTGGGGGGGCCGGTGGAATCGGGGTAGCCGGCGGGCTCGGCGGCGACGGGGGTGCCGGTGGCGCCGGTGGCGCAAATAGCCAGCTGTTGTCGCTTTGGGGAAGTGCCGGTGCCGGTGGCGCCGGCGGCATCGGCGGGGCTGGCGGGGCCGGCACCGACGGGTCAGCTGGTGGTATCGGCGCTGACGGCGGGGCTGGCGGCCATGGGGGTGCCGGCGGGGCCGGCGGCGCCAACAACGCATGGTTGGGCGGCGCGGCCGGCAGCGGCGGAACCGGTGGCAGCGGCGGAACAGGTGGCCTCGGTGGGGCCGGCGGCAGCGGTATCGGCTACAGCACCGGCGGTGGGGCCGGTGGTGCTGGCGGGGCGGGCGGCGACGCTGGCACCGGTGGGGCCGCAGGTGCTACCGCATTCTTGGGGAGATCCGGTGTCGCGGGTTCGGCGGGCAACGGCGGTCACGGTGGCAACGGCGGCGGCGGTGCCGACGGAGACATCGGTGTGGCCGGTATCGGCGCCGGCGCCGACGGCGGCAACGGCTTCGCCGGCGGCACCGGCGGCGACGGCGGAACCGGCGGCAACACCACCGGCGGCACCAATGGATCCGGCGGCAACGCAGGCCACGGCGGCAACGCCGGCAACGGCGCCGCCGGCAACACCGGAGTCGGCTTCGCCACCAAGGGCGGCAACGGCGGCAACGGCGGAATCGGCGGCAACGCCGGCACCGCCGGACTGGCCGGCACCGGAGGCACCGGAGGCACCACCGGCGCGGTGGCCAACGCAGGCCACGGCGGCAACGGCGGCAACGGCGCCGACGGAGACATCGGCGTCGCCGGTATCGGCGCCGGCGCCGACGGCGGCAACGGCTTCGCCGGCGGCACCGGCGGCGACGGCGGAACCGGCGGCAACACCACCGGCGGCACCAATGGATCCGGCGGCAACCCAGGCCACGGCGGCAACGCCGGCAACGGCGCCGACGGCAACACCGGAGTCGGCTTCGCCACCACCGGCGGCAACGGCGGCAACGGCGGAATCGGCGGCAACGCCGGCACCGCCGGACTGGCCGGCACCGGAGGCACCGGAGGCACCACCGGCGCGGTGGGCAACGCAGGCAACGGCGGCAACGGCGGCAACGGCGCCGACGGAGACATCGGCGTCGCCGGTATCGGCGCCGGCGCCGACGGCGGCAACGGCTTCGCCGGCGGCACCGGCGGCGACGGCGGAACCGGCGGCAACACCACCGGCGGCACCAATGGATCCGGCGGCAACGCAGGCCACGGCGGCAACGCCGGCAACGGCGCCGACGGCAACACCGGAGTCGGCTTCGCCACCACCGGCGGCAACGGCGGCAACGGCGGAATCGGCGGCAACGCCGGCACCGCCGGACTGGCCGGCACCGGAGGCACCGGAGGCACCACCGGCGCGGTGGGCAACGCAGGCCACGGCGGCAACGGCGGCAACGGCGCCGACGGAGACATCGGCGTCGCCGGTATCGGCGCCGGCGCCGACGGCGGCAACGGCTTCGCCGGCGGCACCGGCGGCGACGGCGGAACCGGCGGCAACACCACCGGCGGCACCAATGGATCCGGCGGCAACGCAGGCCACGGCGGCAACGCCGGCAACGGCGCCGACGGCAACACCGGGGACTACTACGTCTCCGGCGGAAGCGGTGGCCTGGGAGGTGACGGTGGCGACGCCGGCACCGCAGGACTGGCCGGCACCGGAGGCACCGGAGGCACCGTGGGCGCGTACAGCGCCGGCGGCGCCGCGGGTAACGGCGGCACCGGCGGGGCCGGCGCTCAGGGTGCCCCGGCCCAGTTCGGCTCTACCGGCTTTGCGGGCGGTGATGGCGGGGCCGGCGGGGATGGCGGCACCGGCGGCGGCGGCAATGGCGGAACCAACGGCAGCGGTGGCCACGGCGGCACCGGCGGGGCCGGCGGCCAAGGAGGCGTGGGTTACACCGACGACGGCGGCAACAACGCCACCACCGGCGGCGACGGCGGCAACGGCGGCCAAGGCGGCCAGGGCGGGGTGCCTGGTGCGACCGGCACCGGCGGCACCGTGGGGATGGCAGGCAACGGCGGAGCCGGAGGTGCCGGTGGCCAGGGCGGCGCCACCACCACCAGCGGCAATTTCGCCGGCTCTGGCGGCCAGGGCGGCCAAGGCGGCCAGGGCGGCGCCGGGTTGTCCGGCCTGACCGGCGGCGACGGGTACGACGGCGGGCAAGGCGGTGCGGGCGGTACCGGTGGTGCCGGCGGCGACGCCGTCTCCGGCGCATACAACGGCCATGGCGGCGCGGGTGGCGACGGCGGGGCCGGCGGCCAAGGTGGTACCGGCTACGCCGACGACGGCAGCAACAATGCCGGCGCCGGCGGCAACGGCGGGATGGGCGGTCAAGGCGGTCAAGGGGGTGGCGCCGGCGCCGGCGCCGGCGCGGGTAGCGGCGCGGGCAGTGCGGGTACCGGCGGAGACGGCGGTACCGGCGGCGATGGCGGTGCCACCACCACCATCGGTCATACCGCCGGGGCCGGCGGAGACGGCGGCCAGGGTGGCGACGGCGGCGATGGTCTGGCCGATGCGGCCAGTAGCGGCGGCAAGGGCGGTGCGGGCGGTCTCGGCGGCAATGGCGGCGACGCCGTCTCCGGCGCATACAACGGTCAGGGCGGTATGGGCGGTCAAGGGGGTACCGGCGGCCAAGGTGGTGACGCCGGCCCCGAAGGCAACGGCGGCAACGGCGGCAACGGCGGTGACGGCGGCACCGCCGGCGCCGCGGGCACGGGCGGTCTCGGCGGCACCGCGGGCACCGCGGGTACCGGCGGCACCGGTGGCGGTGGCGGCCAGGGCGGCGACACCACCGCCGCCGGGCACACCGCCGGCTGGGGCGGGAATGGCGGCTATGGCGGCCAAGGAGGCGGCGGCGCCGCCGGCCCGGCCGGTGGCAGCGGCTCCGACGGTGGGCAGGGCGGCCAAGGAGGCGCCGGCGGCACCGGCGGCGACGCCGTGGCCGGAGCAACCAATGGCAGCGGCGGCACCGGTGGCTACGGAGGCCAAGGCGGCCAAGGAGGCGCCGGCGGCACCGATGACGGCGGCGACAATGCCGGCACCGGCGGTGCCGGCGGCACTGGAGGCACCGGGGGCGCGGCCGGTGCGACCGGCAGCGGCGGCACGGTGGGCTTGGCATTCCCCGGCACCGCGGGCCACGGTGGTGACGGGGGTGCCGGCGGCGAAGGCGGTGCCACCACCATCGTCGGGCACACCGCCGGTACCGGCGGGAGCGGCGGTCAAGGCGGTGACGGCGGCCCTGCTGCCGACACCGGCGTTCCCGGCGCCGCCGGGTCCACCGGCGGCTTCGGCGGCACCGGCGGCGCCGGCGGTGCTGGCGGCGATGCCGTCGCCGGCGCAACCAACGGCAGCGGCGGCGCCGGCGGTCAGGGCGGCGCGGGAGCCAAGGGCGGGCAGGGCTACGACGACAACGGCGCCAACAACGCAGGTGTCGGTGGCAACGGTGGCGAAGGCGGCACCGGCGGCAACGGCGGAGCGGCCGGCGCCGGGGGTGACGGCGGCACCGCGGGCGCCGCAGGCACCGGCGGTACCGGTGGTGACGGCGGCAAGGGCGGCGCGACCACCATCAGCGGTCATCATGCTGGCTACGGCGGCAACGCCGGCGGCGGCGGCCAAGGTGCCGATGGTGCCGCCGGCCCGGCCGGCGGCAATGGCTACGACGGTGGCCAGGGCGGCGCGGGAGGCACCGGCGGCCAGGGCGGGGATGCCGTCGCCGGCGCGACAAATGGCTACGGCGGCCAGGGCGGTATCGGCGGGACCGGTGGCCAGGGTGGTGGCGGCGCCGCCGACGATGGCAGCGACAATGCCGGCGCCGGTGGGAGCGGCGGCGCCGGCGGCCTGGGCGGTCAAGGCGGCGCGGCCAGCATCGGAGGCATCGTCGGCACCGGCGGCACCGGCTTCTCGGGCGACGGCGGCGACGGCGGCGCGGGTGGCCAAGGAGGCGCCACCGCCGTCAGTGGTCACACCGCCGGGGCGGGCGGCACCGGCGGCACCGGCGGCACCGGCGGCGATGGCATCAATGGCCCCGCCGACCGTCCCGGCGGTCGCGGCGGCCAAGGCGGTCACGGCGGCAACGGCGGTAGCGGCGGCAGTGCCGTCGCTACCGCGACCAACGGCAGCGGCGGAGCCGGGGGCGCGGGCGGCACGGGCGGCCAAGGTGGCAACGGCTACGACGACGACGGCAGCAACAATGCCGGCGCCGGCGGCGCCGGCGGCGACGGCGGCGTGGGAGGCACTGCCGGCGCGGTGGGCTCGGGTGGCTCCGGCGGCACTGCCGGTACCGCGGGAACGGGCGGCGACGGCGGCGACGGCGGCAAAGGCGGCGCCACCACCACCATCGGCAGTTCCGCGGGCTCCGGTGGCGATGGCGGGAACGGCGGCCTAGGCGGCGCCGGTGCTATCGGCCCCGCTGGCGCTGACGGCTCCACCGGCGGTCAAGGCGGCGCCGGCGGCGAGGGCGGCGATGGGGGCGACGCCGTCGCCGGCGCCACCAACGGCTCGGGCGGGGACGGCGGAGATGGTGGTAGCGGTGGCCAGGGCGGCGCTGGAGGGGTCGATGACGGCGGCGGAGCCGGCACCGGCGGCCAGGGCGGTGAGGGTGGTCAAGCCGGCGACGGCGGCGTGTCCGGTAGTGGCGGATTGTTCGGCGGTGGTGGCGACGGTGGCCACGGTGGCCAGGGCGGCCTCGGCGGCACCGGCGGTGACAGCGCACTGGGTACCGGCGGTGACGGTGGCCAAGGCGGCCAGGGGGGAACTGGCGGCACGGGCGGCTATGGCGCCTTCGAGGGCGGCTTCGGTGGCGACGGCGGCGATGGCGGAACCGGAGGGACCGGCGGCGTCGGACAGAGCGGCCTTCCCGGCACCGGTGGCACCATCGGCATCGCGGGCGTCCCGGGCAGCCTTCCTTCCGGCTCTACCGGTGGCGCCGGCGGCGACGGCGGCGACGGCGGCGACGGCGGACCGGGTTCGCCCTAGCCGGCCAGCAGACGCAGAATCGCACGCAAAACGTGTTTTGCGTGCGATTCTGCGTCTGCTCGCGCTACTGGGTGGGCGGTACTCGCTAGACCGGGATCAGGCCGTGCTTGCGGCCCACCCGCCACCACAGCTGCTTGTCCCGCAGCAGGTGCATGGACTTGCGCAGCAGCAGCCGGGTCTGGTGCGGGTCGACGACGGCGTCGATGAACCCGCGCTCAGCCGCGATCCACGGGATCGCCATGTTCAGGTTGTAGCCCTCGATGAAGTCACGCTTGATCTTCTGGGCCTCGGGTGTGGTCGGGTCCGGGAAACGCTTCATCAGCAACTGCGCGGCACCGTCGGCACCGATCACCGCGATGCGCGCGGTCGGCCAGGCGAAGTTGAAGTCCGCGGTCAGCTGCTTGGAGCCCATCACCGCGTACGCACCGCCGTAGGACTTGCGGATGGTGATCGTCACCTTCGGCACGTCGGCTTCCACCACGGCGTACAGGAACCGCCCGCCGCGCTTGATGATCCCGTTCTTCTCCTGCTCGGCCCCCGGCAGGAAGCCGGGTGTGTCCACCACAAAGACCAGCGGGATCTTGAACGCGTCGCAGAACCGGACGAACCGTGCGGCCTTGTCGGAGGCTTCGTTGTCGATGGCACCGGACATGTGCATCGGCTGGTTGGCCACCACCCCCACCGGGCGTCCGTCGACGCGCGCGTAACCGGTGATGATCGCCTGGCCCGCCTGCGCGGCGACGTCGAGAAAATCCCCATCGTCGAAGATCCGCAGCAGAATCTCGTGCATGTCGTAGGCGGTGTTGTCCGAGTCCGGCACGATCGAGTCGAGCTCGAGGTCACTCGGGGTGATTTCGGGCTCCAGCCCGGGGTTGACCACCGGCGGGTCGCCAAAGCAGTCCGATGGCAGGAATGACAGGAAGTCCCGCACGTACTGGAATGCGGCGGCCTCGTCCTCGACCACCTGGTGGATGTTGCCGTAGCGGGCCTGCGAGTCGGCGCCGCCCAATTCGTCGAGGCTGACGTCCTCGCCGGTGACGTCTTTGATCACGTCGGGCCCGGTGACGAACATGTAGCCCTGGTCTCGCACGGCGACCACCAGGTCCGTCTGGATCGGCGAATACACCGCTCCCCCAGCACATTTGCCGAGGATGATGGAGATCTGCGGTACCTGGCCGGACAAGATCTCGTGGCGCCGGCCCAGCTCGGCGTACCACGCCAGCGAGGTCGCCGTGTCTTGAATTCGGGCGCCGGCGGAATCGTTGATGCCGATGATCGGGCAACCGACCATCGAGCACCACTCCATCAGGCGGGCCACCTTGCGGCCGAACATCTCACCGACCGAGCCCTGAAACACGGTCTGGTCGTGGGAGAACACCCCGACCGGGCGGCCGTCGATCATGGCGTGCCCGGTGACCACCCCATCGCCGTACAGCGCGCCCGGGTCACCCGGGGTCTTGCACAGCGCACCGGTCTCGAAGAAGGTGCCCGGGTCCACCAGCGCATGCACCCGTGCGCGGGCGCTCGGAATGCCCTTCTTGTCACGCTTGGCAGCGGCCTTCTCACCGCCGGGTTCTTTGGCCAGCTCCAGGCGTTCCCGCAGTTCCGCGAGCTTCTCGGCAGTGGAGTGCACCACAGGAGCTGGGCCTGGAGCTGTATCGGTCACTACTTGCCTACCTCACTGGTCGGTTCAGCCTTGATGTTGTCCACAGCGCGGCTCATGTGTTCGCCGACCTTGGCGATGATCGGCTCGTCGATGGCCTGGATGTGCTCGCCACCGATCGGCACGACCTCGAGGTCGGAAACATACTCGCCCCAGCCGCCGTCCGGCTGGCGAACGGCATACCGCGGCTCGAACATGATCGCGTCGTCATGGTAGCGATCGGCCATGTAGAGGGTGACATGCCCGTCGTACGGGTGGATCTCGGCGGTGTCGATCGCCCGGTTGTCCAGGTACGAGGTGCGTTGGTGCTCGATGATGCCGGCCGGGATCTCCACCCCGCTCTGGCTGACGGCCTCGAGAACGAACCGGACCTGACCTTCGTCGTCGAGCTCCTCGAGATGCTCGTACGGGATCGCCGGAACGGTGACGTTGAACGTCTTCTCGGCGAACTTGGCGTAGCGGTCCCAGCGCTTGCGGATCTCATCCTTGGTCTGGGGGATCTCCTCCCCCGCCCGCACCGCGTCGATCAGACCGACAAACCGGACGTCTTTGCCCAGGCGCTTCAGCCCGATCGCGCACGCGTAGGCCAGCACGCCACCCAGCGACCAGCCGACCAGGATGTAAGGCCCGTCGCCCTGCATCTCGATCAGCTTCGGCACGTATTGGGCCGCCCGCTCTTCGATTGATCCCTCGACCCGCTCGAAGCCGTACATCGGCGTATCCGCCGGCAATCGGTTCAGCAGTGGCTCGTAGACCACCGTCGAACCACCGGCCGGGTGGAACACGAACACCGGCACCTTCGAGCTGCCCTCGGGACGGGCCCGCAGGGTGCGTACGAAGCCGTCGACGACACCGGCCTCCAGGTAGCCGCGCACCTTCTCAGCGAGCGCCTCGATGTTGTGCGAACTCAAGACGTCCTCGGTGGTGATGGAACCTTCCGCACGCTCGGACAGGCGTTGGGCCATCTTGGCGGCCTTGTCCTTATCCAGCTTGGGCAGCGGGTTGAAGATGCCCCCCGCCGACTTGCCGGTAACGATCGCCCAGGTAGCGAAGACGACACGCTCGGCGGCATCACGCGGCGGCACGTCAGAGTTCAGCGCCTTGGCGACCGCTTCCTGGTTGAGCGCATCGGCGGCACCCTTGAGATCCGGAGCCGAACTGGGCTGCCCCTTGCCGGACGGGCCGGCCGGGTCGGTGGGCGGCGGCGGCACGTCCGAGGGCGGCGGGGCGGCCGCCTCCTCCGCTGCCTGGGCAACCGCCTCCGCGGCGGGAGCCGGCGCGGAGTCGTGCTTGGCGTGCATCAGCTCCGCCTGAACCCTGGCGATTTCCTCGGCCGACTGGGTCTTCTGGTGCTCGTGCAGCTGCTCGACCTCATCACGGTGTTCGACCGCGTATTCGATCAGCTTCTCCACGTTGTAGAGGTTGGCGTCACGCACCGCCGTCAACTGGATGGGCGGCAGGTCGAAGTCGTACTCCACGCGGTTCTTGATCCGCACGGCCATCAACGAGTCCAGGCCCAGCTCGATCAGCGGCACCTCCCAGGGCAGGTCCTCGGGCTCATAGCCCATGGCCGATCCGACGATCAGGCCCAGGCGATCGGCGATGGTTTCGCCGGTATCCGGAGTCCATCTGCCCATGCCGCTCGGCATGTAACGGTTGGTCAGGCTGTCCGTCAGCGTCTCCGCGTCGGATTCCTCGGTCGCGTCCGCGGACGCGGACGGTGCCACGGCATCGACGGCACCGTCGACACCCGCCGCAACGGCGGTACCCGCGCCGACCGCAGCCGGCAACACCGCGTCCTGGCCGCCCCGGGCGACCAGGGCGTCATAGACGAGGGTGAACGATTCATCGATGCGGGCGTGCACCTGCACCGACGCGCCGCCGGGATGGCGGGCCAGGGTCGTCACCAGCCGCGCGCCCTCGCCGGGCAACGCGCGCTGCTCGGCAGCGCTGAGCCGGGCGTCCGGAAGCACCTGCGTGGCAGCGGCTCTGACCAGTGCGGCCAGATCGGTGGCCTCGCGCGGGGCGAATTCCCAGACGTGCCGGCCATCGGGCAAGGCGACATGGTTACCCGGCATGATCACCGACGCATCACCGGAGAACTTCGCGTCCAACCAGTGCTCTTTGCGCTTGAATCGGGTGGGCGGAATGATCGCGTAGTCCGCCGGCCCGGCCGGCCCCGGGAACAGGGTGCGCATGTCCAGGTCGTGGCCGTGCACGTAGAGCTGCGCCAGCGTCGAAATCATCGACTCGACTTCGTCTTGCTTGCGGGCCAGCGTCGGAATCAGCTGGGCGTCATGCAGACCGGCCGAGGCCGTGGTCAGGCCAACCTGCATCAGCGCGACGGGGTTGGGCGCCAGCTCCAGGAAGGTGGTGTGCCCGCTGTCGACCGCGTTGCGGATGCCGTGGGTGAAGTAGACGCTGTGGCGCAGGCCCTTCTTCCAGTAGTCAACATCGTGGATGGGGTCACTGCCGGGTTTGACGTAGCTGCCCTCGTGCACGGTCGAGAAGATGCCGGCGGTCGGGCTCATCGGCTTGATGCCCTGCAGCTCCGCGGCGAGTTCGCCGAGCAGCGGGTCCATCTGCTGAGTGTGGCTGGCGCCCTTGGTCTGGAACTTGCGGGCGAACTTACCCTCGGATTCCGCGCGGGCGATGATCGCGTCGACCTGCTCCGGCGGGCCGCCGATGACGGTCTGGGTGGGTGCCGCGTAGACACACACCTCCAGATCGGGGAAGTCGGAGAACACTGTCTTGATCTCGTCGGCGGAGTACTCCACCAGCGCCATCAACCGGATGTACTCGCCGAACAGCATCGCCTCGCCCTCGCCCATCAGGTGCGAGCGCGAGCAGATCGCCCGGGTGGCATCGCGCAGCGAGAGACCGCCGGCGAAGTAGGCCGACGCGGCCTCGCCCAGCGACTGGCCGACCACCGCGGCGGGCTTGGCGCCGTGGTGGCGGAGCAGCTCACCGAGCGCGACCTGGATCGCGAAGATGGTGACCTGCGTGGTCTCGATGCCGTAGTCCTGCGAGTCGTCCAGAATCAGCTCGAGCACCGAGTAGCCCAGCTCGTCCTGGACCAGCGCGTCGACCTTCTCGATCCACTCGGCGAATACCGGGTTGCGCAGGTAGAGGCTCTTGCCCATCTTGCGGTGCTGCGCGCCGAACCCGGCCAACACCCACACCGGGCCGTTGGTCACCGGACCGTCAACGCTGAACACGCCGGGCCGCTGCTTGCCCTCGGCGACCGCGCGCAGGCCCTTGATGGCCTCTTCATGGTCGTGGGCCAGCACCACCGCGCGGGACCGGCCGTGGTTGCGCCGCGACAGCGAGCGGCCGATCGACTCCAGCGACGACGACTGGCCTTCGGGGCTTTCCATCCAGTCCGCCAATTCGGCGGCGGCGGCCTTCTTACGCGAGGTCAAAAACGCCGAAACCGCGAGCGGAATCAGGGGCTTGGTGGGCCCTTCGGCCTCTTCTTTGGCCGCGAGCTCTTCCAGCGCGACTTCCTTGAGCCGCAGCGCCTCCTCGGTGACCCCGGGCAGCTCGGGCTCCGCCTCTTCGGCTTGCCCGTAGCTGGGCGCGTCGGTGATGATCTCGCCGTACTCGTCGAAGCGCAGTGCGTGGCCTTCGGCGCTCGCCGCCTCGGACTCGCAGGCCTGCGCGGGTGCGGCCGGCGCCGACTCGGGATCGGGTTCGCGCTCGATGACATCGCGTGGCAGCACCTCGCGCACCACCACGTGGGCGTTGGCGCCGCCGAATCCGAAGCTCGATACCCCGGCCAGCGCATAGCCGCCGTATCGCGGCCAGTCGGTGGCCGCGTCGACCACCTTCAGGCGCATCGCGTCGAAGTCGATGTAGGGGCTGGGCCCGGCGAAGTTGATCGACGGGGGCAGCTTGTCATGCTGCAACGCCAGCACCACCTTGGCCATGCTGGCCGCACCGGCGGCCGACTCCAGGTGTCCGACGTTGGTCTTGACCGCACCGAGCAAGGCGGGCCGATCCGCCGCACGCCCCTTGCCAACCACCCGGCCCAGCGCCTCGGCCTCGATCGGGTCGCCCAGGATGGTCCCGGTGCCGTGCGCCTCGATGTAGTCGACGTTGCGCGGGTCGATGCCCGCGTCCTTGTAGGCCCGGCGCAACACGTCGGCCTGGGCGTCCTGGTTCGGCGCGATCAGGCCGTTGGACCGCCCGTCGTGGTTGACCGCGCTGCCGGCGATGACGGCCAGGATCTGGTCGCCGTCGCGGCGGGCGTCATCGACGCGCTTGAGTACCAGCATGCCGGCACCCTCGGAGCGGGTGTAGCCGTCAGCGTCGGCCGAAAACGACTTGATCCGGCCGTCCGGGGCCAGCACGGCGCCGATCTCATCGAAACCAAGCGTCACCATGGGGGTGACCAGCGCGTTCACCCCGCCGGCCACGACCACATCGGCCTCACCGTTGCGCAGCGCTTGCACGCCCTGATGGACTGCCACCAGTGAGCTCGAGCACGCGGTGTCGATCGCCACCGAAGGCCCGCGGAAGTCGTAGAAGTAGGACACCCGGTTGGCGATGATCGACGTCGCGGTGCCGGTGATCGCATACGGGTGGGCGATGGTCGGGTCCGACACCGCCAAGAAGCTGTAGTCATTGTTGGAGACACCCACGTAGACGCCGACCGAGCCACCGCGCAAGCTCGACGGTGGGATGCGGGCGTGCTCGAGCGCCTCCCAGGTCAGCTCCAGCGCCATCCGCTGCTGCGGGTCGATGTTGTCGGCTTCGGTCTTGGCCACCGCGAAGAACTCGGAGTCGAAGCCTTTGATGTCGCTGAGGTAGCCGCCGCGAGTGCGGGCGTTTGCGACCCGCTCGGCGATCCGCGGCTCTTCCAGAAATTCCGACCAGCGTCCCTCGGGCAGGTCGGTGATCGCGTCGCGGCCCTCCAGCAGCGCCCGCCAGGTCTCCTCCGGGGTGTTCATCTCGCCGGGCAGCCGGGTCGCCAGACCCACAATCGCAATGTCGACCCGCTCGGCCGGGCCGTTGCGCGTCCAGTCAATGTTGTCGATGCCGTCGTCGGCGACTTCGGGCTCACCCTCGATGATGCGAGTGGCCAGCGACTCGATGGTCGGATGCTGGAAGGCAACCGCGACCGACAGGGTGACGCCGGTCATGTCTTCGACGTCGGCGGCCATGGCCACCGCATCCCGTGACGACAAACCGAGCTCGACCATCGGCACCGACTCATCGATGGAGTCCGGCGACTTCCCGACCGCCTTGCCCACCCAGTTGCGCAGCCACTGCCGCATCTCGGGGACCGTCATATCGGACTTGTTGGCTTGCGCGTCCTCGTTCGACTGGGGTTGGTCTGTGTCAGCCATGGCTACCTTTGCTTACGCTTGCTTACGATCCGGTGGCGAAGACTGTCGGGGAGCCGACGCCGCTGCGCAGGCTGCCGTCGATGTAGGCGGTGCGGCAGGCGCGGCGGCCGATCTTGCCACTCGAAGTCCGAGGAATGGTCCCGGCCGACACCAGCAGCACGTCCCGTACCGTCACTCCGTGACCGACGGCGACGGCCGCCCGGATGTCATCGGCGATCGGCTGGTATTCGAGCTTGTGGGTACCCGCGGCGCGTTCGCCGACGATCACCAACTGCTCGGAGGTGTCCTCGGGGTCGAAGCTCAGTCCGGCATGCGGGTCCTCGAAGACCTTCTGCGGCAATTGGTTGGCCGGTACGGAGAAGGCCGCGACGTACCCGACCCGCAGCGCCTTGGTGGACTCTTGCGCCGTGTATTCGAGGTCCTGCGGGTAGTGGTTGCGACCGTCGATGATGACCAGGTCCTTGATCCGGCCGGCGATGTAGAGGTGGCCCTTGAAGTAGGTCCCGTAGTCGCCGGTGCGCACCCACAAGCCATCGTCGGGAGCGCCCTCGGCATGCGACTCGGGAACCCGCGACTTGAGGATGTTACGGAAGGTCTGGGCGGACTCTTCTTCCTTGCCCCAGTAGCCGATACCCAGGTTGTTGCCGTGCAACCAGATCTCACCGATCTGGCCGTCCGGGAGCTCACTGGCCGTCTCGGTGTCGACGATGACCGCCCATTCATCGACACCGACCTTGCCCGCCGAAACCTGCGCGACGGCGTTTGGCGCGTCGGCGGCCACCTCGACGAAGCGCTGCTTGTTCAGCTCGTCGCGGTCGACGTGGATGACCGTCGGCACCTCGTCCATCGGTGTGGTGGAGACGAACAGGGTGGCCTCGGCCAAGCCGTAGGACGGCTTGACCGCGGTCTCGCGCAGGCCGTAGGGCTCGAACGCCTTGAAGAACTTGCGCATCGAAGCCGGCGACACCGGCTCGCTGCCGTTCAGGATGCCCTTGACGTTGCTCAGGTCCAGTGGCGGTTCGTCGTCGCGGGGCACACCGCGCATCGCGGCGTGCTCGAACGCAAAGTTCGGCGCGGCCGAGAAGGTGCCGCCGGTCTCGCCCGGCTTGCGGGCAAGCTCACGGATCCAGCGCCCGGGCCGGCGCACGAACGCGGCCGGCGTCATGAAGGTGAAGCTGTGCCCGAGCACCGACGCCAACAGCACCGTGATCAGGCCCATGTCGTGGAAGAACGGCAGCCAGCTGACCCCGCGGTCACCTTCCTGGCCTTCCAGCGCGTTGAGCACCTGCAGCACGTTGGTGGGCAGGTTCAGGTGGGTGATCTGCACGCCAGAGGGGACGCGGGTGGAGCCGGAGGTGTACTGCAGGTAGGCGGTGGTCAACTCGTTGGCTTCGGGTTGCTGCCAGGTGGAGGCGACCTCGGTTGGCACCGCGTCGACCGCGATCACTCGGGGCCGCTCTTTGGCCGACCGGCTGCGGATGAACTTCCGCACGCCCTCGGCGGAGTCGGTGGTGGTCAGGATGGTCGACGGCGTGCAGTCGTCGAGCACGGCGTGCAGGCGGCCGACGTGGCCCGGCTCGGCCGGGTCGAACAGCGGCACCGCGATCCGGCCGGAGTAGAGCGCACCGAAGAACGAGATGAGGTAGTCCAGGTTCTGCGGGCACAGGATCGCGATGCGGTCACCCGGCTGAGTCACCTGCTGCAGCCGCGCACCGACGGCGCGGTTGCGGGCGCTGAACTCCGACCACAAGATGTCGCGCTCGACACCGTCGCGCTCGGTGGAGAAGTCCAAGAAGCGGTAGGCCAGCTTGTCGCCACGAACCCGTGCCCATTTCTCGACGTGACGAACCAGGTTCGTGTTCTCCGGGAACCTGATCTTTCCATTCACGATGAACGGGTTGTGGTACGCCATGGGGCCCTCTCCTGTCACAACACTGCTCAGTCGGCTACGCCGACGGGGTTACATTTCGGTCGGCTGGGCCGACGTTTTACATCTGTGCGCGGACCAGCCCTCGAGCGGCGCGCGCGAGCCACAGCTCGCGCGACGGTGCCAGCTTCGACCCGATGCGGCCTTCCACATGCTCTTAAATTTCTCTTAATGTTAAGGGGCGGGGCGCGACAGACCAAATCACAAGGTACCGCTGTTTGCGCCCGCCATCGCGAGCGAGTCGCTGTGTCCCCCTGGCGAGGCCCGTCGGCGGTCGCCGATCGCTACTACCGGGACTCGATCACCCGTGTTTGGGATGCGGTGCCTTGTCGATGAGTTCATGGGCCCAGTTCAGCGTCCACTCGGTAGCCGGCTCCCCATCGGAGCTCCAGAAGTCCGGGGTGGCATACATCGCGTGAACCGGCTGACCCGCTCCGCCGGCCAGGGTGTTCAGGGTGGTCGGCAGGTTGGCGGGGCTGAAAGCTTCTTGCGGGGCGGCGCAGATCAGGTCGCCCTCGGCGCAGATCTCGTTGGTCCGGTCATCGAGCGCACCGAATCCGCCGGGCCGGGGGCCGGTCATGGTCAATCCGAGCCCGGACAGCACCGGCACCTCGTGCAGGGTGATTTCGGCGCCTTCGCCCGGCGGGCTCGGCGGGATGTCGTTGCCCACCCCGGGCTGCCGGCGCCCGTCGGCGATCAGCGTCACACCCAGCACCAAGTCTTCGTCGACGGGTCCGCGGCCGTTGCCGATATCGCTGGCCACGTCGCCGGCGATCACTGCGCCCTGAGAAAACCCGACCAGTACGTAGCTGGTCAGGGGGCACCTGTTGTTCATGTCCGTCATTTCCGCGACCATCGCGCGGGTGCCTTCGGCCCGGCTGTCGTTATAGGACATCTGGCCGTCGGCACTCAACGGATTGTGGAACTGCGCGGTGTAGGGAACCGTGTAGGTCTGCACCCGGGATTCGGGGAAGTCCGTGGAGATCGGCCCGGTCACCTTCAGCAGCAACGCTTTGGGGAACGTCAGCGGGTTGAGCGGGTCATCCTGGGGCGATGACTCCCAGGTGCCCGGAACCGCGATCAACTGCACGTCGGGGCACGACGCATCCTGGAATGCCGGCCGGGGCTTGCGCGGGTGGGGGGTGGTGGGCGCCGGAGTCAAGATGCCCGGCGGTACCGCGCTCGGCGGAGTTTCGGAATGGCGCAGCAGGATCACCCCGGCCACGATGACCAACGCCACCACCGATGCCATCGCACCCGCGGCGACCCAGGCAAGGATCCGGTGTCGGCGTCTCCGCCGGGAGTTCGTGGCCATGTTCTCCTGCTGCAGGGTCGGTACTTATCAGTGTGGGTACAGGTGCTGGGGGCGGCGGTGTCGCGCCCGCTCACCACCCGAGCCACCCGAACTCACCCGCACCGCGTATCGACGCGGCGGTACCGCCCTTAGCTGCACTCCATACACGGTACCGGCTCACCACGGGGTTACTTCCCGGCTGACAGATACAGCGGGTTTCGGGGCAGCGCCGTCAGCCGAGGTCGTGCGCCGGCCGGCTAGCGGATTGCGCCGACGATATCACCAGACATCGCACCCAGCTGCGCTGACCACGAGCCCCAGCCGTTGTCGCCGCCGCCCGGGAAATCAAAGTGGCCGTTGTGCCCGCCGACGTTGCGATACTGCTGGTAGAACGACCGGCTGTCGCCCATTGCCGCACCGGCCTGGCCGATCATGGCCGCGGGGTCACTGGCGCCCGGGTTGGTCGGACTCCACACCCACACTCGGGTGTTGTTCTGCGCCAGCAGGGCGGCGTGGACCCACGGGTCGTGCCACTTCCACCGGCCCAACTGTGGGGCACCCCACATGCCGTTGCCGTCCACTCCGCCGAATTGCTGCATCCCGGCCAGGATCGCCCCGTTGGTGGTGGTGCTCGACGGGTACAAGAACCCGGACAGCGATCCGGCGAAACCGAACCGGTCGGGGTGGAATGCGGCCAGCGCCATCGCGCCGTAGCCGCCCTGAGACGCACCGACCGCGGCGTGGCCGCCGGGCGCCAGGCCCTTGTTGGCGGCCAGCCAATCGGGCAGCTCACTGGAGAGGAAGGTGTCCCACTGCTTGCTGCCGTCCTGTTCCCAGTCGGTGTACATGCTGAACGCGCCGCCCGCCGGCGCGACCACCGAGATTCCTTTGCCGCCGAGGGTGTTCATCGCGTTACCCGCGGTGACCCAGTTGCTGACATCGGGGCCGGCGTTGAAGGCGTCGAGAAGGTAGGCCGCGTGCGGCCCGCCGGCCAGGAAAGCCACCGGGATGTCTCGGCCCATTGCGCCCGAGGGGACCATCAGGGTCTCGTACGGAGCGGCGTTGGCCTTTCCGGTGGATCCCGTGGCCACCGTGATACCGCCCAACGTGACTGACAGCACGGCAACGCAGAGCAGCCGTATCACCACTGACACACCCCTCATGTCCACCTCCATCGTGTATCGCTGCGTGCTCACAGCAAGGCTCGGCCCGCACGTAGCTAACCACACCGGCTACGACCGGATAAAGGGGAGATAACGCCAGAAATGATTAACGGCGGCGACCCCTGAGGGCCGCCGCCGTTAATCGCTGTTTTGTTAGTACGCCGAGCGCTTGGTACTAGGCGCCCTGGGTGTCACCGGTGTTGGGTGTCGCACCCAGCGTGTGCTGCAGGTCAGGCTTCATAGCGTTGAGCTGCGCACCCCAGTACTCCCAGCTGTGCGTGCCGTTGTCATCGAAGTTCCACACGGCGTTGTGGCCACCGGCAGCGTTGTACGCGGCCTGGAACTTCATGTTGCTGGTCCGGACGAAGCCCTCCAGGAACTTCGCGGGCAGGTTGTCGCCACCCAGGTCGGACGGCTTGCCGTTACCGCAGTACACCCAGATCCGGGTGTTGTTGGCAACCAGCTTGCCGACCTGCAGCATCGGGTCGTTACGCGCCCAGGCCGGGTCATCCTTCGGGCCCCACATGTCGGAAGCCTTGTAGCCGCCCGCGTCACCCATGGCCAGGCCGATCAGCGACGGGCCCATACCCTGCGACGGGTCCAGCAGTGCCGACAGCGAGCCGGAGTACACGAACTGGTCGGGGTGGTAGGCAGCCAGGATCAGGGCCGACGATCCCGCCATCGACAGACCAACCACGCCGCTGCCGGTGGGCTTGACACCCTTGTTGGCCGACAGGTACTGCGGCAGCTCGCTGGTCAGGAAGGTCTCCCACTTGTAAGTGGTGCAGCCAGCCTTACCGCAAGCCGGGTTGTACCAGTCCGAGTAGAAGCTGGACTGGCCACCGACCGGCATGGCGACCGAGATGCCCGACTGGTAGTACCACTCGAACGCGGGGGTGTTGATGTCCCAACCGCTGAAGTCGTCCTGCGCACGCATGCCGTCCAGCAGGTACAGCGCCGGAGAGTTGGCGCCACCGCTTTGGAACTGGACCTTGATGTTGCGGCCCATCGCCGCCGAGGGCACCTGCAGGTATTCCACCGGCAGGCCCGGCCGCGAAAATGCACTCGCGGTCGCCGAGCCGCCGACGAAGCCGACCAGACCCGATAGCAGGGCCGCGCCAACGGCTCCCACCATGAGTCGGCGCGGCGTACCCGTCACGGCGCCACGAAACCTGTCAACAAGCTTCATCCTTGCTTCCTCATCCTCATTCATTTAGGCGCATCCGGTTAGATCGGGCGCATCCTCAACTAGGTCAGACTGCGCGCGCTGGGCCGCAGTGCCCGTGTAGTCAACCACATCTTTGGGCCGATCCTCTCATCGAGGACGGCGCGCAGTTCGTTACCCAGCGGGGATCCGGACCGAATTTTCGGACCCGCCCGCCACCGTAACGTTGCGTTTTCGCACGTGTCCGCGGTTCCGTGCGCGCGGGCGACAGATCAAATGTGATGTTTCTGTCAGTATCCGATCAAACCAGGGTCAGCCCCGGCGTGCGGTGCGATCGAATCCGACCCAAATATTTACCAAACCGAATATTGCGCCGCGCAGCGGCACCCCCAAAACGGTCCGGCGCCACTACCTACTCGCTCATTCCCGAGGCGGGGCGGGCGGGACGTCGGGCACCTCGAGGCCACACCTGACCAGCTCATACAGCGGCACCCGGTTGATCCGGTACCGGGTGAACTCAAACGAGTGCACCACGTTGGACACGAACCGGTGCAGGCTCATCGGTGCCCGCACCGAGTTCAGCACCGCCTGGGTGGCGGGGCATCGCAGGGCGGCCTCGGCCTGCGCGACCCACTGCTGATCGAGGTAGGCGGGGACACCCGGATACCACTTCACCCACGGACCGTCGGCGATCACCCAGTCCGGGAACAGGTTCTTGTCGTGGCCGATACGGCCATGCTCGAGCCGCTCGGTGTGCGCGGCCAGCGGGTTTGCCAGACCGATCTGGTCCAGCACCCGGACGTCGAGCCCGACGTTCATGCCAACCATGCCCAAGTTGGTGAAAAACACCGTGTGCTGCGGCTTTTCGCTGGCCGGGATGCCGGGGGCCGATCCGGGCTTGATCATCGGCACCAGATCCCACTGGGTGTAATTGCCCGACGGCAACAGCAACGCCCCTTCCGGGGTGTTGTTGAGCGCCGTCAGAATGGCGGCCATCCGCGGGTAGTCGAGGTAGTCGGCGGCCGTCAGCGGGTGCGCGTGTCCGGTGGCCTGAGCGTAGAAACGGCGCTCATCGACGATCCCCGAATAGCTGACGTGGGTGGCGTCGTCACCCATCCCCGGCGAATTCGCCGCCCACAGTGACCAGCCCGCAACGCCCAACCACAGCACGCTGACGGCACCGGCCACCCAGTAGCCGGTCTCACGCGAATAGTCCTTGCCATCGGGCACGACCAGGGGAATGACGGCGACGGGCGCCAGC
This sequence comes from Mycobacterium marinum, assembly GCF_003391395.1. Taxonomy (NCBI): domain Bacteria; kingdom Bacillati; phylum Actinomycetota; class Actinomycetes; order Mycobacteriales; family Mycobacteriaceae; genus Mycobacterium; species Mycobacterium marinum. Next base: position 6,315,765 of record NZ_CP024190.1, read on the forward strand.
ACGCAGAACAGCGGCGCCAACAGCACCCGGCCATGCATGAAGTCGCCACCCTGGCGAATCCAGTACAGCGCCTGCAGTACGCCACTGCCGACCATGAAGACCACCACCGCGGTCGGGCTCTGCACCGCCCGGGCAAACCGTCCGTAATCGGGTGCCAGCACCGGGCGCAGGAACGCGGGCCGCCGCCGCGCGAACATCACAACCACTCCCAGCGGCACCACCAGCACCAGCGGCAGCCAAAGCGCATACGGCCGGTTGAAGTTCGTCAGGTAGACCATGCCCTGCGACCATTTGTCCCCCGCGGCGTCTTTGGCCAGCGCGGTGCCGGGAACCAGCAAGCCGTAGTAGCCCATCCGGAAGATCTGGTAGGCCACCGGCAGCAACCCACCGGCGAGCACGATCAACCCGCGACGACGCCAACTGCGGGCCGCGATCAACATCATGATCAGGGCCAGCCCACCGATCAGCGCCAGCTCCGGGCGCACCAGCACACTGCATCCGGCGACGAAGGCCAGCAGGCCGATGAAGACCGGGTGGTCCGAGCGACCCCGCAGCGGCTGCGACCAGCAGACCATCATCCACCACAGCAGTCCCAGGTAGGCCAGCACCAGACCGCTTTCCAGGCCGGACGTCGCGAAGTCACGCGCCGGGGGTACCGCGATGTAGACCAGCGCCCCCGCGGGCAACATGATCGCCCGACGGCCGCGCAGGCTCGGCGCATACAGCCGGCCGGCGCCCAGCATGAGCAGCACCACACCCAGCACCGACAGCGTCAGCGCTACCGCCAGCGCGACGTACTCGAGCCGCATCGGTCCGCCGACCCAGCTCGCCGCGTAGAGCAGATAGGTCCACACCGTCGAGGTGTTGGCCTCCACCCGTTCGCCCATGTTGAACACCGGCCCGTTGCCGGCCAACAGATTGCGCACCGTGCGCAGCACGATGAGTCCGTCATCGGCGATCCAGCGTCGTTGCCAGGCTCCCCACCCGAACAGCAGCGCAATGATCGCCACACCGATCCACAGGCTGATCCGGACCCAGGGGTCATACGGAAACGCCGGCCACCTGATTGGCCGCAGTACTGGCCGCCGTGCCAGCGCACCGGCCTGCAGGGCCTTGAGTCTGGAGCTAGCCGAAGGCAACGGCGGCCCCAACTGTTCCTATCCACGCCAGCGCCAACAGCTGCAACACCCGGTCCCGCAGGGCGATCTCCTCGGGCTCCCCGGCCAACCCCCCGTCGACATCGACCGCGTAGCGCAGGATGGCGATGGTGAACGGCACCATCGACGCCGCGAACCAGGATCCCGAGTAGTTGTCCCGCTCGAACGCCCACAGCCCGTAACACACCACCACGGCGGTGGCCGACAACGTCCAGACGAACCGCAGATAGGTACTCGTATAGCTTTCCAGCGACTTGCGGATCGCCGCACCGGTGCGCTCGGCGAGCTGCAGCTCGGCGTAACGCTTGCCGGCCACCATGAAAAGCGACCCGAACGCCGCCGTCAGCAAGAACCACTGCGACAGCCGGATGTCGGTGGCCGCGCCGCCGGCGATGGCGCGGATCAAATACGCCGATGACACGACGCAGATGTCGATCACCGCTTGATGCTTGAGGCCGAAGCAGTAGCCCAACTGCATGGCGAGGTAAACGACCATCACCACGGCCAGGCTCGGGGTCAACCACCAGGCCAGCCCCAGTGACGTCACACCCAGCGCCACCGCCAACGTGTACGCCAGCCATTCGGGCACCACGCCGGCGGCGATGGGGCGAAACCTCTTGGTGGGGTGCTCCCGATCCGCCTCGACGTCTCGCACGTCGTTGATCAGATAGATGGCCGAGGCGGCCAGGCTGAACACCACGAAGGCCACCAAGACCTCGAACAGCACTTCCGCGTAGCCGTACCGGACCCCGCGGCCCGCCGCGGCCAGCGGGGCGGCCAGCACGAGCACGTTCTTCACCCACTGACGTGGGCGCATCGCCTTGACCACACCGGCCACCAGGTTGGTCGGGGGTCCGGTCACCACGTCTTCGCTCATAGCGACATACCTTTTGTCGAGACCTTGTCGAGTCGCGCGGCGATGGCCGCGACGCTGGCACCCACGGCGATGCCGGCGGCCACGTCGCTGGGATAGTGCACCCCCAGCAGTATTCGAGACAGGGCCATCGGCGGCACCAACACCGCCACGCCCGCAGCTTCGGGCACCCCGGCCGCCCTGCTGAGCAGGATGGCCGCGGCGGCCGTCGAGGTGGCGTGCGCGGACGGGAAACTCAGCTTGCTGGGCGTGCCGACGTTGACCGTCACGGCCGGGTCATGGGGCCGTTTGCGCCGCACCACCCGCTTGATCACCACGGCGGCGGCGTGCGCGACGAAGGTGCCGGCCCCCGCGACCACCCACTCCCGGCGCCGGCTCGGGAACAGCAGCGCGCCCAGCGCCGACACCAGCAGCCAGCCCACGCTGTGCTCGCCGAAGTGGGAGAGCCCGCGCGCCGTGCCCAGCACCCCGGGGCGATCAGCCAGTGCCGACTGAACCACGACGATCGCCGCGGCTTCACCGCGCGGTGGCGCCGGTTCAGGCATGCTCGGGCTCGTGGCTCGTCGCCGGCAGCAGCGCCGTCTCCCATTTCTGCTTGCTCGACAGCACCGGCAACGCGTTGCGGTAGGTCCTGCGCATCTCGTCGAATCGCTTGGACAGCTCCCGCTGACGGCGCAGCGACTGCCACAGCAGTGAGAGCATCTTGGCCCGGTCGCGCTGCCGATAGACCACGCCACACCCGTCGGCCGTCGTCACGGTGACGCCGTCGACCGTGCACAGCCGGAACCAGCGGGCGTCTTGGGTCGGCACGTTGAATTCCGGGCGGCCATGGTGGGCCGGGTCGGCCGTCTTGAGGTTGTGCAAGATGCCGCGGGCCAACCGGTAGCCGATCGTCACCGGGTTGGTGGGGGGCTTGTTCACGATGTTCTTGTGCAATGGCGGGGGCAGCTCACTGGCCGCGGGCAGCACCACCGCATCCGGGTAGGACTTGCGAATGCGGTGCACTTCCGGCAGCGCCGATTCCAGGATCGAGAAGATGTGTTCGGGGCCGGCGAGGAAGTCGTCGATGGCCTTGTTCTGGATCTCCACCGTCGAATACTCGAGGCAAGCGAGGTGTTTCAGCGTCGCCTTGAGGTGACTGCGGACCAGTCCGGTGACGTCACCATCCCAGTGCATGGCCGCGACCACCAGCCGGTTGCGCAGATGGAAATAGGCCTGCCAGTCGATGGCATCGTCCTTGTCGCTCCAGGCCATGTGCCACACCGCCGCCCCCGGCAGGGTGACGGTGGGGTAACCGTGTTCGGCGGCCCGTAGCCCGTAGTCCGCGTCGTCCCATTTGATGAACAACGGCAGTGGCTGGCCCAGCTCCTCGGCCACCTGCCGCGGGATCATGCAGGTCCACCAGCCGTTGTAGTCGACGTCGATGCGCCGGTGCAGCAGCTTGCTCTTGTCTTCGTTGTCGTTCAACGGGTATTCGGCGAAGTCGTGGTCATACTCGGCGTGCGAGGCCGCGGTCCACATGAAGTTCGCCCGGTTCACCACTTCGCCCATGATGTGCAGGTGTGACGGCTCCTGCAGGTTGAGCATCTGCCCACCCACCAGCATCGGGCTCTTGGCGAAGCGGTGCATCGCCAGCACCCGCAGGATCGAGTCCGGCTCGATGCGGATGTCGTCATCCATGAACAGGATCTGCTGGCAGTCGGTGTTCTTCAGCGCCTCGTACATGACCCTGCTGTAGCCACCGGAACCGCCCAGGTTGGGCTGGTCATGGATGGAGAGCCGGTCGCCCAAGCGGGCCGCGGCGGCCGGGAAGTCCGGGTGATCGCGCACTTTGCGGGTGCCTTGGTCCGGCACGATCACCGCGCCGACGACCTCGTCCACCAAGGGGTCCGCGGTGAGTTCGCGCAACGCGTTGGCACAGTCCGCGGGGCGGTTGAACGTCGGGATGCCGACCGCGATGTTGGCCGTTCCCGGCGCGGGCTCGGCCGCGTACCAGCCCGCGTTGAGCAAGGTCACCGCGGTGTCGGTGGTGATGTCGAACCAGATCCAGCCGCCGTCTTCAAACGGCGTCAGCGCCACCTCGATCTCGAGCACCGCCGGCTTGTCCTCATCACCGGCAAATGCGCGCCCTTCGACGAAGATGCGCGCTCCGGTGGCCTTGGTCCGGTAGACGTCGACGCGCCCGGCACCGGACAACTCGACGCGCAGCACCACGGACTTACAGATCGACCAGCGTCGCCAGTAGCTGGCCGGAAACGCATTGAAGTAGGTGGCGAAGGAGACCTCGGATTCCGGACCGATCTGCAGCGAAGTCCGGCTGGTCGCATGCGCGCGCCGAGCGTTGGTGGTCGACTCCTCGAGGTACAGTTTGCGCACGTCGAGCGGTTCGCCCGGACGCGGCAGGATGACTCGGGACAAAAGGCTTACGGCACTCATCCGCGCGCACTCTCCTCGGCCGGCGGTTCCGCCAGCGGTCTACCGTCGCGCAGGTGCGGCGCGAGGACGTTGTCATACATGCTCAAAGCGCTGGCAATGGCCATATGCATATCCAGATATTGATAGGTGCCCAAGCGCCCGCCGAACAGAACCTTCGATGACGCGGTCTCGGACTTCGCCCGGGTCCGGTAGGCGGCCAACAGGGCGCGGTCGGCCTCGGTGTTGATCGGATAGTAGGGCTCGTCCTCGTCTTCGGCGAACCGGGAATACTCGCGCATGATCACCGTCTGGTCCGACGGGTATTCGCGCTCGGGATGGAAGTGGCGGAATTCGTGGATGCGGGTGTAGGGGACGTCGAGATCGTTGTAGTTCATCACCGACGTGCCCTGGAAGTCTCCGATCGGCAGCACTTCCACGTCGAAGTCCAGGGTGCGCCAGCCCAGCCGGCCTTCGGCGTAGTCGAAGTAGCGGTCTAGCGGGCCGGTGTATACGACAGGAGCCTCGGGGTTGGCCGCGCGCAACTCGTCGCGGACGTCGAACCAGTCGGTGTCGAGCCGGATCTCGATGCGGTCGTCGGCGGCCATGTTCTGCAACCACGCGGTGTAGCCGTCGACGGGCAATCCCTCGTAGGTGTCACTGAAGTACCGGTTGTCGAAGGTGTAGCGCACCGGCAGGCGGGTGATGTTCGCCGCCGGCAGCTGCTTCGGGTCGGTCTGCCACTGTTTGGCGGTGTACCCCTTGACGAAGGCCTCATACAGCGGGCGCCCGATCAGGGAGATGGCTTTCTCCTCGAGATTCTGGGCGTCGGCGGTATCAATCTCGGCGGCCTGCTCGGCGATGAGTTGGCGCGCTTCGGCGGGACTGAAGTACTTGCCGAAGAACTGCGAGACCAGACCCAGCCCCATCGGGAACTGATAGGCCTGCCCGTTGTGCATCGCGAACACCCGGTGGCGATAGTCGGTGAAGTCGGTGAACTGCCCCACGTAGTCCCACACCTTCTTATTGGAGGTGTGAAACAGGTGCGCACCGTACTTGTGGACTTCGATACCGGTCTGCGGCTCGGGTTCGGAATATGCATTACCGCCGATGTGCGGGCGCCGCTCGACAACCAGGACACGCTTGCCGAGTTGGGTAGCCACGCGCTCGGCGATCGTCAGGCCGAAAAATCCGGAGCCGACGACGAAGAGGTCAAAGCGTGCGGTCATCGGTTGCCTAGGGTATCCGACCTTCCTGCGAAAACCCGATTTGGCAGGACGACAAGGTCAGGGTTGCACCGGGTTTCGACAACCCAAGCAGGCCCTAAGCAGGTCTAAAGCGGGTCCGATGACCCCGATGGGCCGAAGATGCCACCTTAGGTAGCGATTGCCTCACGATTCGATATAACCACACTAGTCTCACCAACCTCACTCGTACCATCGAGCGTGTGGGTTCGAGCCGCCGAGGACAGCCGGCGCGAACCGACGCAACACATAGTCCAGATTGAGGAGACTTCCGTGCCGAATCGACGCCGACGCAAGCTCTCGACAGCCATGAGCGCGGTCGCCGCCCTGGCAGTTGCGAGTCCATGTGCATACTTTCTTGTCTACGAATCGACCACCGAGACCAAGCCGACCGAGCACCACGAGTTTGTGCGGGCGGCCAGCGTGGCCGACCTGCCCACCGAGCTGATGACCGCGCTGTCGCAGGGTTTGTCCTCGTTCGGGATCAATCTGCCTCCAGTGCCCAGCCTCACCGGCGGTACCGGCACCGGCATGAGCCCGGGCCTGACCAGCCCGGGGTTGACCAGCCCGGGGTTGACCAGCCCCGGCTTGACCAGCCCAGGGCTGACCAGCCCGGGTCTCACCAGCCCAGGCCTGACCACCCCGGGTCTGACGCCGGGAATGCCGGGAGACTTGGCCCTGCCGGGCACGACGCTGCCCCCGACACCGGGCGCCGCCGTCAACCCCGCACTCACCAATCCGGCGTTGACCAGCCCGACCGGCTTGGCACCCGGCTTGACCAGTCCGACTGGCCTGGACCCGGCACTTGGTGGCACCAACGAGATTCCCATCACGACGCCGGTCGGCCTGGACCCCGGGATGGACGGCACCTATCCGATCCTGGGTGACCCCAGCCTGGGATACGGGCCGGGGACCTCCTCCCTGGGCGGCAGCGGCCTGGGCAGCAGCACCGGCGGCGGCGGAATCCTCAACGACGTGATGCAGGCCGCCAACCAGCTGGGCGCAGGCCAGGCCATCGACCTGCTCAAGGGCGTGCTGATGCCTTCGATCATGCAGGCCGTCCAAAACGGCGGCGCAGCCGCGCCGGCGGCCGCAGCGGCGGTTCCCGAACTACCCGCCGCGGCAGCGGCACCCGCGGCGGCCGCACCTGCGGCAGTCGCACCGGCCGCGGCGGCTGCCGCAGCCGCGGTACCGCCGATCTAATCGGCACCTAGCGAAAGGCCTCAGAACCTGTCACCTGACGACACCGCAGAGTCACGCTGGACCCGAACCCACCCCCCAGCTACTTATCCTCTGCGGTGTCGTCGACAGGTTTTCGGCCCATTACCCGTGTCGCCTCACAAGAAACATCAGACACACAAGTAACATCCCTTTGGTGCCGTCCCGCAGTCGCGCACCGACCATGCTGCTCACCGCCATCGCGGCGACGGTCGTCATCGTCTCGTGGGTGCTGACCCGTCCCCCTCCCAGCACCCACGAGCAGCCGTCGGCTCAGGACACCCGGCTGGTCGAGCAGCCGCTGGTCGGCCTCGGCGGCGGCGTCACGGTGCGCGAACTCACCCAGGACGAGCCGTTCTCCCTAGTGGCGCTGACCGGGGATCTGGTCGGCACCTCGGCACGGATGCGGGCCAGGCAGTCGGACGGTTCGTGGGGACCGTGGTACCAGGCGGAGTACGAAACCGCCGCGCCCGACGAGCAAGGCGGGGCACCGGCAACGGCCGGGACCTCGGAGCGACCGCGTAGCACCGAACCGGTATTCGTGGGCACCACCAACACGGTCGAGATCGCGGTCACCCGCCCGATCGACGCCCCGGTGACTCAGCCGCCGCCCACCGGCGAACCCGAGCCCGTTGACCTTGGTTACCGTCCGGCCACCAAGGAGCTGCCGTTCGGGCAGAACATTTCGGCGGTGCTCATCTCCCCGCCGCAGGCCCCGGCCGGCACCCACTGGACCCCGCCCACCGGAGTCACCATGCCTGGCCAAGCGCCCCCCATCATCAGCCGCGCGGATTGGGGAGCGGACGAAGCGTTGCGCTGTGAGAGCCCGGAATACGACCGGGCGGTACGCGCCGCGGTGGTCCATCACACCGCGGGCAGCAACGACTATTCCCCGTTGGAATCGGCGGGCATCGTCAAGGCGATCTACACGTATCACAGCAAGACGCTGGGCTGGTGCGACATCGCCTACAACGCGCTGGTCGACAAGTACGGTCAGATCTTCGAGGGCAGTGCCGGCGGGCTCACCAAACCGGTCGAAGGGTTCCACACCGGCGGATTCAACCGTGACACCTGGGGTGTCGCGATGATCGGCAATTTCGATGACGTCGCGCCCACGCCGCTGCAGATCCGTGCCGTCGGACGACTGCTGGGGTGGCGGCTGGGCATCGCCGAAGTCGACCCCAAGAGCATGGTGGAGCTGGAGTCCACGGGCAGTTCCTACACCACCGTTCCCGGCGGCGCCATCGCGAAACTGCCGGCCATCTTCACCCATCGCGACGTCGGCAACACCGATTGTCCCGGCAACGCCGCCTATGCCCTGATGGACGAGATCCGCGAAATCGCATCCCATTTCAACGATCCGCCGGAGGAGCTGCTCAAGTCCTTGGAGGGCGGCGCGATCTATCAGCGCTGGCAGGAGCTGGGCGCGATGAACAGCGTGCTGGGGGCACCGACATCTCCGGAAGCGGACGGGGCCGATGGCGCGCGCTACGCCACCTTCGCCAAGGGCGCGATGTACTGGTCACCGACCACCGGTGCCCAACCAGTGACCGGCGCGATCTATGACGCGTGGGCCTCGCTGAGCTACGAACGCGGCCCGCTCGGATTGCCGACCAGCGCCGAGATACAGGAGCCGCTGCGGATCACGCAGAACTTCCAGCACGGTGTGTTGAATTTCCAACGGCTCACCGGCAACGTCTCCGAGGTCGTCAACGGGATCACCACACCGCTGGCGACCAAACCCCCGAGCGGGCCGATGGTGCCACCCGAGCACTTCTCGCTACCAATCCACCCGATCATTCCCTGAGGCGCGGCGACGCGCTCAGAACCACCAGCGCTCGAGCACCTTGGCGACACCGTCCTCACTGTTGGGGGCGGTGACCTCGTTCGCGGCGGCCAACGCGTCGGGATGGGCATTGCCCATCGCCACACCCAAACCGGCCCGCAACAGCATCGGCACATCGTTGGGCATATCGCCGAACGCCACCACGTCCGTATCGGCAATGCCCAAGGGCGCCGCGACGTCGCGCACACCGGTGGCCTTGCTGATGCCCAGCGGCACGATTTCGACCAGCCCGTTGTTGGTCGAGTAGGTGATGTCGCCCTCGATGCCCACGTGCTTGGCCAGTTCGGCCGCCATGTCCGCGCTGGCGGCACCGGCCTTGCGGATCAGCAGCTTGATCGCCGGGGCGCTGAGCAGGTTTTCGATCGACACCTCGGTGTTGTCCGGGTTGAGCCAGGCGTGCTCGTAGCCGGGCGAACTGACGAACTGTGGGGTCGCCGTGTCGTGGGCTCGCTCGCCGATTCGCTCGACCGCCAACCCAGACCCGGGAATTACCCGACTGGAAACCTCCGCCAACGTGGCCAGCGCCTCAACCGAGAGGGTGTGCGCCGACACCACCCGGTCGGTCGCGGGATCGTAGATGACGGCGCCATTGGCGCACACCGCCATCGGCGCGAACCCGAGTTCTTCGACGACCGGCCGTACCCAGCGCGGCGGCCGGCCGGTGGCCAGGATGAAGGTCGCGCCACCGGCAACCGCGGCGCGCACCGCATCACGGGTGCGCCCGGAGACGTGTTCATCATCGTTTAGCAAGGTGCCGTCGACGTCGCAGGCGATGAGCGCCGGCCGGCTCTCCGGTGTGGTCAGTGTGGTCCGCCTTTGCTGGAACTGCGTGAGGTAACGCCGTCATATCCACGCTTGCGGGCGCGTTCGGCCAACTCCGCGATGCGGAATTGGCTGGACTGCTCCGGACTTGGCGCGCCGCCACCCAGCCGCTGTGGCACCCAGAATTCCCCTTCGGGGTGAGGGTACTGCTCCTGCACCCAGTGCAGCATCGATTCCATCGCTTGCCGCAGCGTGGCGTTGAGTTCCGTCGGATCGCCCGCCGGCGGTAGCCCGGGGCCAATGGCCACACTGATCGGAACCTTGTTGCGGAACAGATTCTTGGGGTGACCCTTCGGCCAAATCCGCTGCGCGCCCCAGACGATCATCGGGACTATCGGTACCTGAGCCTCGAGCGCCATCCGGGCCGCCCCGGTCTTGAATTCCCGTAGTTCGAGGCTGCGGCTGATCGTCGCCTCGGGGTGTACCCCGACCAGTTCACCCTCACGCAGTCGTTGGACGGCGACCCCATAGGCATTGGCGCCCTCGGCGCGGTCAACGGGAATCAGCTGGGCGTGCTTGATCACATAGTTGACCGACCTCACCTCCTGCATCTCGGCCTTGATCATGAACCGCAGCCGACGTTTGCGTTCCTTGGCGGCAATGGAGGCGGGGACCCAGTCCACATAGCTGGTGTGGTTGAGGGCGATCAACGCGCCGCCCCGGTCGGGGATGTTCTCCAACCCGTAGTAGGTGATCTTGTTTCCGTTAGCCGCAACGATCGACGGAACAAGCACTTCCATCATTCGGAAGAATGGCTCTGCCATCCTTCGGTTCCTCCTTCTGTTCTTCAGCCGCCGCTACCGCGATTGATGCGGTGTCCGGCCGGCGGCCCTGGCGGCAGCCTCGTCAGCGTCCAGCCGAGCTGCCTCGGCCGGAGTCGGCGCGGTGCCGCCAAGCCGGCGCGGCACCCAGTACTCCCCTGCTGGCTGCGGGTAGCTCCGTTGCGCCTCCTGCAGCAGCGTGGTCATCGCTTGGCGCAGGGCGGCGTCGGTCTGCGCAATGTCACCGGCAGCCGGTAAACGCGGGCCAACCTGCACGACGATCGGAACCTTGGCGCGTCCGATGTGCCTGGGCTGGCCCTTGGTCCAGATCCGCTGAGCACCCCAAACAATAACCGGCACAATCGGCACGTCTGCGTCCAGCGCCATCCGCGCGGCCCCGGTCTTGAACTCCTTGAGCTCGAAGCTCCGGCTGATCGTCGCCTCTGGGTAGACGCCGACCAGCTCCCCTTCGCGAAGGCGCTGCACCGCTAGGGCGTAGGCGCCCGCACCCGCGCCGCGATCCACCGGAATGGTCCGAGTGCGCTTGATCAGGAAGTTGACCACCTTCACTCGTTGCATTTCGGCCTTGATCATGAACCTCATGCGACGGTGCCGCCGATTCATGGCCAGCGCGGCCGGAAGCCAGTCGACATAGCTGGTGTGATTGATCGCGATCACCGCGCCGCCCCGCTCTGGCACATTCACGACGCCGACATAGGTGATCCGGGTCCCCGTGGCCAGCACCAGCAACTTGGCCAGGATCTCGAGGGTCCGGTAGGTCGGCTCCGCCATGGGCTACTGCTCCGGCGCTCCCGCGGGATGGGCGCGTTGGGCACGGCGAGCGGCCCGCTCCGCCGCCTCCTGCGCATCCAGCCGCGCCGCCTCGGCCAGCGATGGCGCGCTGCCGCCCAGCCGGCGCGGCACCCAGAACTCGCCGGACGGATGCGGCCCGTACTGCTCCTGCGCTTGGTCGAGCAGGTGCTGCATCCGGGAGTGCAGCAGATTGCTCAGCTCCGCGGTCGGCAGCGTGGGTTCGATCGGTTCGCCGACGACCACCACGATCGGCACTTTCGGGCGGAACAGCTTCTTCTTGTGGCCTTTGGTCCAGATCCGCTGGGCGCCCCAGACGATGTGGGGGACGATCGGCACCCCAGCTTCGAGCACCATCCGCGCGGCGCCGGACTTGAATTCTTTGATTTCGAAACTTCGGCTGATCGTTGCCTCCGGATAGACCCCGACCAGCTCACCGGCCTTGAGCAGGCGGACCGCAGCGTCATAGGACGCGGCGCCGTCGGCCCGGTCCACCGGGATGTGTCGCAGCTTGCGCATGATGGGACCGGTGATCTTCTGGTCGAAGACCTCCTGCTTGGCCATGAACCGCACCTTGCGCCCCAGCCGCTGCTGGTAGGCCGGCAACCCGCCGAAGGTGAAGTCGAGGTATCCGGTGTGGTTGATTGCGATGACCGCACCACCCTGGACGGGTATGTTCTCCACACCAGTCACGGTGATGCGGAGCCCCTGGATTCGCCACGTCAAGCGGGCAAGCTGAATGACCGTCCCGTATACCGGTTCCACAGCAGTCAAGCCTAGTGCTCCCGGCCGGCGGTCGGTTGAAGTGGCGAATTTGAAGTCCGAAAGAGGAGTGCTTTGTCCTTCCCCGCCGCACCTCCCGCGGTGCCCCCGGTTGTCCGGCGGCTTGCCGCCGGGCGCCCCGTGCAAGCCGTCTGGGCCAACGAACTGGGCGGTGTGACCTTCCGGGTGGGCCCCGGCGCCGAGTTCATCAAGGTGGCCAGAACCGGCGTCTTCGACTTCACCGCCGAGGCGCAACGCTTGCGCTGGGCGTCAGCACACCTCACCGTGCCGGCGGTGCTGGACTTCGGGGTCGAGCAAGACTGGGCGTGGCTACGCACCGCGGGGCTACCCGGCGTCTCGGCCGTGCACCCCCGCTGGGTGGCCGCACCCGATGTCGCCGTGCGGGCGATCGGTGTGGGGTTGCGCACACTGCACGAGCGCTTGCCGGTCCGAGCGTGCCCATTCGACTGGTCTGCGCAAAGCCGGCTGGCGCGGCTGACCGCGGCGGGCCGGGCTAATGTCGGCGCCCCGCCCCCGATCGATCGGTTGGTGGTCTGCCACGGCGACGCGTGTGCACCCAACACCCTGATCGCCGAGGACGGCAACTGTTGCGGCCACGTCGACCTCGGCACGCTGGGCGTGGCCGATCGATGGGCTGACCTGGCGGTAGCAACGTTGTCGTTGCAGTGGAACTTTCCCGGCCACGGTTGGGAGGCGAAGTTCTTCGCCGCCTACGGAGTGGCGCCGGACCCACGGCGAATCGATTACTACCGGCGGCTGTGGGGGGCCGAGGATCTCGACTCAAGCTAAGCTCGATGCTGCATTTGGCGCCGAACATGCGTCAGCAGTAGCTGTTGCAGGAAGGTATTTGTGCAGGTCACAAGCGTCGGCCACGCCGGCTTTCTGATTCAGACCCAGTCCGGCAGCATTCTGTGCGACCCCTGGGTCAACCCGGCCTACTTTGCTTCTTGGTTCCCGTTTCCGGACAACAGCGCACTGGACTGGGACGCCATCGGCGACTGCGACTACCTATATGTCTCGCATCTGCACAAGGATCACTTCGACGCCGAGAACTTGCGTTCGCACGTCAACAAAGACGCGGTGGTGCTGCTCCCGGACTTCCCCGTGCCGGATCTGCGAAATGAGCTCGAGAAGCTGGGATTTCACCGGTTCTTCGAAACCACCGACTCGGTCAAGCACCGGCTCAGCGGGCCCCGCGGCGATCTCGACATCATGATCATCGCGCTGCGGGCGCCGGCCGACGGTCCGATCGGTGACTCCGCGCTAGTGGTTTCCGACGGCGAGACCACCGCCTTCAATATGAATGACGCACGACCGATCGAGCTGGACATGCTGGCATCGGAGTTCGGCCACGTCGATGTGCACCTGCTGCAGTACTCCGGCGCGATCTGGTACCCGATGGTCTACGACATGCCGGCCAGGGCCAAGGAGGCGTTCGGCACCCAGAAGCGACAGCGCGGGATGGACCGGGCGCGCCAGTACGTCGCGCAGGTGGACGCGACCTGGGTGGTGCCGTCGGCGGGGCCACCGTGTTTTCTGGACCCCGAGCTGCGCGAGCTCAACGACGACCGCAGCGATCCGGCCAACATCTTCCCCGACCAGATGGTCTTCCTGGACCAGATGCGCATCCACGGCCATGATCGCGGTTTGCTGATGATTCCCGGATCGATCGCGGATTTCACCGGATCGACCCTGAATTCGCTGAGCCACCCGCTGCCCACCGAAGACGTCGAGGCCATCTTCACCACCGGAAAGTCCGCCTACATCGCCGATTACGCCGACCGGATGGCTCCGGTGATCGCCGCCGAACGGGCGAGTTGGGCCCCCGCCGACGGCGAGCCGCTACTCGAGCCGTTGCGCGCACTGTTCGAGCCGATCATGTTGCAGAGCAATGAGATCTGCGACGGTATCGGTTACCCCGTGGAACTGGTCATCGGCGCCGAAACCGTCGTACTGGACTTTCCGAAAAGGGCGGTGCGCGAGCCGATTCCCAACGAGAAGTTCCGCTACGGGTTTGCCATAGCGCCGGAGCTGGTGCGCACGGTACTGCGCGATCAAGAACCCGACTGGGTCAACACCATCTTCTTGTCCACCCGCTTCCAGGCCTGGCGAGTGGGTGGCTACAACGAATACCTGTACACGTTCTTCAAGTGCCTCACCGACGAGCGGATCGCCTACGCCGACGGCTGGTTCGCCGAGACTCACGACGACTCCGCTTCAATCACTCTGGACGGCTGGGAGATTCAGCGCCGCTGCCCTCACCTCAAAGCCGACCTATCGAAGTTCGGTGTGGTAGAAGACGATACGTTGACCTGCAACCTGCACGGGTGGCAGTGGCGCCTGGAGGACGGCCGCTGCCTCACCACCCGCGGTCACCAGCTGCGGAGCTCGCGGAAATGATGCGGTTCTACGACGACGGCGTGGTCCAGCTCGATGGCGCCGCGCTGACGTTGCGCCGCTACCACTTCCCGTCGGGCACCGCCAAGATCATCGCGCTGGACACGATCCGCGGCTACCGTGCCGAATCGCTGGGACTGCTCACCCATCGCTTTCGCATCTGGGGCAGCTCGGATCTGCGCCGCTGGCTGCCGATGGACATGAACCGGCCGCTCAAGTCGACGTTGATCACCCTCGACATCCCCGATGCTCGTTGGCAACCGGCCTTCACCCCGGCGCGTCCAGACGATTTCATCGCGCTGCTCGACGAACTGCTCAGCGACCGGCGCTGACCCGCTAGCGGTCGGCCAGCGCCGCACGACCGGCGTTGAAACCGGGGATGAAGGTGATTCCCGGTCCGCCATGGCATCCCGCGCTGCCCAGGTAGAGCCCGGCGATCGGGATCAGTTGGCCGATGAAGCCTCTCGGCCCCGGGCGGTTCTGACCTATCTGGTCGGGGTGCAACAAGCCGTGGCAGTAGTCGCCAGCGGGCGCTCCGAACATGACGCCCATGTGCTTGGGAGTGAAGGTGGTGTGCCGGATGATGCTGCGCTCGAAGTTGGGCGCCAAGCGGGTGACCTTGTCGATCACCCGTTGCCCCATTTCGGTCTTGGCCTGTCCGTACTCATGGGAGTCTTGTTCGCCCTCGATCGGGAACCACATCGCGAACGCCGATGCGGCGTGCTTGCCCGGCGGTGCCAGGTCGGGGTCGTGCACCGACGGTACCTGCAGCACGACGGTCGGGTCGGCCGGCACGATCCCGCGGCGGCAGTCCTCCCACTGCTGCTGCACTTCCTCTGGCGTGCAGAAAATGCCGATCGAGGCCTGCATGGCCGGATCGTTGAGGGCCTCATACGGCGGCGCGAACGCCGGGGCTTCCTCGAGAGCGAAGTGCATCTGCAGGTAGCTACCGCGGTGGTCGATGTGCGCGTAGCGGTCCCGGACATCGCTGGGCAGCACCGTCGGATCGATCAGGTCGTTGATCGTGACGTCTGGGGCAATCGCGGACACCACGATCGGGGCGGCCACGATGTCGCCCGCCTCGGTGCGTACGCCACTGATCCGCGCTCCGGCCTCGGCGTTGTCGACGAGGATCTCGCTGACCTTGGTGCGCAACCGCAACTCGCCGCCGTCGCGCTCGAACAGCCGGCACAGATGTGCGGTGAGTGTGCCGATGCCACCGCTCAGCTTCTTCATCTGCACGAAGTCTCCGTCGGGGATACCCAGACCGAAGGCAAGCGCGGCGGCGCTACCCGGCGTGGCCGGTCCCCGGTAGATGGTGTTGACGGCAAGGACCGTCATCGAACCCCGTAGTGCGGCGTGCTTTTCCCGGTCCGGAAAGTACCGGTCCAGCACGTCGGTGACCGACCCGAACAGCATGTCGTCGATGGCCGATCGCTCGAATTCGTTGGTGGCGCACGCATACATCTGGTCGAAGGTCTTGGGGAGCGTGTCGGATTCGAACCGCCCGAGCGCCCGGGTCGGCGCCTGGCTCCAGGCCAGCAGGCCCGCCATCCCGGTGACCGCATCTGCCCCGTGCACCTCGTTGAGGTGGGCGAACATCTTCATCGGGTCGGTGTACTGGACCAACGGATCGTCGCCCACGCCGCGTAGGGCTACCGACATCACTTCCAGATCCACAGTCGGCAAGGTGTCCAGGCCGAGTTCGCTGATCACCGCGGCCGCCGTCGGGAACTGCACCGATCCGGCAATCTCGAACCGGTAGCCGTCAAACAGTTCGACGGTGGAGGCCATGCCGCCGGCGTAGAGCTTCGCGTCCAGGCAGAGGGTGCGCAGGCCCGCTCGCTGCAGCAGCACCGCGGCGGTCAGGCCGTTGTGCCCCGCGCCGATCACTATCGCGTCATACTCCGCCATGCTCTCGACCTCCCGAGTTGGAGGCTGGCACGGTCCGAAAGTTTTGTCAATTATGACGAAACAGTCCGGGGCCGGTCGGGGCACCAGGTGTCGGTGAGCCCGGCCCGCAACGTCTCCAGCGCCAGCTGACACACCCGCGCCAACTCGCCGAGGGACCGGTCTTCGCCCAGCATCCACACTTCCATCGCGCCGAACACCGCGGCCGCAATGCAACGCGCGGTCACCGCGGTGCGGACCCGGGCATCCGGGGTTTGCGCCGACGTTCCCGCCGCGGCGCAGCTACGTCGTCGCAGCTGAGCCGCGATCACCTCGGCGAAGTCGGCCTGGACCTCCTGAATGTGCCGGACGATGCGGCTCGGGTCCAGCTCTCCACCGCGCAGGGTGGCGATTTTCGCAACGGCTTCAACGTCATACGGAAAGGCGAAGATCGCGGTCTGTACCGAATCGATGATCGTCTCGTCGACGGGGCGGGCGTCCAGCGCCGCGCGAAACCAATGCAAACCGGTGTAGTCGGCAAACAGCAGATCGTGCTTGGACCTGAAGTGGCGATAGAACGTGCGCAGTGACACCCCGGCATCGGCGGCGATCTGCTCGGCCGACGTCTCCTCGACGCCCTGGGCCAGGAAACGCACCACCGCGGCCTGGCGCAGGGCCTCGCGGGTGCGTTCGCTGCGCACCGTCTGCGCGGGCCTGACCATGGCAGTAAGGTACCCCAACCCGCGACCCCGACAGTTATGTCAATATTGACAAAACTTCGGGATAGGGGTGAGACTGCGCCCATGGTGTCGCTTCTTGTCCACGCGGTTCTCGGAATTGCCGTCATCGGCTGGATCATCGCGTCGAACCCTCAGGTGTATGCCCGGCCGGCCGCAGGTGCGTGGTTCTCCCCGCTGGAATGCGTGTACTACGCGGTCGGCATCGCCTCGATCGCCTTGGGCTGGTACTTCAACATCCGCTTCGTCCGGGAGTACTCGCACGGCGCGACCAACCCCATCTGGGGCCCCGGTAGCTGGGCGGACTACATCCGGCTGATGTTCACCAACCCGGCCGCCGGTTCGGCCAGCCAGGACTACACGATCGCCAACGTGATCCTGCTGCCGCTGTTCTCCATCGTCGATGGCTACCGACGCGGTCTGCGCCGGCCCTGGCTGTACTTCGTGTCCAGCCTGTTCACCAGCTTCGCCTTCGCGCTGGCGTTCTACTTCGCCACCATCGAACGCCAGCACCGCCACGAACAGGCTCGCGACAAGGTGGGCGTCTAGCCCTTGGGCTCGAGCACCTCGGTGCCCACGAACCCAACCAGGGCCGCGGGAACCCGCACGCTGCCGTCGGGCTGTTGGTGGTTTTCCAGAATCGACACCAACCACCGCGTCGTGCCCAGCGTGCCGTTCAACGTGGCCGCGATCTGCGGTTTGCCGTTGGCGTCGCGGTAGCGCGTCGCCAGCCGTCGGGCCTGAAACGTGGTGCAGTTCGAGGTGGAGGTCAGCTCGCGGTAGGTGCCCTGGGTCGGCACCCACGCCTCGCAGTCGAACTTGCGGGCGGCCGAGGCGCCGAGATCGCCGGCCGCCACGTCGATCACCCGATAGGGGACCTCGATCTGCGCCAGCATCTCGCGCTGCCAGGCCAGCAGCCGTTGATGTTCGGCCTCGGCGTCGGCGGGGGCGCAGTAGACGAAGCCTTCCACCTTGTCGAACTGGTGCACCCGGATGATGCCGCGGGTGTCCTTGCCGTAGCTGCCGGCCTCGCGCCGAAAGCATGACGACCATCCGGCGTAGCGCAACGGCCCCTCGGACAGGTCCACGATCTCGTCGGCGTGATAGCCCGCCATCGGCACCTCAGAGGTGCCCACCAGGTACAGGTCGTCGGCCTCGAGCCGATAGACCTCGTCGGCATGGGCGCCGAGGAATCCGGTACCGGCCATCACCTCCGGTCGCACCAGCACCGGCGGGATCATCGGGATGAAGCCGTTGCCGACGGCCAGCCGCAGCGCCAGCTGCAACAGACCCAGCTGCAACAACGCACCCTGACCGGTCAAGAAATAGAATCGCGACCCTGCCACCTTGGCGCCGCGCGCCATGTCGATCAGGCCCAGCGATTCGCCGAGTTCCAGGTGGTCTTTCGGATTGTCTATCGCGCGGGGTTCGCCGACCACGTCCAGCACCGCGTAGTCGTCCTCCCCGCCGGCGGGCACGCCGTCGAGGATGACGTTCGGTATTGCCATGTGTGCTGCGGTGAAGGCCGTCTCGGTTTCGGACTGCGTCGCCTCGGCGGCCTTGACCTGCTCGGCGAGATCCTTGGCCCGTTGCAGCAGGGCGGGACGCTCTTCGGGCGATGCACCACCCACGCCCTTGCTGGCGGCTTTCTGCTCGGCCCGCAAGGAGTCCGCGGTCGAGATCGCGGTCCGGCGGGCCGTGTCCGCCGTGAGCAGGGCATCTACCAGCGCCGGGTCTTCGCCGCGGCTGAGCTGGGATCGGCGTACGACGTCGGGGTCTTCCCGGAGCAGTTTCAGGTCGATCACGGCCGCAAGACTACTTTTGACGGGTTGGCCGCGTCGCGTCAGCTCGGCTTCTGTCGGGCTCTGGTATCACATGTGCAACATTGGTCACGTGGCTATGTGGGCCCTGTAAGAATGGAACTGATGTTGGACGCGCCCGAGAAGGAGCTCGCACCGGATAGCGAGCCTGACCCCGACGCCGAAGCCGACGCCGAAACTGCCGCCGAAGCGGAGCAGCCGTCGGCCGGCTTCCGGTGGCCGCGTGCCCTGCAAGCGTCGGCGACCAGGCGCGGGTTGCTGCTCACCGCACTGGGCGGCCTGCTGATCGCCGGTTTGATCACCGCGATCCCCGACGTTGCCACCGGGCCGGGCCGGCTGGCCGGCTACATCGACAACAACCCGGTGCCCAGCACCGGCACCAAGAGCAACGCCGCTTTCAACCGCGCCACCACCGGCGACTGCCTGATGTGGCCGGAAGGCACACCGGAGGCGGCCACCATCGTCGACTGCGGCGATGAGCACCGGTTCGAAGTCGCCGAGTCCATCGACATGCGAACCTTCCCCGGTTCGGAGTACGGGCCCGACGCCGCTCCCCCATCACCGGCCCGCATTCAGCAGATCAGCCAGGAACAGTGCCAGGCCGCGGTGCGCCGCTACCTCGGCGCCAAGTTCGATCCCAACAGCAAGTTCACCACCAGCATGCTCTGGTCCGGCGACCGGGCGTGGCGCCAGGCCGGCGAGCGCCGCATGCTGTGCGGCCTGCAGTTGCCCGGTCCCAACAACCAACAGACCGCGTTCAAGGGCAAGGTCGCCGACATCAATCAATCCAAGGTCTGGCCGGCCGGCACCTGTTTGGGCATTGATTCGACCACCAACCAGCCAATCGATATTCCGGTCGACTGCGCGGCGCCCCATGCCATGGAGGTCACCGGCACGGTCAATCTGGCGGAGAAGTTCCCCGACGCCCTGCCGCCCGAGCCCGAGCAGGACGGGTACATCAAAGACACCTGTACCCGGCTGACCGACGCCTACCTCGCCCCCATCAAGTTGCGCACCACCACCCTGACCCTGATCTACCCCACGCTGTCGCTGCCGAGCTGGTCCGCGGGCAGCCGCGAAGTCGCGTGCAGCATCGGCGCGACGCTGGGCAATGGGGGCTGGGCCACGTTGGTGAACAGCGCCAAGGGGGAGCTGTTGATCAACGGGCAACCACCGGTGCCGCCGCCCGACATTCCCGAAGAGCGGCTCACGTTGCCGCCCATTCCGCTGCAGGTGCCGCCCGCCGCGCCCGCGCCCGCACCCCGGCAGACCCAAACGGCTCCGCCGAGCAATCAGCATCTACCCAATCAGCAACCGGTGGTGACGCCGTCGCGGGCCCCCGCCGCCCCGGCCACCACAACCCAGGCGACTCAGCCGCCGCCGGCGACCCAAAGTCAGCCGCCGCCCGCCGATGGCGGCGCACCACCGCCTGCCCAAGCACCCGAACCCGAGGCCCCCGCGCCCGCGGAACCCGCGCCGGGAGGCTAGCCGGGTGGCGGTGCGGATGGACCCCCGGCGGTTCGACGAACTGGTCTCTGACGCACTGGACCTGATTCCGCCCCAGCTGGCGGCCGCTATGGACAACGTCGTGGTGCTGGTCGCCGACCGCCACCCCGACGAAAACGACCTGCTCGGCCTTTACGAGGGGGTCGCCCTGACCGAGCGTGATTCCGACTACGCCGGAGCCCTGCCGGACGCCATCACGATCTACCGGGAAGCGCTGCTGGATGTCTGCGAGTCCGCCGACGAGGTTGTCGACCAGGTGGCGATCACGGTGATCCACGAGATCGCCCACCATTTCGGTATCGACGACGACCGGCTGGGCCAGCTGGGCTGGGCGTGATCGGCCATCGAATTACGATGGGCGCGCCAACCCGGCGATGTCGGGGTGCGGTGCTATGAACGGTCTATGAGCACAGGCTGCCGCGACTGCCGGGCAGGCTTGGGACACTGCCACGGGACCTTGATTCGGCACGTGGAGGGTCCACTATCCGGCCGGTCGGAATGCACCGAATCCGATTGTGTCGACGCCGAGCTGATACCGCACACCTTCGTCGTCGACTGCGCGGCCATCGGCTGCACTTGCGGCGAGAGCGCCGCGGTCACCCTGGCGGGGTGACCGTCAGCCCATCGGGTCGCCGCTGGACGCCATGAGGTCGCCGGCGGCGGAGTCGACCTCGGCGCAGAAGGGCGGCGTTTTCGTTCCCCACCGGACGCAACTCCAGCGACCGTCGGTGATCGGGGTCAGCACCACCGATTCGGCGTTGTCCAGGTGGTTGTCCAAGGCGAAGTTGGCGTCCACCCCGGCGAGCACAGCACCGGCCAGCCGGATGGCCGCGCCGTGGCTGACCACGACGAGATCGCCGGTTCGGTCTTCGTCGTCCAGATAGCGCATTCGCAGGTCGTTGAGCACCGGCACATAGCGCGCCAGCACGTCGTTGGCGCTCTCACCGCCCGGCAACGGGACATCCAGCTCGCCGCAATGCCACCGCTTGTAGATGGCGTTGAATTCCGCGACGGCCTCGTCATCACAGCGGTTTTCCAGCTCGCCGACCTGTACCTCGTGAATGCCGACCACCTCGTGGGCCGAGACGGCCAGTTCGGCGGCGATCACCTCGGCCGTCTGCGACGCCCGAGTAGCGATCGAGTGCACCAGCATGGCGGGACGAATCAAACCGCCGCGCGCGAAGGCCTGTGCCTGCTCCCGGCCCGTCGGGGTCAACTCCGCCCCCGGCGGCAGCGTGTCCAAGCGACGCTCGACATTGCTGACCGACTGACCGTGGCGAACCAGCACCAGACGACCGCTCATAGCGGCGGCTCCGGGCTTGCTTCGGGCTTGCCTTCGCGCAGCTGCTGCAGCCAGATCGCCGCCTCGTCCGCCGGCGGCGGCTGCGCCGCATAGGTCTGACCCGTCGGCCAAGAACCCAGGTATCGCACATCAGCACAACGACGGTGCAGCGCCTTGAGTGCCTCAGCGACAGCATCGTCGGCGATGTGGCCCACACAGTCGACGAAAAACATGTACGTGCCCAGCCCGGTACGGGTGGGCCGGGACTCGATTCGGGTGAGGTCGATGCCGCGCATACCGAACTCGGTCAGTGCATCCAGCAGGGCACCGGGCACGTTGGCTATACGCAGCACCGCCGAGGTGCGATCGGTGCCGGTACGCGGCGGCGGCGGTCCCGGTACACCGATGAGCAAGAACCGGGTGCGGGCGTTGGACTCGTCAACGACGCCGTCGGCCAGCGACTGCAGCGCCCAGTGAGCGGCGGCCAGCGGGGACGTCACGGCGGCGTCGACCTGCCCCTCCGCCACCTGGCGGGCCGCGTCGGCGTTGGAGTACGCCGGATGCAGCTCGACGCTGGGCAGATGAGCGGTCAGCCACTGTCTAACCTGCGCCGCTGCCACCGGGAAAGCCGCCAGGGTCCGTACGTCGGCCGCGCCGACGCCGGGCTTGACCACGATGCTGAAGGCTACGTCGAGCGTTGTCTCGGCAAACACCTGCAGCGGCGACCCGATGGCCAGGCTGTCCAGGGTGGGGGCCAGCGAGCCGTCGATCGAGTTCTCGATCGGCACGCAGGCGAATTCGGCGGCACCGGTACGGACGGCGTCGAGTGCGGCGGGAGTGCTTTCGACCGGCAGCGGTTGCGCGCCTCCGTCGTCGTGGCCTGGGACCAGCCCGGCAGCCGCTATCTCGAGTAGCGCCGCTTGGGTGAATGTCCCTTCCGGACCGAGATATGCGATGCGCGCCACGCACACAACATTAACGGCGACGCTCGCCCTTTCGGTGCTTGCAGCCACCACCCCGGTAAGTTAACTTAGGCTTACCTAAGAACACGGAGGAGTTTGTGATGCTGCCGCTCACCAACCCGGCGCCGACGACCGCCGAACGTATTCGCAGCGCATGCGCCCGGGCCGGCGGTGCCCTGCTGGCGGTGGAACGGGACGGACCCGTCGCCACACCCATCCATCACCTGATGCCCGACGGGTCTTTTGCGGTGGCCGTTCCCATCGAGCACCCGGGTGCGGGCACCGGCGATCCCGGGCAGCCCCCATGGCAGGCCCTCCTCGAACTAACGGACTACGCCCCGCTGCCGGTGCGTGAGCCCGTCCGCTCGCTGGTCTGGATACGCGGGCGCCTGCACCCCGTCCCCGCGGACATGATCGGCGCGACGCTCGACCTGATCGCCACCGAGAACCCCAATCCAGCCTTGCTGCAAGTCCAGACACCTAGATCCGCACCGGCGCACGGCGCGGAGATCCGATACGCATTGCTGCGACTGGAGATCGAGTCGGTGGTCGTCACCGACGCCACCGGCGCGGAACCGATCAGCGTCGTGGACCTACTGGCCGCGCGGCCGGATCCGTTCTGCGAGATTGAGTCGAGCCTGCTGCGCCACCTGACGACCGACCATCAGGACGTGGTCGCGCGGTTGGTGTCGCGCCTGCCGGCCCCGCTGCGACGCGGTGAGGTCCGCCCGCTTGGCCTCGACCGCTACGGCGTGCGGTTTCGCATCGAGAGCAACGACGGCGACCGCGATATCCGGCTGCCGTTCCATCGCCCGGTCGACGACATGCACGGGCTCAGGCAGGCCATCCGGGTGCTGCTGGGCTGCCCGTTCGGCAACGGTCTGCGCGCCCGGCGATAACCGCCCGGGGCCAACCCGTTGCGCCCCGCGCGCCGTGGCGGCCGGCTGCGTTCCGGTGTCCTGGCACGTACGTTGTCCAGGTGAACGGCGATCGACCCGCGCAGTTTCGGCGACCCCAGCCTCCGATCCCGCCGCAATCGGAACCCTCGCAGGTCATCCGGCGCGACACGCTGCCCCTGCGCCGTCCCGCCGAACCCACCGGGACGCCACCGCATCAACCAACCTCAGCGCCACCTCCACCCAGACCGGCCACCGGCCCCGTCGGCCCCCGACGCCGGCGGCGCACCCCCGCCCCGGCGCCGCCGCCACGTCCGGCTGCACCCAAAGCGCGCCGCAAAAAGACCGAGCGCCGCTGGGGCAAGATCGTTGCGCTGAGCCTGCTGACCGCCGTGTTACTGGCCGGCGCCGGCATTCTCGGCGGGGCTTTGTGGCTGGACACGGCGCTGCACCGGGAACCGGTATTGCGCGACTATGCCGACCGGCCCGGCCCCGGGCGCGGCACCAACTGGCTGATCGTCGGCTCGGACAGTCGCCAGGGTCTGACCACCGAGCAACAGCAGGAGCTGACCACCGGTGGGGATCCCGGAGACGGGCGAACCGACACCATCCTGCTGGTCCACCTGGCCGAACTCGGATCGAGCACCCCGACGGCCCTGGTATCGATCCCGCGCGATTCATATGTCCCGGTTCCCGGGTATGGCCGCGACAAGATCAACGCGGCTTTCGCCACAGGCGGGGCACCCTTGCTGGTGCAAACGGTCGAACAGGCCACCGGCCTGCGAATCGACCACTATGCCGAGATCGGATTCGGCGGATTCGCCGAACTGGTCGACGCGCTCGGCGGTGTCCGGATGTGCTTGACGGAACCGATCGGCGATCCACTGGCCGGCATCGATCTAGCGCCGGGCTGCCAGCAACTCGACGGCCGAAGCGCACTGGGCTACGTCAGGTCCCGAGCCACACCGAGAGCCGACCTGGACCGAATGATCAACCAGCGCCAGTTCATGTCCGCGTTGCTGCGCCGGGCCGAAAGCCCCGCGGTGTGGCTCAATCCGTGGCGCTGGTATTCGGTGCCGCGCGCCGCAGCAGCGGCGCTCACCGTCGACCAGGGGGCCCACGTATTCGACCTTGCCCGGCTCGGGTGGGCGCTACACGGGCACCCGACGGCCCTGACGGTGCCGATCGGTGAATTCACCACCACCGACGTCGGCTCGGTCGTGGTGTGGAACCACGACGCGGCCGCCGAGATGTTCGACGCGCTGGCTTCCGACGCACCGATACCCGCCGACGCTTTCGACGGGCCACCATAACAACGCAATTTCGGCGCCCCGGGTGTGTTGTAGGTCATAAAGATGCGGAAAATGCGCCCATAATTCCGGCCCGGCTAGGTTTACTTAGGCAAACCTGACCTTATCGATTTCGCGCATTGGCTTAGGAAAACCTTTCCTGAGTAAGTCATGCCTTCGTTGCAGGTGGCGTTTTACCTGCACTATTCTGGCGGCATGACCGACTACGACGGACCAAAGACGAAATTCCATGCGCTGGTGCAGGAACAAATTTTCAACGAATTCACCGCGGCCCAACAATACGTTGCCATTGCCGTTTATTTCGATAGCGAAGAATTGCCCCAATTGGCGAAGCACTTTTACGCTCAAGCGGTCGAGGAGCGCAACCACGCGATGATGCTGGTGCAGCATCTGATCGACCGCGACCTCCGTGTCGAGATTCCGGGAATCGACTCGGTACGAAATCACTTCGACAAGCCGCGCGACGCCCTGGCGTTGGCCCTCGATCAGGAGCGGGCAGTCACCGATCAGGTCAGTCGGCTGACCGCGGTGGCACGCGATGAGAGCGACTTCCTCGGCGAGCAGTTCATGCAGTGGTTCCTGCAGGAGCAGATCGAAGAGGTGGCGCTGATGGCCAGCCTGGTGCGCATTGCCGACCGGGCCGGGGCCAACCTGTTCGAGCTCGAGAACTTCGTTGCGCGTGAGGTCGGCCGGGCTCCGTCGGGCGCAGCCGCTCCGCGTGCCGCCGGAGGCAACCTCTAGGCCTCCGGCGGGGCGGCGGGGCCGCTACTCACGCCCGGCCGGCCATGCTGCAACCAGGCCTTGGCGCGGCCGGGGTGGTCGGTGGCCATCCATGCCACGCCGACGTCCCGGCAGAAATCGATATCTTCGTACTCGTCGACACCCCAGCAGTACACCGCTCGCCCCTGGGCGGCGGCGCGATCGACGAGTTGTGGATATTCCCGCAACACCGCCAGCGACGGTCCCACGGCGGTCGCTCCGACAGCCGAGGCGGCACCGCTGGCCAGATAGCGAGCCGTTTTGCCGAGCAGCACCGTTGGTAGCAGCGGTGCTGCTCGGCGAATCCGCCACACCGCGGCCGCCGAAAACGACATCACGACGGCGCGGGACCGGTCTGCGGACGCCGGTTGGGCAATGCCGAAGCGCTGCAGCAGCGCCAGCACCTTGCTTTCGACCAGCGACCCGTACCGCACCGGATGCTTGGTCTCGATAAAGACCTTCACCGGCCGTTTCCAATCCAGCACCAGCGAGATCAGCGCGTCCAGGGTCAGCAGGCTGGTATCTCCGTGGGCACCGTCCGGCCGCCAGCTGTCATGCCAGGCGCCGTACTCCAACTCACGCAGCTGATCCAGCGTCATCGTGCTGACCAACCCGGCCCCGGTCGAAGTCCGATCCAACCGGCGATCGTGCACGCAAACCAGATGACCGTCGCGGGTGAGCCGGACGTCGCACTCCACACCGTCGGCCCCCTGCTTGAGCGCCAGGTCGTAGGCGGCGAGCGTATGTTCCGGCCGGGCGCCCGACGCCCCGCGGTGGGCCACCACAAAAGGATGCCCGGCGATCACCTCGTCGGCCCAGGTCATACCCATTATGCTGCCGGTTCCTGCCCCTCCAGCTCAACCGCATCAGCATCGGGGGCCGCATCGACCCGATCGTCTTCATCCGTGGCGGACCGGCCGGGTTGATCATCCTGACCCATCACCAGCCAGCGGTGCGCGGGCCGTTGCACCGGCTTGCGCTCGAATCCCTCGAAAACGCGAGAAACGGTGCCCACGGCGGCTGCCGCCAGCGCATACGCGACGACCACCATGACGGTGTTGTTCGCGATGCCCTGAGCGTCGCTGGAAAAGCTGGTGGCGATGGCGAACAGCGACGTGGCGGTGCTGACCACCCATGCGATCCACCACACCAGGATGGGTTTCTTCAACCGGTGATAGGTGTCCTCGACCACGGCGAGTTCGATGAGATACACCGGCGCCCACAGCAGGTTCGCCAGCGGCGTCAGGCAACCGGCCCACAACTGCAGGGTGGAGCGGTGCTCGGGTAGGCCGTAGTAGGCGAAGGCGGCGGCCCGGCGCGCGACAAGCCACTTGATCAGTACGACGAAGCAGACGCCCATCGCGGCGAGCGCGGCGAAACTGACCGCCACTCCCACCCAGACCGCGATGCCGGCCAGCACGGAATTCAGCAGAATGTCGCGGTTGATGATCAGCAACACGTATCGCACCGCGTAGACAAATGCGGCGGCACCGAGAACCAGCATGGTGGCGAACAACAGGGTGCGTACGGTCGCTGCCGCCGGTCCCGTCTTGGTCGGTACCGGCACGGGCGAAGGGCCGGGCTCAGCGACGCGGTCGCCCAGTCCCCAGCGCGGCATCACCGTGTACCGGGGGGTGGGCCCGTACGCGCGTCGCCGGGGTCGGTGCGGTGGCGCAGCGCCCGGACGCACCGCTATCCAGCGAAAACCTGGTGGTAGCCGGGGCGCCGCCCGCCGCGCGGTAGACGCCACCCGTTGCGGGCCGACCGAGGTTCGCGACTGCGGGTCGGCGGCCGCAGCCCCGGTCAGCGGCGCCATCAGCGCTCCCCGACAACGGGGACACCACACGCGCTGTCGCTCGCGTACGTTCCACCGAGTGCCGCACTGGGAGCACACCTGTATCACCGGACCAGCGTAATGCGAGTCGGCACTCGTGGGCATACGGGCCGCGCGACCTCCGACTCAGCTACTTGTGGATATCCACAGTTTCCACAGGTTTATCCACAACATGGGTTGGGTGGGTTTTGGTTATCAACACAGCGTCTGTCGGTCAAGATCGGCCATCGCTGTGGATAACCCTCACCACCAACACCCGCCGATCGACAGCCCGGACCGGACCCGAGCGAAATGCATTGCCGCGCTAAGCACTTGTACCCAGTTGGACGACTCGTCAAACGTGACCGACCACGGCCCACCGAACAGCGTCCGCCGGCGGCCCACATCGCCGCATTGATGCCCTCAACCTGGTGCGGTTGCCGACCCGCCAAGGCAAGAATTTTTCAATCCGGGCACCAGGGGTTATGATCGCGGACGCCAGGTTCAGTGTGAGTCACCTCACTGTTGGAGGTGACCGTGCAGGTGAAAGGCGCTCGATGGCGACACATTCCTACGGCTCCGGGTCGACTCCCTCACCGAAGTCGCACTCCGGATCGCCCACCTGGAATCACGCCTACGTCATAGCCGCCCTGCGTGCGGGCCTGATTGCGCTGGCATTACTGGGAGTTCTCGCCCTCATCGTCTTGTATTAGATCCCCGACCAACCGGGTACCCGGCAGTATCAGCACGGTGGGGCGTCCTTGCGGCGCGAGCGCTCATCAAGCAGGGTTAACTACTGCAGCCCGCTGCGTGGCGGTCCCCACGCGAATGACTTATCGGACGATCGAAGGAAGGAATGCCGTGGCTGAATACACCTTGCCCGATTTGGACTGGGACTACGGAGCTCTGGAACCCCACATCTCAGGTCAGATCAACGAGCTTCACCACAGTAAGCACCACGCCACCTACGTCAAGGGTGCCAATGACGCCGTCACCAAACTCGAGGAAGCGCGCGCCAAGGAAGACCACTCGACGATCCTGCTGAACGAGAAGAACCTCGCTTTCAACCTCGCCGGCCACGTCAACCACACCATCTGGTGGAAGAACCTCTCCCCCAACGGTGGCGACAAGCCCACCGGTGAACTCGCCGCGGCCATCGATGAGGCGTTTGGGTCGTTCGACAAGTTTCGGGCACAGTTCCACGCCGCCGCGACCACCGTGCAGGGGTCGGGTTGGGCAGCGTTGGGCTGGGACACCCTCGGCAACAAGCTGCTGATCTTCCAGGTCTACGACCACCAGACCAACTTCCCGCTGGGCATTGTCCCGCTGCTGCTGCTCGACATGTGGGAGCACGCGTTCTACCTGCAGTACAAGAATGTGAAGGTCGACTTCGCCAAGGCATTCTGGAATGTCGTCAACTGGGCCGACGTACAGTCGCGCTACGACGCCGCCACCTCGAAAACTCGAGGATTAATCTTCGGCTGACTCGAATACCCGAAGGCTTGGGCGCCGCGCACACCATTGCGCGGCGCCCTTGCGTTTTAACCGGGCCTTAATATTTCGCGCTTACGAACACCGCTGAACGCCCGCCGTGTCGAGTTGCACGGCGCCAAAACCCCGCGCATGCTTGATCATTCGAGCTACCATTTATTCGAGCTACCAGCGTGGTTATTTCGGATGGAGGCGTCAACGGAGGGCGAGATGGATGCTGGGTCAGATGGGCCTATCGGTGTTGCACCCTTTCATTCTCGTGGTTCGCTGAAAGGGTTTGTCATCTCCGGGCGTTGGCCTGATTCAACGAAAGAATGGGCTCAACTGTTGATGGTCGCCGTGCGCGTCGCATCTTTGCCCGGGTTGCTTTCGACCACCACGGTATTCGGGGCGCGCGAGGAATTGCCCGATGAGCCCGAGCCCGGCACCGTCGGACTGGTGCTGGCCGAGGGCACGGTGTTCGGCGAATCCGCGATCCAGCCGGGATACTTCGCCGATCATCAGCCCCCCGCACTGCTCATGTTGCATCCGCCGTCAGAAACCACGCCGTCGCTGCCGGAGTGCACCGGCGCCGCCTCGGGCTGTGTGCTGCTACCGGGGTTGCCGTATCTGGGATTGGAACATCGGGCGGCGTGGGTGGAGGCCGAAGCCGACGGAACCATCACATCGATGGTCAGCCGCGTCGGCGTTGACCCCATCAGCCATCCCGACACCGCAATTCTGGCGATGCTGCTTGCCGCATAAGGAGATTCGAACCAATAAGTTCGCGCGCCGAATCGACGGATACGGCCGCCCGAACTTCACCGCCACGGTGGCGCGCATCGAATCCGGCCGCTAGCCTGGGAAACTGTTAGCGAAGGGGAGTAGCCCCGAATCGTTGGGTCGACATACTGGCGCACAGCCCGGCCCGCGAACCGTCACACCGGACGGTGGGCGAGACCTTCGACCGATGTTCGATGACCGGACGGTCATCGGCACGTGTCGAGAGGTCGCCCGCATGCTTTCCGCCACGATGCTGAGTCTCGGAGTGGTTTTCCTTGCCGAGCTGGGCGACAGATCGCAGCTGATCACGATGACCTACGCGTTGCGGTACCGCTGGTGGGTGGTGCTGACCGGGGTAGCGATCGCATCCGTCACCGTGCATGGTGTCTCGGTGGCGGTCGGCCACTTTCTGGGCACCACGGTGCCGGCCCGGCCGATGGCGTTTGTGGGAGCGATCGCCTTCCTGATATTCGCGGGCTGGGCCTGGCGCGAAGGCCGCGAAGACCCGGCCGGCGCCGACGAGGTCGCGCATCTGCCCAACCCCCGATTCGCGCTGCTCACCGTGGTGTCGTCGTTTGTCCTGGCCGAGCTCAGCGACAAGACAACCCTGGCCACGGTCACCTTGGCCAGCGATCACAACTGGGCCGGCGTATGGATCGGCACCACCTTGGGCATGATCGTGGCCGACGGCCTGGCAATAGGTGTCGGACTACTGCTGCATCACCGGCTGCCCGAACAGCTGCTGCATCTGCTGGCCAGCCTGCTGTTCCTGCTTTTCGGCTTGTGGATGCTGTTCGAGGGGGCGCTGGGATGGCGCTCGGTCGCCATCGGTGTGACCGCGGCGGTGGCGCTGGCCGCCGCTGCCGGAGCCGCGGCGCAAACTCTCCGGCGGCGCCGCAGCGCCGCCGCACTCGACACGAATTCACCCTCGGGCCGGTAGCCAACACCAACCGGCATCGACCGGGCTCCGACCATCCCGACCACCGCCCCCGACATCGTCGCACCGGTCCGCCGCCCGCCCCGGTTCCGTGCTGTCACCCGCCGAGCCTTCATAGACAGCAAAGCGCCCAATCCGACGTCCGCCATTGGCGTCTGGTTGCCCAGAATCGAGCGCGTTCCGCCGACGGGGAGCACCTTTGTTCCTTGCCAGCGCCGGTGCGCGTGGACCTTCGATCCCATCCGGACGCCGTATTCTGCGGATAACCTGTGAAATTCGTTCATCTTATGGACACCCCACCGAATCGGTTGGACGCTCGTCGGAGGCGGCTTGGGCACCTGTCCGACGCACCGGCACCCAATCGCCTCAGGTTTGCACTTGGTTGTTGACATAACTGTCGCTACCATGATCAGCAAATACATATAGATAAGCGTTCAATTTTGCAGCCCGGTGGAGGTCATATCGATGAGCACGACGTTCGCTGCCCGCCTGAACCGTCTGTTTGACACGGTGTACCCACCCGGACGGGGGCCGCATACCTCCGCCGAGGTGATTGCGGCGCTCAAGGCGGAGGGCGTCACGATGTCGGCTCCTTATCTATCGCAGCTACGCTCCGGCAACCGCACAAACCCTTCCACCGCGACCATGGCCGCCCTCGCCAACTTCTTTCGCATCAAGTCGGCCTATTTCACCGATGACGAGTACTACGAAAACCTCGATCAGGAACTGCAGTGGCTGGCCACGATGCGTGACGACGGCGTGCGCCGCATCGCCGTTCGTTCCCAAGGGTTGTCCACCCAAGCGCAGCAGGAGATCGTGGAGCGAATCGAAGAACTCCGCCGGACGGAACGCCTCGACGCTTAACGCGATTACCGCAGGGCCGGTCCCCCGACCTGAGGGATTGCCGACGCCCCTCCCGGATTAGGGTTGGGCCCAGCGAGCGCGCACGCACCGCGATAGTCCACGAGATACCGGGAGGCGGCCGGGAATGGGCCTGTTCCGCAAGCGAAAGAGCCGCGCGACGCGTCGCGCCGAAGCCCGCGCGATCAAGGCCCGCGCCAAGCTGGAAGCCAAACTGTCCGCCAAGAATGAGGCGCGCCGCATCAAGTCCGCGCGGAAGGCGACCGACAAGGCGCTCAAGGCACAGCTCAAGGCGCAGCGCGACAGCGACCGGGCGGCACTGAAGGTCGCCGAGACCCAACTCAAGGCGGCCCGCGAGGGCAAGTTCCTCTCGCCCGCTCGAATCCGCCGGACACTGACGGTGTCTCGATTACTCGCCCCGATCCTTGCGCCGGTGATGTATCGCGCGGCCATCGCGGCCCGCGGACTGCTGGATCAACGGCGGGCAGACCAGCTCGGGGTGCCGCTGGCTCAGATCGGACAGTTCTCGGGCCACGGCGCACAGCTGTCCGCCCGGGTGTCCGGTTGTGAGCGGTCGCTGCGGATTGTGCAGGAAATGAAGCCGAAGGACGCGGAGACCAAGCAGTTCGTCTCGGCCATCAGCGAGCGGCTCTCCGAACTCTCGGCCGCTATCACAGCAGCCGAGAACATGCCGGCCCAGCGGCGTCGAGCCGCGCATTCCGCGATCTCCTCGCAACTCGACGGCATCGAGGCGGACCTGATGGCGCGTCTAGGGCTAGCCTGAGTCAGCATGCCGGTCCTGCGCAGTTGGGTTTCGAGCAGCCGTGTTCAGTCACGAGCCAGATATTCGCGTGGTGTGGTTGCGCAGGTGCTCGGGAAGTTGCGGTTCGCGCCGTTATTGGTCGCCATCACGATTGTCGTCGCGCTGCCGGTTCCGGCGGCATCCGCGCAGGCTGGAGGCATGGCGGCGCACGAATCGGTGACCGTCGGCGCCAGTGGTGATGGCGGTGGCGATTCGGGCGAAGACCTGCCCGCCTGGCCGTTCGCGGTGGGAGTGGTCGCTGCGGTAGGCGCGGCAGCGCTGTGGGCTACGCGGCGCCGGCCGTAGCGGCTTGGGCCGGCGACCTGGTAGGCGAGGCAGACGACGAACCGTGTCCTGGCATGATGGACCCGAGTGTTTCGCGATCTAGTGAGCAATGAGGAAGCTGCAAAGGAGCGGCCGCATGGCAGACCCGCAGGATCGACCCGACGGCGAACCCGACGCGACACCGGGACAGCCGGCCAAGAAGCCGCCCGCCGACAAGGCCGCGAAGACACCGGCTAAGAAGACACCTGCGAAGAAGACGCCGGCCAAGAAGGCCCCGGCGCAGCAGGCGCCGGCCAAGAAGGCCCCCGCCAAAAAGGCACCGGCCAAAAAGGCCCCGGCGACCAAGCCGCCCGCGCAAAGCCCCGAACCGGCCCCGCAACCGACCGCGCTGGCCAACGTTTCACAGCAACAACCGAGCGCCAACGGCCAACTCGCCGAAGCCGCTAAGGATGCGGCCGCACAAGCTAAGTCGACGGTGGACCGCGCCAACAACCCACTTCCCCGGGTCGCCGATGAGCAGCCAAGCCACTCCACCGTTCCGCTGGTCGTCGCAATCGCATTGAGCCTGTTGGCGATGCTGCTGATCCGCCAGCTGCGCCGGCGCTGATCGATGGGAAACGTGGCGTTTCGGCCAACGGCCGATCTCGTTGACGACATCGGGCCCGATGTGCGCAGCTGTGATCTTCAATTCCGCCAGTTCGGTGGCCGCGCCGAGTTCGCCGGACCGATCAGCACCGTGCGGTGTTTTCAGGACAACGCGCTGCTGAAATCGGTGCTCTCGCAGCCGGGTGAGGGCGGGGTGCTGGTGATCGACGGTGCCGGTTCCCTGCATACCGCCCTGGTCGGTGATGTCATCGCCGAACTGGCGCGCTCCAACGGCTGGGCGGGGCTGGTGGTGCACGGCGCGGTCCGCGATTCGGCCGCACTGCGTGGCATTGACATTGGCATCAAGGCACTGGGCACCAATCCGCGCAAGAGCACCAAGACGGGGTCGGGTGAACGCGACGCCGAAATCACGCTGGGCGGTGTCACGTTCGTGCCGGGCGAGATCGCCTACAGCGACGACGACGGCATCGTGGTCGTCGCCGCCGTCGCAACCGAATCCTGAATCGCGGCTAAACCGGCACTGCGACCGGCTTTTTGGCGAATCGCAAACCCTCGTCGTCGATCTTGCCGCGGCGAATCAGATGAATATCGCGCAGATAGTTCTGGTTGAGTCGCCACGGCTTGCGTGAACCCTGCTTGGGAAGTTCGTCGATCACGCGCAGCACATAGCCCGGAGTGAACTCCATGAAGGGACATTCCTGCACATCCGAACCCGGGCGCTCGACGACGACGGAGTCATAGTCATTGGCGTCCATGTAGTTGAGCAGACGGCAAACGAACTCCGACACCAGATCCGCCTTCAGTGTCCACGACGCGTTGGTGTAGCCAACGGTGTAGGCCATGTTGGGCAGGCCGGAAAGCATCATGCCCTTGTAGGCCATCGCCTTGGTGAGATCCACCGACTCTCCGTCCACGGTGACCGCCGCCCCGCCGAAGAGCTGCAGGTTCAAACCCGTTGCGGTGACGATGATGTCGGCCGGCAGCTGCTGGCCCGAGTTGAGCCGGATGCCGGTCGGCGTGAACCGGTCGATCGTGTCGGTGACCACATCGACCTGTCCGTGGCGAATGGCCCGGAACAAGTCGCCGTTGGGCACCAGGCATAGCCGCTGGTCCCATGGGTTGTAGTGCGGGCCGAAATGCTTTCGCACGTCATAGCCTTCGGGCAACTGACGCTGGGCCAGTCCCATGAAGTTCTTCCGCATTCGCCGCGGCCACTTGCGGCAGGCTCCGTATACGGCGGCCTGGCGCAGCACGTTCTTCCACCGCACCATGGCGTAGGCCATGTTCTCGGGAAGCCAGCGGTTGAGGCGCTCAGCGATGCTGTCCCGTTCTGGCTGGGAGACGATGTAGGTCGGCGAGCGCTGCAGCATCGTGACGTGCTTGGCCCCCGAGTTCGCCAGCGCCGGGACCAGAGTGACCGCGGTGGCACCGCTGCCGATCACGACGACGTTCTTGCCGTCATAGTCGAGGTCTTCGGGCCAGTGCTGCGGATGGATGATCGAGCCGGCGAAGTCCTGCGCGCCGGCGAAGTTCGGGGTGTAGCCCTGGTCGTAGTTGTAGTAGCCGCTGCAGAGAAACAGGAACGAACAGGTGACGGCGCTCATGGCACCGTTGCTCTCGATCTGCAGCGTCCAGCGGTTCTGCGCGTTCGACCAGTCCGCGCTGATGACTTTCTGGTTGAGCCGGATGTGCTTGTCGATGCCGTACATGGCCGCCGTGCCTTTGACGTATTCGAGGATCGGCTTGCCGTCGGCGATGGCCTGGCGCTCGGTCCACGGACGAAAGCGGAAGCCCAGTGTGTGCATATCGGAGTCGGATCGGATGCCGGGGTAGCGGAACAGATCCCAGGTGCCACCCATGGCGGCGCGCTTCTCCAGGATCGCGTAGGACTTGGTCGGACAGCGGTCTTGAAGATGCCAGGCTGCACTCACGCCGGAGATACCCGCCCCCACGATCACGACGTCAAGATGCTCAGTCATGGCGCCACGCTATCAACGCTGTGTTGAGTCCGTCAACGGAGTGTCGAAACTCTCGACGCGCGGTAAGCTGCCGTGGTGTCTACTTCCACTGCCGGTCAGGCATCGCTGAGCCGGGGCCGCCGTAGCGCGCGACCATCCGGTGATGAGCGGGAGCTGGCGATCCTCAACACGGCCGAGAAGCTGCTCGAGGACCGTCCGATGGTCGACATCTCGGTCGACGACCTGGCCAAGGGAGCCGGCATCTCCCGCCCCACCTTCTACTTCTATTTCCCGTCCAAGGAAGCGGTGTTGCTGACCTTGCTGGACCGGGTGGTCAATGAGGCCGACGCGGCGCTGGACAACCTCGCCCAGGCACCCGACGTCGACCACGTGACGATGTGGCGCAACGGAATCAACGTGTTCTTCGAGACCTTCGGATCGCACCGGGCGGTCGTCCAGGGCGGTCAGGGCGTCCGAAGTATCAGCACCGAAGTCCGGGAGCTGTGGTCGACATTCATGCAGAAGTGGATCGCCTATACCGCCAAGATCATCGAGGCCGAGCGCGAACGGGGCGCCGCGCCGGTGACGCTGCCCGCCCTGGAACTGGCCACCGCACTCAACCTGATGAACGAGCGGACTTTGTCGGCGTCGTTCCTGGCTGAGGAGCCGTCCGTGCCGGAGACACATGTGGTCGACACCCTGGTGCACGTCTGGGTCAGCAGCATCTACGGCGCGGCTCGCTAACCAGGAACTTGTCGGTCCGCGGTGCGAACATATGTTCGTGCGCGGCGATGCCTCCATCCTGCACGCGGACCTGGATTCGTTCTACGCGTCCGTCGAGCAGCGTGACGACCCCTCGTTGCGGGGTCGGCCGGTGATCGTCGGCGGCGGTGTCGTGCTGGCGGCGAGCTATGAGGCCAAGGCATACGGGGTCCGCACCGCGATGGGCGGAGCTCAGGCGCGGCGGCTGTGCCCGCAGGCCGTGGTGGTGCCGCCGCGTATGCGCGCCTACATGCGGGCCAGTGCTGCCGTGTTCGAGGTGTTCCGCGACTGCACTCCACTGGTGGAGCCGCTTTCGGTGGATGAGGCGTTTCTCGATGTGGCCGGCTTGCGCCGGGTCTCGGGCACACCGGTGCAGATCGCGGCGCGGCTGCGGGAAGACGTACGCGGGCGGGTCGGGCTGCCCATCACCGTCGGCGTGGCGCGGACGAAGTTTCTGGCCAAAGTCGCCAGCCAAGAGGCCAAGCCGGACGGCTTGCTGCTGGTGCCGCCGGAAGATGAGCTGGCATTCCTGCATCCCCTGCCGGTGCGCCGGCTCTGGGGAGTGGGCGCCAAGACTGCCGCGAAACTGCAGTCGCACGGCCTGTGCACCGTCGCCGACGTCGCCGAGCTCAGCGAATCGGCACTGAGCTCGATGCTGGGTGCGGCGATGGGGCGCCAGCTGTATGCCCTGTCCCGCAACATCGATCGGCGCCGGGTGAGCACCGGTGTGCGACGGCGTTCGGTGGGCGCCCAGCGCGCACTGGGGCGAGCGGGCAACGCCCTGTCGCTGGCGGAGTTGGACGCGGTGGTGGTCACGTTGATCGACAGAATCACGGGCCGGATGAGAGCGGCCGGCCGCACCGGCCGAACCGTGGTGCTGCGGCTACGATTCGACGATTTCAGCCGGGCGACCCGGTCCCACACGTTGCCGTGGGCAACGTCGTCTACCCAGCCGATCCTCGCCGCGGCGCGCCAACTGGTGCGCTCGGCCGCGCCGGCTATCGCGCAGCGGGGATTGACGCTGGTCGGCTTCGCCGTGTCCAGCATCGACCCCGGCGGTGCCCAGCAACTGATGCTGCCGTTCGGCGGCGAGCCCGAGGCCATTGACGCGGCGGTGGACCGGATTCGGCGTCGATACGGCAACTCCGCACTCACCCGCGCGGTGCTGGTGGGCCGGGCCCCGGACCAGGAGGTGCCCCGTCTACCGGACTGAAGCCCAGTCGAGGAGTCTGTCGACCGGCCAGGTATTGATAATGCGATCGGCCGGAACTCCCGCGTCGAGCGCGCGCTGAGCGCCGTAGCCGAGGAAGTCCAGCTGGCCGGGTGCGTGTGCGTCGGTGTCGATGCTGAAGACACAGCCGATGTCGCGGGCCAGGTTCAGTAGCCGGGTCGGCGGATCGCGCCGCTCCGGACGCGAGTTGATCTCCACCGCGGTGCCGTGGTCACGGCAGGCGGTGAACACCGCTTCGGCGTCGAATTTGGATTCGGGCCGGATGCCACGGTTGCCCGTCACCAACCGGCCCGTGCAGTGGCCGAGCACATCGGCATGACCGTTGGAAACGGCCCGCACCATCCGCCGAGTCATCGCCGCCGACTCCATCGAGAGCTTCGAGTGCACGCTGGCCACCACGATGTCGAGACGGTCGAGCAGCTCGGGTTCCTGGTCGAGGCTGCCGTCCTCGAGAATGTCGACCTCGATTCCGGTGAGGATGCGCATCGGGGCGAACCTCTCGCGCAATTCGTCAATGACATCGAGCTGCCTGCGCAACCGCTCTGCCGACAGCCCGTTGGCGATCGTCAGCCGCGGCGAGTGGTCGGTTAGCGCGCAATACTCATGCCCCAACGCCGCCGCGGTCTGCATCATCTCCTCGATCGGCGCCGAGCCGTCCGACCACTCCGAGTGCAGGTGCAGATCCCCACGCAGCGCGCCGCGAATCTCACCGCCGCCCAGATCTTGCGCCGCAGACCGCAATTCGACCAGCAGATCGGGCTCCTGACCGGACCACGCTTGGCTGATGACCTTTGCGGTCTTGGGACCGATACCCGGCAGCGATTGCCAGCTGTTGGCCCGACCATGCCGCTGGCGCGCATCCTCGTCCAGTCTTTCGATGATGTCGGCGGCGTTGCGATAGGCCATGACCCGTCTGGGGTCCTGACGGCTTCGGTCCTTGTAGTAGGCGATCTGCCGAAGTGCGGCTACCGGATCCATGCCTTGTCGCTCACCTCAGCTGACCGACGATGAACCCCACGAAGACCACCGCGAAGCCCCCAATCTCACCCAGCATGAGCGAGACCATGAACACGCCGGTCCCCGGCACAGCAGGATCGAACTGATTCTCGGTGTCACGACGCGCGCCGTGGAAGATGTATGTCGCGATCGCAGCGACGAAAAAGAACACCATGACCATCGCCGCCGTGAGATTGAGCCACGCTGGCCAGACGCTCAGCTCGACGAAGACGGCAACCAGCAGCGTCGCGAACGCGTAGAGCAGCGCGGCCCGATGCGCGATATCGACGTAAACGTGCGCCCGGTGCCCATCGCTGACCATGACCTGCCGGTACTTCCACACTCCGAGCGCCAGGGCCAGCAGAAAGATGGCTCCCGCCGCCACCAGCGTGATGGCGGTGTCGACCCCAAGGATGTGGCTCATCGTTGTATGGAGTCTAGTTGCGCCCCCGGCTTCATGGCGTTCTCCGACGTCACGCCATCGGGCACCGCGGTGGTTATGGATTTTGCATGTGTGTGACCCATTTGCTTGAACCGGCGATCACCCGGCAAATACCGTCGAATTCAGCTGCGTGACGAGTTAGTCGTCCGTGAGATACCGACAATTCTGAAGGAGAGGCCGTCATGTCGATCGTGAAGCACGAACGGCCAAACGCGGGATTCCCCATTCTGAAGCGCCCCGCGATGAGAATGGTGTTGGTTGGCGCTGCCGTCATTATCGGTTGCCTGGTTGGGGCGACACCGGCCGGCGCCAGTCCCGATGAAGTCATCGAAGAGCCCAACCCCTTCGGCGGCTTCAGCTGCAATTGTGGGCCGGCCGAGAGCCCGATCATGCCCGAGGAGATAACCCGCGGGCTAAGGGCAGGCCTCACCTAAACCGCCGGGAGCCGCACGGCCCCGCTGGCCTGCGCGCCGGTCGTCTGCTGCGCGTTAGCGGCCAAATCCAGATGATCTGCTAGCTTGGGTCACGTCGGTCACCGGGGTCCGCACCAGCTGGCCCCGCCTTGTCGTCGATGCAAATCTCGCGGCAAGCCAATCCCTTGTGTCTATGCCGTCGCGCCGCGATGTGCTCCCGGAGGAATTTCGACATGCGTCACGTCATGATGTTCGTGCTGATCACGTTTGCCACGCTCTTCGGCTCTACCGGCCTCGCCGCAGCCGCGCCACCCAAGAGCTACTGCGACGAACTCAAAGGGACCACCACCGGCGAGGTGTGCAAGATTCAGATGACCGAACCCGGCTACACCGTCGATATCAGCCTGCCAAGCAACTACCCCGACGGGAAGTCGCTGGAAAGCTTCGTCCGCGAGACGGGCGAACATTTCCTCGACAAGGCGAAATCCTCCACTGCCCGCGACGCACCCTACGAGCTCGACATCACCTCGACCAATTACGAGTCGGCGATTCCTCCGCGGGGAACGCAGAGCGTGGTGCTCAAGATTTATCAAAACGTCGGTGGCCCGCGCCCCCAAACCACATATAAGGCGTTCAATTGGGACCAGGCCTATCGCAAGCCGATCACTTGGGACAAGTTGTGGCAGCCTGAAACCGATCCGCTGAAGGTCGTTTTCCCAATCGTGGAAAGCGAATTGTCAAAGCAGTCCGAGGAGCAGGTGGTGATCGCATCCAGCGCTGGTCTGGACCCGAAGAACTACCAGAATTTCGCCATCTCCAATGACGGGATCACGTTCTTCTTCAGCCCGGGGGAACTGCTGCCCGAAGCGGCCGGCGCTCGCCAGGTGCTGGTCCCCCGCGCTGCGGTGGACCCGATGCTGGCCTAACCGCGGCTTGGCCTCAGGAGTTTGGGGGTGTGCGGGCGATGATGACCGGAATCCGTGCCGAGTTGATGACCGCTCGGCTGACCGAGCCGAGCAGCATGCCGGGGAACCCACCGCGGCCGTGGCTGCCCACAACCACAAGCTGAGCGTCGTGGGCGTGTTCGAGCAGCCGAGGTGCTGGTCGGTCGCTCACCACAACCTTGTGCGTAACCACATCGGGATAGCGTTCCTGCCAGCCGCAAAGGCGTTCCGCTAGGACTTCTTCCTCCTGGTCCTTGATGTTGCTCCACTCGATCGGCGCCCAATTGATGCTCGGGAAGTCGAGGGGACCCATGTCGGTCCAAGCGTGCAATGCCACCAATTCCGCGCCGCGCCGAGATGCCTCGTCGAAAGCGATCTCGGTGGCCAACTCCGAGGTGGGCGAGCCATCGACGCCCACCAGCACCGGCGCCTGTGCGGAACGCGGTGGCAGCGCTTCGTCGTCATGGATGATGGCAACGGGGCAGTGTGCGTGGTGGGCCAGCCCAGAACTGACCGACCCCAGCAGGGCACTAGCCACCCCGCCCTGGCCGCGGCAACCCACCACGACCATCTCGGCCTGCTGGGACAGCTCCACCATGGCGGGCACGATCGCGGCATAGCGCACCTCGCTCGTGACGTGCGCTGCCCGACCCGGCGCGGCCGCGTCGACCGCCACCGCGTGGGCCTGCTGCACAATCTGGTGCGCCTGGTCTTCTCGCCAGCGTGCATAGTCGGCGGGCATCGCAACGTCTGCCCATCCGTTAGCGGGAGTCACCATGGGCGCGAAGACGTGCACCACCTTCAGCGGCACATTACGCATCTCAGCGTCCCGCGCGGCCCACTCCACCGCCAACGTGGACGCCGGCGAGCCGTCGACGCCGACCACAATTGCCGGGCTCGTGGACTCGGTCGACATAGACAACCTCCCTGCTCGCGCATCGCTACCGCATGTGGTCGACGTTCAAGCTTTGCCGGCCAACACCGACGTTAGTTAAAACGCGTGCGGGCGGCAGGAGGCGTTGGTCCCTTCTCCGTGGGCACTATTGCTCGCAGGCAAGTGTGCGAGGTTTCGCGGTCGGTAGGTCTAAAACCGCTGGCGCGCAGGGCAAGCCATACGCACGGTGACCGTTGACCTGCGCGGTCGTTTGCGGCAGTTGCGCCGCGACTACCGTCGAAGGCATGCGTTTCGCTTTCAAGACCTCACCGCAGAACACCACCTGGGAGCAGATGCTGGCGGTCTGGCAGACCGCCGACGGCATCGACGTCTACGAATCCGGTTGGACCTTCGACCACTTCTATCCGATCTTCAGCGACCCCACCGGCCCCTGCCTGGAAGGGTGGACAACGCTGACCGCGCTGGCTCAGGCCACCACCCGGCTGCGGCTAGGCACCCTGGTGACCGGCGTTCACTATCGCCATCCCGCGGTGTTGGCCAACATGGCCGCCGCACTCGACATCATTTCCCATGGGCGACTCGAGCTAGGGATTGGCGCCGGCTGGAACGAGGAGGAGTCCAGTGCCTACGGAATCGAGCTGGGCAGCGTCAAGGAACGCTTCGACCGATTCGAGGAAGCCTGCGCGGTACTGACCGGGCTGCTGAGCCAACCGAGCACCACCTTCGACGGGAAGTACTACCAGCTCGAGGACGCGCGCAACGAGCCCAAGGGCCCGCAGCGTCCGCACCCGCCGATTTGTATCGGCGGTAGCGGGGAGAAACGTACGCTGCGGATCACCGCCCGCTATGCCCAACACTGGAATTTTGCGGGCGGAACTCCCGAGGAATTTGCCCGCAAGCGCGATGTATTGGCGGCACATTGCGCCGATATCGGGCGCGATCCGAAAGAGATCACGCTTTCAGCCCACCTGGGTTTGGCGCCGGAGCGCAATTTCGGGCAGGTGATCGAGAACGCCGCCGCGCTGGCGGCCGAGGGATTGGATCTGGGAATCGTCTATATCGCGCCACCGCATGACCCGGCCGTGCTGGAGCCGATGGCCGAGGCTATCCGCGAGTCGGGATTAATTGACGGATAAGCGATGCTTCTAATAACAACTCGATGAAGTCGAGCAAACCCGTTTGGCGCCGGCAAGTGCGCCGGGCCAGGCGCTAGACCGCGAACCGCAGCAGCTCTTCGGCCGTTGCCAGGCGCTCGTGTTTGGCAGGAAACTCGTGGCTTTTGACTGGGTGGCGAAACCATGACCAGGCGATTCGCCCCATCCTTGACCGGGGTAACGGGTTACTACGCACAGTGACACTCCCTGTGATCGGACAAACTACCTGGACCCCATGTGCGACGTCTATGTGACGGAGCCCACATCGGCCAATTAGACACCCCGGCTCTGGCAAACCGAAAACGACGCGCCGAGCAATTATCAAATGTTTCTAATGTGGCTGTTGTGATTATTGAAGCGGTGCTGCGGTCGGTTTGATTGGGGCTGGCAACGCCGTGGAACCCATCAAATAGCGGTCCACTCCGGCCGCCGCGGCCCTGCCTTCGGCAATCGCCCAGACGATCAATGACTGGCCACGACCCATGTCTCCGGCAACAAAGACCCCCGGTGCTGAGGTCTCGAAGTCGTCGCCGCGGGCCACGTTTCCGCGGTCGGTGAGCTTGACCCCGAGGTCAGTGAGAAGACCGGGCTTCTCCGGACCAACGAAGCCCATCGCCAGCAAAACCAGGTCGGCCTCCAATTCGAAGTCTGACCCTTCGACCTTGACGAACTTGCCGTCGTGCATCGCGACTTCGTGCGCCTTGAGCGCGCGCACCCGCCCATCGTCACCGATGAACTTCTCGGTGTTGACCGAGAACACCCGCTCGCCGCCCTCTTCGTGTGCCGCGGACACCCGATACATCAGCGGGTAGGTCGGCCACGGGGTCGACGCAGCGCGGGCTTCCGGCGGACGCGGCATGATCTCGAACTGGTGGATGTTGGCCGCACCTTGGCGGTGCGCGGTGCCCAGGCAGTCCGCGCCGGTGTCGCCGCCGCCGATGATGACGACCTTCTTGCCCTGTGCGGTAATCGGTGGTTGCCCGTCGGGCCCCAGCACGTCGTCGCCCTCCTGCAGCCGGTTGGCCCACGGCAAATATTCCATCGCCTGATGGACGCCATCCAGCTCCCGGCCGGGGATGGGCAGATCCCGCCACGCGGTGGCACCACCGGCCAGCACGACCGCATCAAAATCGGCGCGCAGCTGCTCGGCCGTGATATCAACCCCGACGTTGACGCCGGCCCGGAACTCGGTGCCCTCAGCCTGCATCTGCTCGAGCCGCCGATTCAGAACACGCTTTTCCATCTTGAACTCGGGGATGCCGTAGCGAAGCAGACCACCGATGCGGTCCTCACGCTCGAAGACGGTGACTTTGTGCCCGGCCCGGGTGAGCTGCTGCGCGGCCGCCAGACCGGCCGGACCGGAGCCCACAACGGCAACCGTCTTACCGGTCAGCGTCTGCGGCGGCAGTGGCTTCACCCAGCCTTCATCGAAGGCGTTGTCGATGATTTCGAGCTCGATCTGCTTGATCGTCACCGGATCCTGGTTGATCCCGAGCACGCACGCCGGCTCGCACGGCGCCGGACATAGCCGCCCCGTGAAGTCCGGAAAGTTGTTGGTGGCATGCAGCCGTTCGATTGCATCGCGCCAACGCCCCTGGCGCACCAGGTCGTTCCATTCCGGTATCAGGTTGCCCAACGGACATCCGTTGTGGCAGAACGGAATACCGCAGTCCATGCAGCGAGTCGCCTGCTCACGCAGCGTCTCGTTGTCGAAGTCCTCGTAGACCTCGTTCCAGTCACGTAGCCGCAACGGGACGGGCCGACGGGTCGGCAGTTCGCGATGCGT
Organism: Mycobacterium marinum; assembly: GCF_003391395.1. Taxonomy (NCBI): domain Bacteria; kingdom Bacillati; phylum Actinomycetota; class Actinomycetes; order Mycobacteriales; family Mycobacteriaceae; genus Mycobacterium; species Mycobacterium marinum. The sequence goes on from NZ_CP024190.1 coordinate 6,359,389, forward strand.
GTATTTCAGGAAGCCGGTCGGGTCAGCCATGCGAAGCCGCCATGATCGCTTTGTCGATATCCACACCGTCGCGTTCGGCCTCGGCAATCGCCTGCAGCACCCGTTTGTAGTCGCGCGGCATCACCTTGACGAAATGCCGTTGCTGCTGCGGCCAGTCGGCCAGGACGCGCTGGCCCACAGCGGAATCGGTGGCATCGACGTGAGCCTGGACGATGCCGTGCACGAACTCGGAATCATCGTCATCGAGCGTCTCGACATCGACCATCTCGGTGTTCAGGTTGTCCGGCAGTTCGCCGTCGGGGTCGTAGACGTAGGCGATACCGCCCGACATTCCGGCGGCGAAGTTGCGGCCGGTCTGGCCAAGGATGACGACCCGGCCGCCGGTCATGTATTCACAACCGTGATCGCCGACGCCCTCAACCACGGCATGAGCCCCGGAGTTGCGAACCGCAAAGCGCTCACCCACCACGCCGCGCAGGAATACCTCTCCGCTGGTGGCACCAAAAAGGATCACATTTCCCCCGATGATGTTGTCTTCGGCGACATAACCCGGTGGCGCATTATCCGATGGCCGCACCACGATCCGGCCGCCCGAGAGTCCTTTGCCGACGTAGTCGTTGGCGTCGCCGTAGATGCGCAAGGTAATCCCCTTCGGCACAAACGCACCGAAGCTGTTGCCAGCGGATCCCTCGAATGTGATGTCGATGCTTCCGTCCGGCAAGCCTTGGCCGCCATAGGCTTTGGTCACCTCGTGACCAAGCATGGTGCCGACCGTGCGGTTGACGTTGCTGATGGTGGTGGCGAACCGGACCGGTTTGCCGGAATCCAGCGCCTCCCTGCTCATCACGATCAGCTGCTGGTCGAGCGCCTTGTCCAGCCCGTGATCCTGGCTGGAACTGCAGTACAGGTCCTGGTTCATGAACGCCGACTCAGGCTCATGCAGCACGGGCGTCAGATCCAGCCGGTGCGCCTTCCAGTGCGCCCGCGCCAGCGTCGTGTCCAGTGCCCCCGCTTGGCCGACAGCCTCGTTGATGGTGCGGAAGCCCAACTGCGCCATGTATTCGCGCACTTCTTCGGCGATGAACATGAAGAAGTTCTCCACGAATTCGGGCTTTCCGGTGAACCGCTCCCGCAGCAACGGATTCTGGGTGGCCACGCCGACCGGACAGGTGTCGAGGTGACACACCCGCATCATGATGCAGCCGGCCACCACCAGCGGGGCGGTCGCAAAACCGAACTCCTCGCCACCGAGCAGCGTCGCGATCATCACGTCGCGCCCGGTCTTGAGCTGACCGTCCACCTGAACCACGATCCGGTCACGTAATCCGTTGAGCAGCAACGTCTGCTGCGTCTCGGCCAGGCCCAGCTCCCAGGGCGCACCGGCGTGCTTCATGGACGTCAGTGGCGTCGCACCCGTACCGCCGTCGTGCCCGGAGATCAGCACCACGTCGGCGTGGGCTTTCGAGACGCCGGCGGCGACCGTCCCCACCCCGTTCTCGGAGACCAGCTTGACGTGCACCCGTGCCGATGGGTTGGCGTTCTTCAGGTCGTGGATCAGCTGCGCCAGATCCTCGATGGAGTAGATGTCGTGGTGCGGTGGCGGCGAGATCAGGCCGACACCCGGGGTGGAGTGACGCACCTTTGCCACCCAGGGATAGACCTTGTGCCCCGGAAGTTGGCCTCCCTCACCGGGCTTGGCGCCCTGCGCCATCTTGATCTGGATATCGGTGCAGTTGGTCAGGTAATGCGAGGTGACGCCGAAACGCGCCGAGGCGACCTGCTTGATGGCGCTGCGACGCCAGTCCCCATTGGGATCCTGCTCGAATCGCCCGACGTCCTCGCCGCCTTCACCACTGTTTGACCGGCCGCCCAGCCGGTTCATGGCAATCGCCAGCGTCTCGTGCGCCTCGGCCGATATGGACCCGAAGCTCATCGCTCCGGTCGAGAAGCGCTTCACGATTTCGCTGGCGGGCTCCACCTCGTCCAACGGTATCGGGGGCCGCACGCCGGCCCGGAACTTGAGCAGTCCCCGCAGCGAGGCCATCCGTTCGCTCTGGTCATCGACCAGGCGGGTGTACTCCTTGAAAATCTTGTATTGGCCGGTGCGGGTGGAGTGCTGAAGCTTGAAAACGGTCTCGGGGTTGAACAGGTGGTACTCGCCTTCGCGACGCCACTGGTACTCCCCACCCACTTCAAGCTCTCGGTGTGCGCGTTCGTCTGGCCGGTCCAGGTAGGCCAGCGTGTGGCGGGTGGCGACATCGGCGGCGATGTCATCGAGGGTGATCCCGCCAGTGGCGCAGGTCAGTCCGCTGAAGTACTCGTTGAGGACTTCTTCGGACACCCCTACCGCCTGGAACAGCTGTGCCCCGGTGTAGGACGCCAGCGTCGAAATGCCCATCTTGGACATAACTTTCAACACGCCTTTGCCGGCGGCCTTGACGTAGTTGCTCAACGCGGTGTTGCGGTCGATGCCGTCGATGACCCCCCGGTCGAGCATGTCCTCGATCGACTCGAAGGCCAGATAGGGGTTCACCGCCGCTGCGCCGCAGCCGAGCAGCATCGCCATGTGATGAACCTCGCGGGCGTCGCCGGATTCGACCACCAGCCCGACCTTGGTGCGGCTGCGCTCGCGTACCAGGTGGTGATGAACCCCGGCAATTGCAAGCAAGGACGGGATCGGTGCCATCCGCTCATCGGACTCGCGGTCCGACAACACGATGATCCGGGCGCCATCGGCGATCGCCGCCGACGCCTGGGCACGTACCTCATTCAGCGCGGCGGCCAGCCCGGCGCCACCCTCGGCGACCGGGTACAAACAACGAACCACCTTGGATTTGATCCCGTGTGGCCGCCCGTTGATCGCAGTCTCGGGGTCGAGGTTGATCAGCTTGGCCAGCTCGTGGTTCCGCAGAATCGGCTGGGGCAGCTGGATTTGGTGGCAGGAGTTCTCGTCGGGGTTGAGCAGGTCACGCTCACCACCGGTGGTGCCCTGCAGGCTGGTCACCACCTCTTCGCGGATCGCGTCCAGCGGGGGGTTGGTCACCTGTGCGAATAACTGCTGGAAATAGTCGTAGAGCATCCTGGGACGCCGCGACAGCACCGCGATCGGGGTATCGGTGCCCATCGACCCGATCGGTTCGGCACCGGCCCGGACCATCGGTGCCACCAGCAGGTTGAGTTCCTCGTAGGTGTAGCCGAAAACCAGCTGCCGCAGGACCACCCGCTCATGGGCCATCCGGGCGTATTCGCCCGACGGCAACTTCTCCAGCGGAATCAAGTTGTTGTCGAGCCATTCCTGATAGGGATGCTCGGCAGCCAGCTCCGCTTTGATCTCTTCGTCGGCGACGATGCGGCCTTGCGCGGTGTCGACCAAGAACATCCGGCCCGGCTGCAACCGCATCCGCTGCACCACCGTCGACGGGTCGAGGTCCAGCACGCCAGCCTCGGAGGCCATCACCACCAAGCCGTCCTCGGTGACCCAGATCCGCGACGGGCGCAAGCCGTTGCGGTCCAGCACCGCGCCGATGATGGTGCCGTCGGTGAATGTCATCGACGCCGGGCCGTCCCACGGCTCCATCAACGAGGAGTGGTACTGGTAGAACGCCCGCCTGCTCGGGTCCATGCTCGCGTGGCGTTCCCAGGCTTCCGGGATCATCATCAACACGGCATGGGCCAGGCTGCGCCCGCCCAGGTGTAGCAGTTCGAGCACCTCGTCGAAACGCGCGGTGTCAGACGCGCCCGGGGTGCAGATGGGGAACAGCTTCTCCACGTTTGCTTCGGTGCCGAAGACATCCGTCTTGATCAACGCCTCGCGGGCCCGCATCCAGTTCTCATTGCCGGTGACGGTGTTGATCTCCCCGTTGTGGGCGATGCGCCGGAAGGGATGCGCCAGCGGCCAGGACGGGAACGTGTTGGTCGAGAACCGTGAGTGCACGATCCCCAGGGCACTGGTCAGCCGATCGTCCTGCAGATCCAGGTAGAACGCCTTGAGCTGTGGGGTGGTCAACATGCCCTTGTAGACGAACGTCCGGCCGGACAAGCTGGGGAAGTACACGGTCTCCCGGCCCGGGCCGTCTTGGCCGGGGCCCTTGGTCCCCAACTCGTGCTCAGCCCGTTTGCGGATGACGTAGCAGCGCCGTTCCAGGGTCATGCCGGAGGCTCCGGCCAGGAAAACCTGGCGGAAAGTCGGCATTGCGTCGCGTGAAAGTGCGCCCAGCGACGAGTCGTCGGTGGGCACGTTGCGCCAGCCCAGCACCTGCAGGCCTTCGGCTTCGGCGATCTTCTCGACGGCCGCGCAGGCCGCGGCCGCGTCTTTGGATGACTGCGGCAGGAAGGCGATGCCGGTGGCGTAGCTGCCCGGGGCCGGTAGCTCGAAGTCGACGACCTCCCGGAGGAATGCATCCGGGACCTGAATCAAGATGCCGGCACCGTCACCGCTGCGCGGCTCGGCACCAGCAGCGCCCCGGTGTTCCAGGTTGAGCAGCGCAGTAATCGCCTTGTCCACAATGTCGCGGCTCCGCCGGCCATGCATGTCGACCACCATGGCTACCCCACACGAATCGTGTTCGAATGCGGGGTTGTACAGCCCGACGCGCTTGGGCGTCATACCCACCTAACCCTTCAGCAGACTTAACTGCGCGGCCTCACCAGCAGCCCGTAGGCCACCTCGCCCCGACGTTGCCCGCGTTGGCCCCTTCGGTCTTGTCGATAGGCTGGCCCTCGTGCGGGATGATCCAGTCAGGGATTCGTCCGTGCAGCGCTGAACGGTGCCCCTGTAACCGATCACGACAAGTCGTAAAACGATATGACAAAACCCGCCTGACATGCCAACTTACCAATGGTAACCCGCCCAGTGGCGATGCCGTACGGTCAGCGCAGCCAATGATCGAAGGCCGCGCTCACGTGCCGTTTTCCGGTGAATTATCGGCGCGTCAACCGCCGCCCCCAACCCCGCGACGAGCCACAGTAACTGCTTAGACTAATTTGCTGGACCGGCGCCGAAGCGCACTCGTCCACATCGGAGACCGCGTCACACAGCAGTCACTTCGGCAACACGTTCCACGATAAGGCGTGGCAGTTATCGTGCGGGAATTTTGGGATCACCGTGCACGCGCCATGGCCACGACGCCACGACATCCCCCGGTTGCCACCGGTCATGTTTGCGCAATATTAAGAAAAACCTAAGACTGGCGGTCCCGCTGGGCGATTCGCCCCACCCCGCCCAATAGCTAGCGGCCGATTCTGGACCGACCCCAGTTCAGCGTCCATCGACAGTCCGCGGGAGTGTGATGGGACACACCCGGCCGTGGCCGGTGAGCGCGACAACGACAACCATGACAACCACACCGCCGACTCCGGCCCGTTGGGTGTGCCTAGATCACCGCCTCTAGCGCCCGGTCCAATGCTTGTTGATCGCGCCGACACACCCACACCCCCGCGTCGCCGTGATCGCCATACGAATCGCGGGATCCAACGAGTGGGCACACCCGCGCTGTGGCGACAACCGCATTGTCTATTTAACACTTGCCCCGCCAGGTCGCCTTGACGAAATGTATCAGAAGCCGTACATATCGTTTTATTTCAGAAGGTAATTCTGATTTATCTTGGAAGGCCGTTCTGCTTTCTTGGCTGAAAATTGGTGTGGGGATCACCGCATTTAGTCACCCATAATAGATATGCACGGCGGATAGAAATTTGGGCACGCCGAACGAGAATCCATTCGAGCGCACCTCCGGTAAGCCCATCGAGGCGAGCCGGCACAGCCTGAACCGCAGCAACGAGAACACCAGATCAGAAGGAACTTTGCAGCATGCAGCCTTTCAATCCAGCAGGTAATGATGCGCCGGTGCCTGGCGGAAACAACAACCCGCCGGAACCGGAATTACGTGGCGAACCTGGATCAGTGATGTGCGCCTGCACCGAGGCCGTCCTCTTCGCCTGGTTGATCTACGCTTTGGCGCATCCAACACCCCCCGAAAAGGGTGACAGCGTCGTGCGCAGCGGGGTGATGTTCGACCAACTCAGCGGCCAGATCGCGGCTCTGGTTCCCGAGGAGGGCTGGCAGGGCATCGCGGCGCAGGCCTATGCGGCCCAGACTCTCGCACAGTCACAACGCGCGCGGCTGCTGGGTGATCTTGACCGCCTCTCCGCCGGCCTGGTGGCATCTCAAGCCGAAATCGTTAAAACCGTTCGCACCGGCGTGATTGCGTTGATGGTCATCGTTGCCTGTGCGGGCGCGGTGTGTCTCTACATTGAGGGGGCGCTGGGACCGGCGGGCTGGCGACTGTCACAAAACATCGCCGGGGTCGTGTGCATCGGGGCGCTGACCAGCTGGTTCGGCCTGCTGGCGTACGGCGGTATTGCCAGTGATCGGAATCGGCGGAGCTTGCAGGTGCTCACGCAAAGATTGACCGACATGATGACCAATTTGCCGAATTGGTCTGGCCAGGTTCCCGCGCTGGCCGACGCGGCCGTTCCCCCGTCGGCATCCGATGGAGCCGCGCAAAATTTGCCGTGGCGTACCGCCGGACTTGCCGAGGACCTCGGGGCCGTTCCTCAGACCACCGATGCCGCCATGATTTTGACCGGCCTACCCGGCCTACCCGGCTCACCCGAGTTCAGCCAGCCCAGCGCACCGAGCCCCGGTTTCGCCGATTTCGGTGCGCCCCACTTGCCCATCCCCACCTTGGCCGGCATGCCCACGATGCCCACCGGCGGCGAACTGGCGGCAATGAATCGGGTTACCGCAGCCCTGGGCCAGCTGAACACCGCCGCGGCTCAACAGGCCCAGATGGTCTCTTCGCTTGCCCAACAGCGCACCGGGGCCGACAGCACCGGCGCCGCCGCGAGCACCAGCACCGACGAGCGTGCGCCGGTCACGACTGCGACCGGCCGAACCCAACACCACCCACCGCGCGTCGGCACCCCCCAGCGGGGCTAGCGCGGATACTTCGATAACGGCGTTGTCCATTTAGACGAAAACGCCCTGCGACTCGCATTTCCGAAGTAAAGTCCGGTTCGTTTGCATAGCCATTTTATTTCAGAAACTACTTCTGATTCATCCTGGAACGCAATTCCATTCCCGAGGCCGGGGAGTTTGGTGCAGAAACGACTGAATTCGCCGGGCGATAATGGCTATAGCACTAAGGAGAATGATTCGGCATGGCTCAGACACGGCAGGACGGACCGCCGGGTCGTGCCAGCACGCCATAGCCCCGCCACCAAGCCCGCCACCAGCGCGGACCACAGCAACACAAAGATCAGATCGATAAGAGAGGTCGGGCCATGACCGAGCCCATAGAACCCATGCCGTCGGACTACGTAGAACGTTGGCTGGCGAACCAGCAGAAACTCTTCCCGAACGGAGAAACCATTACATATGGGCCCGGAGGGGAGGAGTGCGGCCAGTATTTCGTTAACGGGGAGTGGGTCAGTGAGCGGCCGCCGAACTGGCCGAACGGCCCGGCGGAAGAGATGGCCGAAGATGCCCCGAAGCGGCTGTTGCGGGGATCGCTCATCTGTCTTGGGACCGAGACGCTGCTTGGCAGCGTGCTGACATACCTCGGACTTGGGTTCCCTGATAGCGGTGATGACTTGCTGAGCAGTGCGTCGATGTTCGACGGGGCCAGGTCCCAGATCGCGGATCTCGTCCCCGGCGGCGGCTGGCGCGGCGCCGCGGCGCAGACCTATGCAGCCAACAACCTCGCTCAGTCGCAACGCGCGATGCTTATCGGTGACCTCGACCGTCTCACCGCCGGGCTGGTCTCCGCCCAGGCCGATGCCGTCAAGACCGCTCGCTGGATCGTCGGGGCAGAGATGGCCGTGGTGGGAGGGACGGGCGCTTGTTGCCTTTACTGGGAAACGCTGGGGCCGGCCGGCCAGGTGTTGTCGCTTCAGGTCGCGCTAACCGTATGTGCGATTGCGCTGGCTACCGCCGTGGGCTTCTTGTTCGCTCTACTGAGCACGACATCGCGGAATGCGAGCGGCCTGCATCTGCTGACGAAGGCACTGGCCGAGACGGTGACCGGGTTACTTCATTGTTCTGACGAGATTGCCGGGGTTTCCGGTGCAGCCGGACCCCCATCGGAATTCGACGCTACCCACCACACCGCGTCCCGCCCCGAAACACCCGACACCACCGACGTTTTCGCGAACCTGGCCGGCACGCCCGAACTTAGCCTGCCCACCGCGCCGAGCCCCGGTTTCGCCGACTTCGGCGCGCCCCATTTGCCCATCCTCGGGTTGGCCGGCATGCCCAGCCTGCCCGACTCGTTCCCTGGCCTACCCAACCCTTCGGGCGCCTTAGCCGGTCTCGCGGGACGGGTTGCCCGCCTCAACCAACTCGCCAACACCGCCGCGCAACGAGTGCAGATGATCTCATCTCTGGCCCAGCACGGTGTTTCACAGCCCACCACCCCGGCCAAGCGCCACCCCCACGGCCAGGACAACGCCGTCGCCGCGGGCACCGCCACCGACGAGCGCGCTCCGGTCGACGCCGCGGCCGCCCCCCGCTCGATGACACCAACGGCACAGCCCTAACGGCCGAACCGTCGTCAGCCCAAGCCAGAGCCGCTAGACGTACAACCCGAGAGGAGAGTCAAACCCATGACCCACACTTCGTCGGATATCGCGGACCCCCTCATCATGTGCATGGACGGCGTTAAGACCGTTGCGAGCCACTGTCTCCCGGGCATCGTGGACAATCTCCCGACCGCGTGGCGACGGGGATCCGTCATTTGCGATGCGACCGAGTACGTTTGCGTCGGCGTCCGGTTCTTGCTTGGCGACGGACTCCCTGATCCGGGTGATCGCTACGCGGGTAGTGGGTCGATGTTCGATGAAGTCAGTGCCCAGGTCGCGGCCCTGGTTCCCGGCGGCGGGTGGCGGGGTTGTGCGGCGCAGACCTATGCGGCCCAGAGCCTCGCGCAGTCTGCGCGCGCGAAGATGATGGGCGATCTGGACCGTCACACCCGCGACCTGGTGGCAGCTCAGTCCGATGCCGTTACGAGAGTGCGGTCCGTCGTGATCACGGCGGAGGTGTTTGTCGCCTGTTTGGGCGTCTGTTGCCTGGCGCTCGAGGCGCAAGGGCCTACCGGCCAAGCTGTTTCGTTCTTCCTCGCATTAGACCTGTGCAGTGTGGCGCTAGCCGCTCTGATTGGCGGTCTGATCTCGTTGGCGGTCACGACGTCGCGGAACGCCAGCGGCATGCAAGACACGACACAGCGCCTGACCACCATGATGACGAGCTTGCCGACGCTGGCCCCCGCGGTTGCCGGGCTGCCCGCTGAGCCCTTGGCTGATGCCCTCGCAGACCTGCCCAACGACACGCAGCCAATCCCCCAGATACCGGATGCTGCAGTAATTTTCGCGCAGTTGCCCGGCTTGCCCGAATTCAGCCTGCCTACCGCGCCAAGTCCCGGCTTCCCCGATTTCGGCGCGCCCCACTTGCCCATCCCCACCTTGGTCGGCCTACCCCGCCAGCCCAACGTATTCCGCGGTCTGCGCGACGTTTCGAGCGGCTTCGCGGGACCGCTCCCCGCCACCGGCCGCCAACTCAAAAGAGGGTCGGGGATCACCGGCCGGCTCGGCCATTTCGACAGCGCCGCTGCAGCGGGCACCACTGCCCAAGAGCGGGTGCCTGCCGGTGCCGCGACCGCCCCCTCGCCGCAGCCCCAAAAGCGCGTGTGTTGAGCCCACCGCAATGATTCCCGTTCCTCCGCCTGCCGCACCGGGCATTCCCGTCGTTCCGGCGGCGCCGCCGGTCAACCGGGAGCCGGCACAGCAGGCGGGACAAGGCAACCGGACATGGATTCGGGGATCTGCTCGTTGCGCTTCGGCCGAGCTGTTTCTTCTCGTCGTGTTGCTCGATCTTGGCGACGGGAGCTCGAAACCATCCGGAGCCCGCACACCTGACCCTGGTTCCCCAGTTGGTGCACGTGTTGGGGCAATGGGTGAGTCGGTTCCGCGGCGAGCGGATTAGGTGCGGTTCACCAGTCCTCGCCGGCGTCCCAACCGTGCGGGTCGGTTTCGTCGAGTTCGGGCAGCACCAGCGTGCGGGTGGCCGGTCTTGGCCGGGGGCTGCCACTGCCAGCGGGTGCGCTGTGACCCATGGGCGCCAGGGGGGCGGTGCCGGCGGTGGCCGAGGGTGCGGCGCTTGCGGGCGTCGGCGCCATTGCTGCGGTGGGTTTATCGACCAGTTGGGCCATCAGCGAGGTGCGGGCCAGCAACCCTGCTGATCCGGGCATCGAGTCTGCGCGGATCAATCCGGCCCCGACGCTGGGGCCGGATCCGCCCGCTAGCGGGTGGTTGGACAGCGGGCTCACGCCCAGCAGGCCCACCTGCGTACCTTGCTCGGCGTCGCTCACCGCCGCACCCGCACCGCCGGTGTGGCTGAACAGGGTCGTCGTCTGCTGCACCAGCTGGGCGAGTTGCTGCGCGGAGCTGGTCATGCCCGATACCTGGGCGGCGGTTTGCCCGATCGCTTCCTTGGAGGGCAGGGCGACGCTCGGCGCGATCCTTGCCGCCTGATCCAGTCCGTTCGTCACGAATCGGCCCACCGACGCCAGGATCGGTTTCATCGGTTCAAGCTTGTCGAAGATGGTGTTGATGATCGTTTCGGCCTGGTAGCGGTCCATCGCCGCGGCGGCCTGGTTCCACATCCGCACGAAGTAGTCGGTCTCGTTGACCGCGATCGGCACCGTGTTGATGCCGAAGAAGTTGGTCGCGGTAAGAGCTGCGGTGGTGACGTGATTTTGCGCGATCTCTGGCAACGACGGGGTCTCGGCCATCGCTTGGGTGTAGGCCGCGGCTTGTGCGGTTGCCTTGCTCGCCCTGATCTTGGCCTGCGCTGAGGCGGTTGCCAGCCAAGTCACCATCGGCGTGGCAGCGGCGATGGCCTTGTCGCTGCCCGCTCCGGTCCATGCCTCGCCGAGCGAGTTCAAGCGCACAGACACCTCGGCGGCCTGAGCGTCCAAAGCCGCGGCCCATGCCTCCCATCCCATCGCGGCGGCCAACATTGGCGCCGCTCCGGCGCCAACCATCAGCCGCGCAGTGTTGAGTTCCGGTGGCATTGAGTGCCACAACATCGTTATCCCTACCTCGTTGTTCCGATATGTTCTCGATGGCATGCGCCAGCGCCGCGATATTCGACTTGCGGAATAAGCGCGCCGACGGTGCCCGTGAAGGCTTCGGCGCTGCAACGCGAACGTTTCACGCACCGGGGAAAGCCGCTGCCAGATGGCTGTGCGCAACTAAGTTATAGTTTATTTCAAAGTTTTATACAAGGTTCTTTCTGCGGCTTATTCCAGAAGCCAATTCTGCTTTATCCCAGAAGGTTGTTCTGATTTATGTCCTGGAATCTAATTCTGGTTTATTTCGGAAGGTAGTTCTGAAATAATCGTGCCGGAATTTGGTGCGCGGACCATCGAATTCAGCGACGATAATAGCTATAGCACGATGAAGGAGTTTCGGCATGTCGCAGCCGTGGATGCTGGCGGTGGATCCCAGCGAGATCGTGGCCAGGGCCACCGAGGTGGAAGCCCCGATCGCTGATCCGCCCGGCGGTGCGGTGTTGGCCGCGTGCGCCCTGGACCCGGCGGTTGCGGGGGCCACGCAGTTGGCGTTGTCGGCCGAGAGCATGCGTGCCTATCTGCAGTCGGGCGCCCAAGCGCGGCAACGGCTTGCGCAGTTCATGAGGGATGCGGCCAAGGCCTACGAACAGATCGACGAAGGTGCGGCAACGGCTTTGGGCACCGACGGCCACGGCATCGGGGCACCGCCGGTGCCCGCGGGTACGGACCTGGCTCCCGTCGCGCTGAGCGATACCCTTACCGTCGCGGCGGCGAAATACCCGCCCGATTTCACCGAACTCAAAACGGCAGCCCAACAGCTCAACAAGCCCGACCAGGGTGTATCGCTGAAGAAGTTCGCCCATGACTGGAATGCCTACAACCTGACAATTCAGCAGTCCCTGGGACGGTTCCGCGACTTCGAGAATTGGGAAGGTGAAGCGGCCACCGCGGTGCAGGCCGCATTCGATCAACACCGGGACTGGCTGCGCCTGATGGCGCGGTTGAGTACCACGATGGCCAAACAAGCCTCAGGCCTCGAACAAGCCCACCACTGGGCCATTGGTCAACACCCGACATTGACCGCGATCACGGAACTGGAAAACGATTTGCGCCACGCCCACCGCGGCAACCAACGAATCGCCTTGATGAAGGAATACGCGAAGCTTCAGAAGAAATCCGAGGAAGTGCTGACCGGATACGCCACCAGGACAATCACCGAGCCCGTGCAACCACCCCGACCACCGGCAGCCCCCACCCACAACGACCCCAAACCCCCACCCCCGCTACCACCGCTCCCGCCTGGCGGGGACCCCACACTGCCCTTCACCGGCACACCACCGATGCCGACGATGCCGTTCACCCCACCCCCCGCCGCAACCCCCGACACCACTGAAGCCGCCCGCGCCGCGGCCACACTCGCCACCGGCCCCACCGTCAAACCCGCCGCACTCGGCGGGGGCGCCGGCGCCGCCATCCCCTTGACCGCCCCCCTGGGCGCGGGCCCCACACCCCCGGGTGCGCCAGGCGCCCTGGGCCCCGGCACCACCGGCCGCCCCCTGGGCGCGGGCCCCATGGGGGGCATGCCCATGGGGGAAAACGGCCAAGCCCAAAACGCCAAAACCAAACGCACCCAGCAAGACGACCGAGCCCTCTACACCGAACAACGACCCTGGACCGAAGCACTCATCGGCCCCGCCCGACCCCACCTCACCACCACAACCACCACGGAGCACAAACCATGAACCTCGACCCCACCGCCGCACACCTGCTCGCAGGGCTCACCCAATTCCACACCGCCCTGCAAAACCGCTTCCACCAAATGAACGCCGGCAACTTCAAAGCCTCAGACAACACCCACACCGTGCAGGTCACCCTCAACGGATACAACTGGCTCACCGGCATCCGCATCCAAGACGGCCTCCTCAAACAACTCGGCTCCCAAGGCGTCGCCCACCGCGTCAACCAAGCCCTCCACAACGCCAAACAAGCCGTCCACGCCTACGACAACGCCGCCAACCACACCCTGGCCACCACCCTGGCCACCCTCGCCACCGCCATCAACCAAACCCACCCCTAACCACACCAAACCGAAAGCGACGCAACACCGATGACTCAGCCGGACCCAGAGCCGTTGCCGCACGACAATTTGGCGGTGGCGTACGGATCCGTGCTGTGCGCTGCCGCCGAGGGCGTCCTTGGCGTCTCACTGTCGCTGCTCGGCGTCGCCTTTCCCGATGCGGGTGATCGCCTGGTCAGCGGCGGATCGATGTTCGACGAGGTCGGCACCCTCATTGCGGCCCTTGTTCCTGAAGCCGGCTGGCAGGGTGCCGCGTCGCGCGCCTACATCGCCCAAGCCCTCGCACAATCCCAGCGCGCAAAGCTGATGGGTGAGCTGGACCGGCTCGTCGCCGACCTGGTGTCATCCCAAGCCGATGCCGTCAAAGCCGTTCGCTACGCCGTGGCCGCCGAGATGGTCGCGGTTGCCATTACCGGTGCGTATTGCGTCTACCAGGAAGGGCTGGGGCCCGCCGGCCTCCTGTTGTCAGCTCGAGTGGCACTGGTCGTGTGCACTCTCGCGATGCTTGTCCTTGTTGGCTGCCTGATCTACTTGCTGGTTACAACGGCCCGGAATACGCGCGATCTGCACGCAACCGGGCAGAGATTGACCGACATGCTGGCGCTCTTGCCGAAATCGTTGGACGCGATTCCCGCGCCGGCCGATATGGCGCTGCCCCCACCGCCTTCGCGTTGCGAAGCCAACGCCACCGCTCCCATCCCCCACATCCCCGATGCCACCGTCGTGTTCGCACGCTTACCCGGGTCCCCCATGTTCAGCCTGCCCCCCGTGGCCAGCCCCGGCTTCCCTGATTTCGGCGCACCGCGCCTGCCGATTCCCCAATTGGTTAGCACGCCAACCCAACCCGACCTGTCAAGCGTCCTCGCCAAGCTGCCCACGATGACTCAACTGAACAACCTCACCGGGCCGACCAGCACCGTGAGGCGGCTCGCCAACACCGTCGCCCAACCCGCCCAAATGGTCTCCGCGCTGGCCCAACAGGGCGGACGTGCACCCGTTGATGCCGAAGACCGCTCCGCCCTACAACACCAAGAGCGCGTCCGGTGAGGCGGCCGACTCAGCCCGACTCCGCTGCCACAGCCTCGGCGGCCCACCGGTGGTGCAGTGGGGATCGCGGGACATTGAAAGGAAAGTCCAACCGATGACTGACCCCTTTTGGCAGCACTACGCGTTGATGGAGCTGGCGAGGGTGTTGCCCGGCCAACCACAAGCACAGCATCTGCCGGCACCACAACCGGAGCCAGCACCACAGGCGGCCCACCAGCCGGCAACAGAAGACGGGGACAACCCCGGTCGGCTGCGTCGTGGCTCTGTTCTGTGTGTGGTGACCGAGAGCCTCCTTGGCGGCGCGCTGGCATGGCTGGGAAACGGGTTCCCCGACCGGGGCGATGGTCTGGCGTGCAGTGCGTCGATGTTTGACGGCGTCGGTGCCCAAATAGCGACTCTGATTCCCGGCGGCAGTTGGCGGGGCAGCGCGGCGCAGGCCTATTTGGTCCAAAACCTCGCACAGTCCCGGCACGCCACGCTGATGGCTGATCTGGATCGTCTGGCCGCCGACCTGGTGTCATCCCAAGCCGATGCCGTAAAGACCGCTCGCGGCGTCCTGATTGCGGAATTGTCCTTGGTCGCAGTGCTATTTGCTGTTTGCGTTTACTATGAAATGCAGGGGCCTGCGGGTCAGTTGTGGTCGTTCAAAATCGCACTAGCTGCGTGTGGTGCCGCGCTAGCCGTCGCCGCTGGCTATCTGGTCGATGTGGCGGAGACGACTTGGCGCAACGGCTGCGATCTGCAAATGGCGACACAGCGCTTGACCGATATGTTGGCGGATCTGCCCAGAAAGGCCGGCGCTGTCTACAGTTCGACCGAAGTGACCTTGCCCCTAGCGCATTCCCCATCTGGATCCGCTATCGCCGAGGAGGCCGCGCCCACCCCTCGCACGCCCGATCCTCGGTCGGCTCTCGCCGGTCTAGCCGGGTCCCCCGAGTTCAGCGTGCCGTCCGTGGCCGCACCCGGTTTCCCGGACTTCGGCGCACCCTATCTGCCGATCCCCCAATTGGCCGGCATGCCAACCGTGCCCGACTTGTCGGCCATCGTGGCCAGCCTGCCCACGATGGCTCAGCTCAACACCGCGCTGCGCCAACTCAACAACTTGACCGGGCCAACAAGCGCGATAGGCCAACTCGCCAACACCGCCACCCAGCATGCCCAAATGATCTCCGCGCTGGCCCAGCAGGGCGCCCAACAGCACGCCACCCTGGCCGATCACCTCACCACGGACCAGGACACGCCTGATACCGACGGCACCGCCACGGGCGAACGCGCACCCATCGATGCCCAAACCCTCCCCAACCAACAACAGCGAGAACGTCTCGGGTGAAGCCACCGGGATAAGCCACCCGTACGCCGTAACCCCTACCGGAATAGCCGCCGCGCCAGCTGGCGCGGCGTTAGCCCTCTGAGGAAAGCCCAGACCCATGACTGCCGCACAACAGCTGGCGCAACTTCGCGCTTGGCAGGAGAATCTGATTGAACAATTCGCGCACGGCAACCCCCAGGTGCCAATGCAAGGCGTCGCACACGAGAACGTGATCGAGCCGGGCGCACCGGGCAATGCGCAGGGGTTTCGTCGAGGGACCCTGGTGTGCGGGGTGACCTTGGGTGCCCTGGGCGGCGCGCTGGCGTGGCTTGGAAATGGGCTCCCCGACGTGGGTGATGCCCTGGACCGCAGTGGGGCGATGTTTGACCGTGCCGGCGCCCAGATCTCGGCTCTTGGGCCCGACGCCGGCTGGCAGGGCACCGCAGCGGCTGCCTACCTGGCTCAGAACCAGGCTCAGTCCCAGCACGCCGGGCTGATGGCCGATCTGGATCGTCTCGCCGCCGAACTGGTGACATCCCAAGCCCATGGCGTGAAGACCGCACGCGATGTGGTGATTCTAGAAATTCTGTTGGTCATGATCCTGTTTGGTGCGTGCGTTGTCTTTGAACTGGAGGGGCCTGCCGGACAGCTGCTCTCGTTCAAGATCGCGATACCGATCTGTGGGGCTGCGCTAGCCGTCGCTGCCGGCTTCCTCATCGATTTGGCGGTCAGGACCTCGGGCAATGTCAGCAGTCTGCAGGCGCTGACGCAGCGACTGACCGCCATGGTGGCGGCCTTGCCGAGGTGGTGCGACATCATCCCCGGGGCGCCCGAAGTCGCACTACCCCAACCGCATTGCCCGTCTGCCGTCGATGTCGCCGATGAGACCGCGCGCAGCCCTCACACCCCCGATCCGCGGGCGGCTCTCGCCGATCTACCCGGGTCCCCCGAGTTCACCGCACCATCCGTGGCCGCACCCGGCTTCCCGGATTTCGGTGCGCCCTACCTGCCGATCCCCCAATTGGCCGGCATGCCAGCCCTGCCCGACTTGTCAGGTGTCCTGGCCAACCTGCCCACGCTGCGCCAACTCAACAGCCTGACCGGGCCAACCGGTGCCATGAGCCAGCTCGCCAACACCGCCACGCAACATGCCCAAATGATCTCCTCGGTGGCCCAGCAGGGTGCCCAACAGCACGCCACCCTGGCCGATCACCTCACCACAGACCACGACGACGACACCCCCGACACCGAGGGCGCCACCGCGGACACCACCGTGGGCGAACGCGCACCCATCGATGCCGAAACTCGCCCCAACGACCAACAGCGAGGGCTTGTTGTGTGACGCCCGCGAGCGCACAACGACCAATCCGCGGCACCCGCCACAACCTGAACCGAAAGGCCATCCCCCATGGAGGAGTTCGCAGAGTTCCTGCGCCTCATGAACCAGCAGCTGGTTCATGGGGTCGGGAACTTCCAGGCACGCGTACAGCAACTGGTAGAACAGCTGCAGCGGGATGAGTGGCTGCGGCTTCGGGGCTCCTATGTTTGCGTTGCGGCCGAGGGCATTCTCGGTGGAGCGCTGGCCTGGCTCGGATACGGATTCCCCGAGCGGGCGGAGGGCTTGGCCGGCACCGGTTCAAGGTTCGGCGCAGTCAGTGCCCAGATTGCGGGCCTGGGTCCCGAAGCCGGCTGGCAGGGCCGCGCGGCGCGGGCCTACGGAGCCCAAAACCGTGCACAGTCCGAGCGCGCAACGCTGATGAGCAATCTGGACCGCCACATCGCCGATCTGGTGACAGCACAAGCCGAGGACGTACAGGCCGTTCGCTCAGTCGTGACGGGCGAGATGGTCGCGGTCGCCGGTCTCTGCGCGTTGTGCGTTTACTGTGAATCGTTGGGGCCGCTCGGCCATGAGGTTTCGCTCGCTATCGCGCTCACCGCATGCGGTGTCCTGCTAGCTATCACCATTGGCTTCCTGATCGACCTGGCCGTCACGACGTCGCGGAATGCCGGCGATCTGCGGGCCGCCGAGCAGAAGCTGACCGCCATGTTGGCGGTCTTGCCGAGATGGCCTGAGGCGATCGGCTCATCCAATATGGCCTTCCCTCTGCCATATTCACCTCGCGAAGCCCCGGCCGCCACGCCCGTCGCGCGCACCGTCGATGCCGCGCTCGGGTTCGCACAGTTACCCGGTGCGCCCGGGTTCAGGTTGCCCACCGTTGCGTCCCCCGGCTTCCCCGACTTCGGCGCACCCCACTTGCCCATCCCCCGCTTGACCGGCATGCCGACCCTGCCCGACGCCCTGCCCACAATGCTTAGCACCAACGAATTGGCCACTCGGCCCGGTCTTTCGGGCGCGCTGGCCGCGCTAGCCCGGCCAGCCCATCAACCCGTCAGCGACGCCGCCGCGGGCAGCGCGACCCCGGCACGCGCGCGTGTCCCGGCACCAGCAGGCGAAAGCGCCAGCGGCCAAAACCATCACCAGCTACAACGGCCGCTGCAGCCGGAGCAACGTTGGACCCGAGAGGACAGCTCGACTCATGGCCTTTAATCCCGAACCCGAAGTCGAACCTGGGGCATTGCCACAAGCCAACCCGCAGCGGGTGAAGCGGGGGTCCATTCTTTGTCTGCTCAATGAGTTCGGCCTTACCGGCATCTGGTTGGCGCTCGGGCTTGGAAGCCCCGACCGCGGCGCCGCCCTGGTGCACAGTGGGTCGATATTCGACGAAGTCAGCGGCCGGATCGCCGCCCTTGTTCCCGAGGACCGCTGGCAGGGTTTGGCGGCACAGGCTTACACCTCCCAGAACCGGGCGCAATCACAACGTACCCAGCTGATGGCTGATCTCGACCGCCTCGCCGCCGACCTGGTGGCAGCGCAAGCCGATGCCATAGCGGCCATCCGCGAAATCCTGCTCGATGAGATCCGAATCATTGCCTGTACCTACGTGATTTGCCTCAACTGTGAACTATTTATGGGGCCCCAGGGCCAACTCTGGTCGTTTCGCATCGCGACAATCGTCTGCGATCTTGCGATGATTGTCGTCGCGTGCTGCATCACGTACTTGGTAGTCACCTCCTACCAGAATGCGCGCAGCCTGCAGGCGGCGACACAGAGTTTGACCGGGATGTTGGCGGCCTTGCCGATGTTGTCTGATCCGCCCGCCGGGCGCCCCGATGTGGCATTTCCCCCATTGAGTTCCCCGCTGGAATTCGACGCGCCCGAGCTAACCCCCCAGACTCCCCAGATTCCGGACGCCGCATCAATTTTCGCCGACCTGCCCGGTGCGCCCGAATTCGTGCTGTCCGCCCTGCCAACCCCCGGCTTCCCCGATTTCGGTGCGCCTCACCTGCCCATTCCCCGCTTGTCAGGCACTCCCAGCATGCCCGCCACGACCGCACCGCCCGCTGGGCTGGTGGCCACCCTCAGCCGGCTCACCAACACCCGCCGCCTGAGCCAGCCCGATCAGTTCGCCGAAGCCACCTCAGGCGCGGCCGCGGGCGCACCCACCGACGAGCGGGCGCCCGTCTATGCAACCGGCCCGGGCCAACGGCGGGAAACGCCATCGACCGGGGGTGGGTAGGCGATGGGTATCGCGAGGCCGGCGGGCAGGTATTCCGGGCCGATGCTCGACCCGGACGGATGGCCAGAGGCTGATGAGGACGCCTTCTATGACCAAGCCCGGAAGTACCGTCAAACGTTGCACGAAGTCACCGGTGTCCTCGAAACGTGTCGCGAACAGCGGGTCCGGGTCTTCGAAGACCGCGCCTGGTCGGGCGCTGCGGCAAATGCCACCAACGAGGCCTTGGGCGCCAACATCGACCAATTGGTGACGCTGCGGGACTACCTCGCGACGGTGATTTCCTGGCACCGCCATACCGCGGATTTGATCGAGCAAGCCAAATCCGACATCAGCGAGCATGTGGATGCGGCTCACCGGGAAATCCGCACCCTGGAAACGGATCTTGGCCTCGACGACGATGAGAAGGCCGCTGCCGTCAACTCGTTGGTCCGCGCCGCACACGTAGCCAACGTCGGCATGGTTTCCCGCACCGCGGAGCTGGTTCTGGCATCCAATCGCTGGCGGCCCCCGAACAACGCCCTGGTGGATCTGCTCAACCACGAGACCCCGACGCCAGACATATCGTCGCTGATCGCCCCTGCCGACCCGACACCACTTTCCCCGCGCGCCGGTCAATCCGGGCAAGCGCACGACCGTCACCACGCGCCCGCCGACTCCTGGGGCAGAACCGTTTCCGCCGCTACCCAACCCCCGGGCCGGGGCCGCGCCCGACACCGGTGGTACCTCCGCCTGCTCTTCGCCCGACCGACAAGCCGAAAGGTCAGGTGAACCCCGTCGCGTCGGCTATGTAGGCGCCCGTCGCGTGTGACAGGCGGCCTCGGCGGCGCAGTGTCGGCGGCATTGGACGCCACAAAATGGTGGACCGATGCCTTTGTTCCGATATGTCCTTGATCACACTGACCATTTCCGCAGTAGCGGACTCGCGAATAATCGCTGGCGGCGCGCGTGAAGGCTTCGGCACTTCAGCGAGAAGGCTGGAGCACCCGACGAAGCTGCTGGCAGATGGCTATTCGAAAGTAAGTTATAGTTAATTTCATCGCTTTATCAAAGGTTCTCTCTGCAACCTATTCCAGAAGCCAGTTCTGATCTTTTTCTAGAAGGTCATTCTGGCTCATGCACTGGAAACAGATGCGGGATTTTTCAGAAGGTAATTCTGAAAAGCTGGTATGTGAATTTGGTGCGGGAACCGGTGAATTCAGCGGCGATCATTGCTGGCGCGTTAAGGAGGAGATTTCGCATGTCACGGCCATCCATGCCGGCGGGCGATCCCAGCCAGATCGCGACCATGGCTTGGCCGATCCCCTCACCGCAGACGACGACAATGACGGCCTTGGCGCCGGGCGCCACTCGGCGTCGGGAACCGCCCCATGAGCACTCGATGACCGGAATCACGCTTAGCCACAACAACAACCGGGCCAGCCGGCACAACGTGAAACCGAAAGGAACGTCCATCGCATGGACCCGATGAGAATACGGACTCTGATCCAACGATGGATCAGAGCGGAAGGACATCAGCCAGCAGCCGAAGACGGGACCGCCGACAGCTTCCTGCGGAAGCATCGGGGAAGCGCGATCTGCATGGCAACCGAGGGCGTCCTTGGTGGCTTGCTGGCACTACTTGGACTCGGGTTCCCCGACCAGGGGGACGGCCTGCACAGCAGTGGGTCGGTATTCGACGGCGTCAGCGCCCAGCTCGCAGCCCTTGGTCCCGACGGCGGTTGGCGGGGCAACGCGGCGCAGGCCTATGGGGCCCGCAACCTCGCCCAGTCCCAACACACGATCCTGATGGCCGATCTGGACCGGGGCGCCGCCGAATTGGTGTTATCCCAAGCCGAAGCCGTGAAGAAAGTACGCGACGGCGTGCGGGCAGAGCTTGGGATTGTCTTGGTCCTGCTTGTGGTTTGCCTCGGCTTGGAGTCACAGGGACCCGATGCCCAGCTGGTGTCCTTCTACATCGCGACAGTCGCTTGCTGTTCGGTGCTGCTGCTCACCGGTATCGCCGTGGTCGAATTGGCGGTCACGACGTCGCGGAATGCCAGCGCCGTGCAGGCGGCGACGCAGCGATTGGCCGCCATGGTGGCGGCCCTGACCACCGGCTCCGACGCAGTTGCCGGTCCGCCCGAAATAACCTTGCCTCCAACGCATTCCAGGTCGGAGTTCGATCTCGCCGATAGCAGCGCCGCATCCTCACACATCCCCGATCTGGGCTCGGCTTTCACCGACCTACCCGGCGCCCCCGAATTTCACCTGGCCACCGGGGCCGGCGCGGGCCTCCCCGATTTCGGCGCACCGCAGCTGCCCATCACCGCATTGACCGGCCTGCCAACCCTGCCCACGATCGCTCAACTCAGCACCACCCTGAGCCAACTCACCAACCTCGCCGGGCGGACCGGCGCCGTGAGCCAACCGGCCCAACAGCACACCACCCCGGCCGATCACCGCACCCGAGACGACGCCACCAACACCCCCGACACCGATGCCGCCACCGCGGGCACCACCAGCAGCGGCGAGCGCGCACCCCTGGGCAGCACAACCCAACCCACCCAACAACACCAAAAACTCGCCGTGTGAGGCCAACAGGTCACGTCCGGCACACCGTCCAACCGAAGGAGACGTTCATCTCATGGACCTGATGACAATTAGGAATTGGATTCGACGGCGGATCACAGGGAACGCAGGGGGGAATCCGCCACCAGCGGAAGAGGGTACGGCCGATAGTTTTCCTTGGCGACATCGAGGAAGCGTTGTTTGCCTGGTGACCGAGGGCGTCCTTGGTGGCTTGCTGGCATTGCTTGGAGAGGGCAGCCCATTTCGGGGTGACGTCCTGGACAGCAGCGGGTCGATGTTCGACGGGGTCAGCGCCCAGATCGCGGCCCTTGGTCCCGACGGCGGTTGGCAGGGCAGCGCGGCCCGCGCCTATGGAGCTCGCAACCTCGCCCAATCCCAACACACGATCCTGATGGCCGATCTGGACCGACTCGCCGCCGAGTTGGTGTCAGCCCAAGCCGAGCACGTGAAGTTTGCTCGCGACTTCATGAGAGTAGAAATTGGGATTGTCTCGGTCGTGCTGGTGGTTTGCATTGGCTTGGAATCGCGCGGGCCCGACGGCCAGGAGGTGTCCTTCTATATCGCGTCGTTTGTAGCCGCGATTGGGCTATTGATCGCCGGCGTGGTTATGTACGACTTGGCGGAAAAGACGTGGCTGAGTGCCAGCGATATGCAGGCGGTGACGCAGCGATTGACCGCCATGGTGGCGGCCCTGACCACCGGCTCCGACGCAGTTGCCGGTCCGCCCAAAATAACCTTGCCTCCAACGCATTCCAGGTCGGAGTTCGATCTCGCCGATAGCAGCGCCGCCTCCCCACACATCCCCGATCTGGGCTCGGCTTTCACCGACCTACCCGGCGCCCCCGAATTTCACCTGGCCACCGGGGCCGGCGCGGGCCTCCCCGATTTCGGCGCACCGCAGCTGCCCATCACCGCATTGACCGGCCTGCCAACCCTGCCCACGATCGCTCAACTCAGCACCACCCTGAGCCAACTCACCAACCTCGCCGGGCGGACCGGCGCCGTGAGCCAACCGGCCCAACAGCACACCACCCCGGCCGATCACCGCACCCGAGACGACGCCACCAACACCCCCGACACCGATGCCGCCACCGCGGGCACCACCAGCAGCGGCGAGCGCGCACCCCTGGGCAGCACAACACAACCCACCCAACAACACCAAAAACTCGCCGTGTGAGGCCAACAGGTCACGTCCGGCACAACGTCCAACCGAAGGAGACGTTCATCTCATGCAGCCAGCCACCGTTCGAGTAGTAAAAGAGATGCAAGACCTTTCTCAGCAAGTGCTCGACGAGCTCAACGCCGCACAGGCGAATCCGCCAGCGGCGGAAGAGGAGTTGACCGATAGTTTCCTTTCGAAGCATCGAGGAAGCGTTGTTTGCTTGGGGACCGACGGCATCCTTGGTGGCTTGCTGGCATGGCTTGGACATGAGTTCCCCGACCAGGGGGACCGCCTGGACAGCAGTGGGTCGATGTTCGACGGTGTCATTGCCCAGATCGCGGCCCT
Organism: Mycobacterium marinum; assembly: GCF_003391395.1. Taxonomy (NCBI): domain Bacteria; kingdom Bacillati; phylum Actinomycetota; class Actinomycetes; order Mycobacteriales; family Mycobacteriaceae; genus Mycobacterium; species Mycobacterium marinum. The sequence continues at coordinate 6,382,544 of NZ_CP024190.1, forward strand.
TGGTCCCGACAGCGGTTGGCAGGGCAGCGCGGCCCGCGCCTATGGGGCTCGCAACCTCGCCCAATCCCAGCACACGGGGCTGATGGCGGATCTGGACCGACTCGCCGCCGAGCTGGTGTCAGCCCAAGCCGATGACGTGCACAAAGTGCGCTCCACCCTGTGGGCACTAGTAGCGATTGTCTCGGTCTTGCTTGTGGTTTGCATTGGTTTGGAACTGCAGGGGCCCGAGGGCCAACTCGCGTCCTTCTATTCCGCACTACCCATATGCGGTACCGCGTTGTTTGTCGCCGCTGTCGCCCTGACCTTCTTGGCGGTCACGACGTCACGGAATGCCAGCGCCGTGCAGGCGGCGACGCAGCGATTGACCGCCCTGGTGGCGGCCCTGACCACCGGCCCCGACGCAGTTCCCGGTTCGCCCGAAATGCCTACTCCCCCAAAATATTGCCTCTCGGAGTTCGATCTCGCCGAGGACACCGGGCCCACCCCACCGCAGCTGCCCGATCTGGGCTCGGCTTTCACCGACTTACCCGGCGCCCCCGAATTTCACCTGGCCACCGGAACCGGCGCGGGCCTCCCCGACTTCGGCGCACCGCAGCTACCCATCCCCGCGCTGACCGGCCTGCCAACCCTGCCCGGACCCACAAACCTGACCGACCTAACCAGCGTCCTAGCCGGCCTGCCCACGATCGCTCAACTCAGGACCACCCTGAGCCAACTCACCAACCTCGCCGGACCCACCAGCACCACCACCCAACCGGCCCAACAGCACACCACCCCGGCCGACCACCCCACCCAAGACGACGCCACCGACACACCCGACACCGCCGCCGCAGCCACCACCACCAGCGGCGAGCGCGCACCCCTGGGCAGCACAACCCGCCCCACCCAACCAAACCAAGACCTCGTCGTGTGAGGCCACACAGATCACACCACCGATCAACCTTCAACAGCCGGCTCAACGTGAAACCGAAGGAAAGTTCAACGCATGAACCTCAACGGAACAATGAGGAATCTGATTCGACGACTAATCGCAGAAGACCCAGAGGGGAACGAAGAAAATCCCCAATGGCTGCGCCGAGGCAGCGTTGTTTGCCTGGTGACCGACTGCATCCTTGGCGGCGAACTGGCATGGCTTGGACATGCGTCCCCCGACCAAGGTGGTTGCCTGGTCAAAGGCGCGGCGATGTTCGACGACCTCGGCGCCCAGATCGCCGCTCTTGTTCCCGATAGCGGTTGGCAGGGCAGCGCGGCCCGCGCCTATGGGGCCCACACCCTCGCCCAGTCCCGACACTCCACGCTGATGGCTGATCTGGACCGGCTCGCCGCCGAGCTGGTGTCATCCCAAGCCGACGACGTGAAGCAAGCGCGCACCGCACTGTGGGCAGCAATCGGCTTTGTCTCGGTCTACCTATTGATTTGCCTCGGCATAGAACTTCAGGGGCCCGAGGGCCAGCTACTCTCCTTCAACTTCGCCGTAGTCGTATGCGGTGCCGTGCTAGGTATCTCTGCTCTCGTTCTGCACGACTTGGCGAAGAAGACGTCGCGCAGGGCCAGCAGTCTGCAGACGACGACGCAGCGACTGTCCGACATGGTGGCGGGCCTGCCTACACGGTCGGACATGATCCCCGGCTCACCCGAAATGAGCCTGCCCCCAGCGCATTCCCTGTCAGAGTTCGATCTCACCGATAGCAGCGCCGCCTCCCCGCCGCACCTCCCCGATCTGGACTCGGCTTTCGCCGACCTACCCGGCGCCCCCGAATTTCACCTGCCCACCGCGGCCGGCGCCGGCTTGCCCGACTTCGGCGCACCGCAGCTGCCCATCCCCGCGCTGACCGGCCTACCAACCCTGCCCGATCCGACAAACCCGACCGACCTATCCAGCATGCTGGCCAGCCTGCCCACGATCACCCAGCTGCCCGCCATCCTCGGTCAACTCAACAACCTCGCCAGGCCAACCAGCGCCGTGAGCCAACTGGCCAACACCGCCACCCAACACGCACAAATGATCTCCACCCTGGCCCAACAGGGCGCCCATCCGCACACCACCCTGACCGATCACCACACCACAGACGAAACCCCCGACACCGACGCCGCCACCGCAGCCACCAGCAGCGGCGAACGCGCACCCCTGGACACCACAACCCACCCCACCCAACACCGCCTAGACCACATCGTGTGAGCCCAACAGGCCACACCAATAACTGGGGGCGGCCGGCACAACGTGGGCCCGAAAGGAACGTTCATCCCATGTATCTCAGTCAACTTCAGCGTTTGGTTCAGCAAATCTCGCGATGGGTACGCGGAGATGAAAATCTGCAGAACTTCCAAGACATCCAAGAGGGAGGCGGAAATCCGCCGCCGGCGCAGGAGGGGGCGCCCGACAATTCCCCTTGGGCGCGTCGAGGAAGCGTTGTTTGCGGGGTGACCGAGGGCATCCTCGGCCTTCTACTGGCATTGCTTGGAGAGGCCGGCCCATCCCGGGGCGAATCCCTGGACCGCAGTGGATCGATGTTCGACGGTGTCAGCGCCCAGATCGCGACCCTTGATCCCGACGGCGGTTGGCGGGGCAACGCAGCGCGGGCCTACGGGGCCAAGAACCTCGCCCAATCCCAACACACCACGCTGATCGCTGATCTGGACCGGCTCACCGGCGAGCTGGTGTCATCCCAGGCCGACGCCGTGAAGCGGGCACGCGACCTGCTATCGGCGGAAATTTGGATTGTCTTGGTCTTGCTTGTGGTTTGCATTGGCTTGGAGCTGCACGGGCCCGAGGGCCAAATCCTGTCCTTCCATATCGCAATACCCATATGCACTATGGCGGTGTTTACGGCCGCTACCGCCCTGGGCGTGTTGGCGGCCACGACGTCGCAGAATGCCAGCGCCGTGCAAGCGGCGACGCAGCTATTGACCGCCATGGCGGCGGCCCTGACCACCGGGGCGGACCCAGTTCCCAGTTCGCCCAAAATGACCTTTCCACCAATACATTCCCTGTCGGAGTTCGATCTCACCGAGGCCACCGGCCCCACCCCACCGCAGCTTCCCGATCTGCAGTCGACGTTGGCCGAGTTACCCGGTGCCCCCGAGTTTCACCTGGCCACCAGGGCCGGCGCGGGCGTCCCCGACTTCGGCGCACCGCAGCTGCCCATCACCGAATTGACCGGCCTGCCAACCCTGCCCGATCCCACAAACCTGACCGACCCAACCAGCATGCTGGCCGACCTGCCCACGATCGCTCAACTCAGCACCACCCTGAGCCAACTCACCAACCTCGCCGGACCCACCAGCGCCACCACCCAACCGGCCCAACAGCACACCACCCCGGCCGATCGCCTCACCCAAGACGACGCCACCAACACCCCCGACACCGCCACCGCAGCCACCACCAGCAGCAGTGAACGCGCACCGCTGGACACCCAAACCCACCCCCACCGGCAGCGCCTACTGACCTGACCGGCTTTGCCAACCATGCCCATCATGGTCCCAAATTCACTAGACCTGGCTGACTTGTACCGGGACAAAACGAATTGGCTGCGTTGCCCGATCTCTGCGACGGTATAGCCTGGCCTCTTCGGTCGGGCCGCCGCAACTGTGCCCGTCCAAGCCTTGGTTCACGGGCGGCGATCGGGACTAGCCAGTTGTTGCAGTGAAGTCGTTCTTGTATCGGGTGGCGAACACCTCTTCTTCTGCCGCGGCCGCCTGCTCGGGCGTCGGCAAGTTCATTGTCTTCTCAACGATTTCGCGCAGCACGGCGCGTTGTTCTGCGTCGTTCACTTCATTCATGCCTTGGAGCATGAAGGCGTGCTGCGCGGCCCGCGCCTTCTGCCGGGCCAGGTCCGCAAGAACAAATATCTCCTCGGCAAGCCTCGGTTCGGACATGTTGTCGACCTTGTCCGACAGCTCGACCCGGTAGATGTCTCCGCCCATGACGGCCGACACCGAAACGCTCCCTTGAGGATTGGTTACCGTGAACAGTTCGCACTCATCGTTCTTGTCCTCCTCGGTCACCCCAAGGATTGCTGACATGTCGGATCCGGGGTCCTCGGGTTGGGCCGGTGCGTAGCTGAGCAACGCGTCGATGGCGGACTCGGTCTCTCCGGTTGCGGGGCCGGAGAAACCCAGTCCCGCTAGATAGTTATGGGCGTCGTACCCGGGCTGGTCGGTCATGACATGCCTTTCTGAGATGGGTTGCGGGCGTGGCGAGAAGCTAGCCCGAGGTTTGGGCCTCGGCGTGGTCTGACCACGCGCCGAGCGGGAACATCAGTTGTCAATCTGCGCATCGAGGATCTCGGCGCCACGTTGGTCCGTATCGGCGTAGGAGGCGAGGGCACGGGTCAGATTCGTGGAAAGCCCATCAGCGACCCCCTCCAGGGCTCGCCCCGCGCTAGCGCGGACTGCCTCGTAGGCGCTTAGTGCATTGTTGAAGGTCGACGTGAATGGGCCGTGGGTCTCGGCGACTGTCGCACCGATCCCGGCGGGCGCCGCCGTCGCTGCCCGCAGACTTGTTGCGGTGGCGTCGTGCCCGCTGGCAAGCCGGTTCACGACGTCGGGCTGCAACGTCAACATGTCATTCATCGGCTGAACTTCGCTTTTCATCGGTGTTGCGTCGCTTTCGGTTTGGTGTGGTTAGGGGTGGGTTTGGTTGATGGCGGTGGCGAGGGTGGCCAGGGTGGTGGCCAGGGTGTGGTTGGCGGCGTTGTCGTAGGCGTGGACGGCTTGTTTGGCGTTGTGGAGGGCTTGGTTGACGCGGTGGGCGACGCCTTGGGAGCCGAGTTGTTTGAGGAGGCCGTCTTGGATGCGGATGCCGGTGAGCCAGTTGTATCCGTTGAGGGTGACCTGCACGGTGTGGGTGTTGTCTGAGGCTTTGAAGTTGCCGGCGTTCATTTGGTGGAAGCGGTTTTGCAGGGCGGTGTGGAATTGGGTGAGCCCTGCGAGCAGGTGTGCGGCGGTGGGGTCGAGGTTCATGGTTTGTGCTCCGTGGTGGTTGTGGTGGTGAGGTGGGGTCGGGCGGGGCCGATGAGTGCTTCGGTCCAGGGGCGTTGTTCGGTGTAGAGGGCTCGGTCGTCTTGCTGGGTGCGTTTGGTTTTGGTGGTGTGGGCTGGGCTGTTGGCGCCTAGGGGCATGCCTGCCATGGGGCCCGTGCCCAGGGGGCGGCCGGTGGGGGTGGTGCCGGGGCCCAGGGCGCCTGGCGCACCCGGGGGTGTGGGGCCCGCGCCCAGGGGGGCGGTCAAGGGGATGGCGGCGCCGGCGCCCCCGCCGAGTGCGGCGGGTTTGACGGTGGGGCCGGTGGCGAGTGTGGCCGCGGCGCGGGCGGCTTCAGTGGTGTCGGGGGTTGCGGCGGGGGGTGGGGTGAACGGCATCGTCGGCATCGGTGGTGTGCCGGTGAAGGGCAGTGTGGGGTCCCCGCCAGGCGGGAGCGGTGGTAGCGGGGGTGGGGGTTTGGGGTCGTTGTGGGTGGGGGCTGCCGGTGGTCGGGGTGGTTGCACGGGCTCGGTGATTGTCCTGTTGGCGTATCCGGTCAGCACTTCCTCGGATTTCTTCTGACATTGCGCGTAGACCTTCATAAACGGTTTTTTATCGGGCACCCTGGGGTCACGAAGGACTTCTTCTAGCGTGGTGATATCCGCCAATGTCGGGTGTTGACCAATGGCCCAGTGGTGGGCTTGTTCGAGGCCTGAGGCTTGTTTGGCCATCGTGGTACTCAACCGCGCCATCAGACGCAGCCAGTCCCGGTGTTGATCGAATGCGGCCTGCACCGCGGTGGCCGCTTCACCTTCCCAATTCTCGAAGTCACGGAACCGGCCCAGGGCCTGCTGAATTGTCAGGTTGTAGGCATTCCAGTCATGGGCGAACTGCTTCAGCGATACACCCTGGTCGGGCTTGTTGAGGTTGATCGCGGCCAGTTTGACACCGGTATATGGAGACGGAGGCGCTGCTGGCGCGGTGGGGGTGTCGGCTAGCGCGGGCAGGGGCAGGTCCGTACCCGCGGGTACCGGCGGTGCTCCGATGCCGTGGCCGTCGGTGCCCAAAGCCGTTGCCGCGCCTTCGTCGATCTGTTCGTAGGCCTTGGCCGCATCCCTCATGAACTGCGCAAGCCGTTGCCGCGCTTGGGCGCCCGACTGCAGATAGGCACGCATGCTCTCGGCCGACAACGCCAACTGCGTGGCCCCCGCAACCGCCGGGTCCAGGGCGCACGCGGCCAACACCGCACCGCCGGGCGGATCAGCGATCGGGGCTTCCACCTCGGTGGCCCTGGCCACGATCTCGCTGGGATCCACCGCCAGCATCCACGGCTGCGACATGCCGAAACTCCTTCATCGTGCTATAGCTATTATCGTCGCTGAATTCGATGGTCCGCGCACCAAATTCCGGCACGATTATTTCAGAACTACCTTCTGAAATAAACCAGAATTAGATTCCGGAACATAAACCCGAATTGGTTTCTGAAATAGGCCACCAGGTGCTCTGCGTCCTGCCCACGCGCTAAATCATTGCCCACTTTTTCGGGGGCATCCAGCAGGAACTTTCCGGACCGGAGATATATTGCGAATCGTCGACTTGCAATTGCACGCACGCAGGACTTGATGGCGCAATACGGCAGGTCCGGCGCCGGGCCCGGACCCAACGAGGCCAATCGGCCGCCTCAGGGCACAAGCCCCCGAACCGGGCAACACAGCGGTTCACGGGGGTGTCGGGCCAAACCGGCCGGCCGGCGAGAGTGCCAGTCGATGCTTGGATACTGGTCGGTGTTTGGCATTGGCAGTCTGATGCGACCGAGGAGCCCATGAACGAACGCGAGGAGTTTCTGCGAGACCGGGTCCGGCCGGACCAGCCCAGCGTTCCCGACGCGAGTCGGTCTCGTCAGCGTTCCGGTATGTACCGGACGGCGACGGACGCGTCGGGCCCTCCGGTAGCGCCCACTCACCAACCTCGGCCCGCCCCGCCCCGTCCGCCGACTCCGCAGCCTTCACCCGTTCCACCGCGGGGGGCCAACCCGCATCCCCCGCCGCCACCGGCGCCACCTTCGGTCCCGGCGCCGCCGCCCCCACCGGTGGCACATCCACCCACCGGGCACAACTCGCCGCCACAAGCTGCCCCACACGAACCGATGCCGAAGGTTCCACCGCCAAGCCTTGGGGCCGAGCCCACACCGGCGCGCACCCCCGGCGAGCCTCCATCCACCGACCACGGCTGGCGACATATCATTCGACTCGCGTCGTTTGGGCTGATCAACCCACGCCCATCGGCGGCGCAGCGCGATGCCGCCGAATTCGAAGCGGCCATTCGAGCCCCGTTGCGCGGCACCCACAAGGTTGGTGTGTTGGGCAAGGGCGGCGTCGGCAAGACGTCAGTCGCTGCCAGCATCGGGTCACTCCTGGCCGAATTGCGACAGCAGGACCGCATCGTGGCGGTCGACGCCGATACCGCTTTTGGCCGGTTGAGCAGCAGGATCGATCCCACCGCGCGTGGCTCGTTCTGGGACCTGACCGCCGATAGGAATCTGGCGTCGTTCGCCGATGTGGTTGCCCGCTTGGGCCGAAACGCTGCGGGCCTGCACGTTTTGCCCGGCGAGGCGGCCGTCGGTGGTCGCCGGTTACTTGACCCTGCGATTTATCGCGAAGCGGCGCTACGACTCGACCGCCATTTCGCCATCTCGATCATCGACTGCGGCTCCACGATGGACGCGCCCCTAACTCAGGAAGTGTTGCGCGACCTCGATGCGCTTATCGTGGTGTCCTCCCCCTGGGCGGACGGTGCCTCGGCGGCCGCCAAGACAATGGAATGGCTCGCAGACCGCAAACTCAGCGGCTTGCTGCGGCGCAGCGTCGTGGTGCTCAACGATTCGGACGGGCATTCCGACAAGCGCACGCGTTCAGTGCTTGCGCGCGAGTTCGTCGACCATGGACAGCAGGTTGTCGAGGTGCCTTTTGATCCGCATCTGCGCCCCGGCGGTGTTATCGATGTGAGCCATGAGTTGGAGCCGGGAACGCGACTGAAGTTTCTGCAAATCGCCGCAACGATTACCGGGCACTTCGCCGCGCGGTCCGCTGCCGACGAAGACCCCCGTCCCACCGAAAACGTAGCGTCTGAGACCTAGAGCGTCTGGTCCGCTGGATGCTCGAATGCAAAACAGCGCGAGAAATCGTTGAATTTCTCGCGCTGTTTGCCTACGTGGCAATTCACCCCGGCGTCGCCGCAGACCCCTCGCAGCAGCGGCGGACGCGGCCGGGCATCATGCCGATTGGGCGGTGATCCGCTCGCGCGCCGGGAAACCGTTGCGCTCTGCCAGCGACCGAAGTTGGCCCAACGCGAACGCCCGCGCCCGGCCTGCTTCCGGAATCACAACACCCGCCCAAAGTCCCTCCGCACCCGGCGACTCAACCGCGTCCCGCGCACACGCCCACCGACGCGGGCATGCGCGACACAGCGTCTTGGCCTCCTCGTCGGGCGTTGTCGTCCAACGATCGGGGTCCTGTGTGCAAACGCCCAGCGGAATCTCGTACAGAGCAGTTGCAGTCATATCTAAGCGTTCCTCCATAAAGCAAAAGCGTTGCAGGTTTGTAACCTCTGCCTGAGGATCGTATAGCACTAACCGTTGCAGTGCAACAGTTCCTGATGCGGGGCTACGCACCCACCTGCTACAACTTCGCTGCGAGCTGGGCCATGATAAGCATCCAAGCTGGCATAACCAGCGGTAATTACCTGTCAATCGGCTGGGCGACACGGCGCTCCACCAGCCCAGAAGCCCACCCTTCCGGACAGAAACTGTTCCACTGCGCAATGCTTCGGGGTAGGATCAAACGTAGCGGTGGTCCGGTTTAACCAGACTACGGTCGCCTCAGAACCCCGCTGGCTGTCGTTCAAGAAACGTAGCGAAGGCATACCAATGGAAGGGTGCAACGGTTAGGATGTTGGTCAGCGGAACGCGCGCCTTGCCACCCGCCTCAGTAGCCGCGAGCGAGGAATCGACGTACATGCCCGACGCCGAATCGACTGCTCGGCCGGCCCGTCAACGACCCGTCGGCCGCGGCACGCTGACCAACGCACGACTGGATGATCCCGTGTTATCGCAGACACATGTGCGAGCGGTTTCCGATGGTGGGCAGCGGCGGATCGTCACCAACAGCCCAAACGGTATGTTCGTCGACGGAACACGGAAAAGTTCTGTGGCTGTCAACGACAAGACCATTGTCCGGTTCGGCGATCCCACTGGAGGCAAGGCGTTGACGTTCGAAGTCGTCAGGCCCTCGAATTCGCCTGAAGAAGACAGCCGTGAACAGCGACCGGCCGAGCAATCGGACTCTCAGACCAACGATTCTGATCCCGGTGTGGCTCGCGCCGGGGCCGCCGCCGCGGCACGACGCCGAGAGCTCGACATCAGTCAGCGCAGCCTGGCAGCCGACGGGATCATCAACGCCGGCGCACTGATCGCGTTCGAGAAGGGCCGCAGCTGGCCACGCGAACGCACCCGCGCCAAGCTGGAAGAAGTCCTGCAGTGGCCCGCGGGAACCATCGCGCGGATACGCCAGGGCGAGCCCGTTACGCCAGAGCCCGCTCCCGAAGCCAGCGTGGAGGCGCCGACCTCCGACGGCCCAGCGTCGCTGATTGCGCAGGCGGTTGCCGCCGCGGTCGACACCTGCAGCCTCGCGATCGCGGCATTGCCCGCACCCGAGGAACCTGACTTCACCGAGCGGGCCGCACCGATCCTTGCTGATTTGCGCCAGCTCGAGGGCATCGCCGTCCAGGCGACCCGCATCAGCCGCATCACACCGGAGCTGATCAAGGCGCTTGGTGCTGTTCGGCGATATCACGACAAATTGATGACGCTCAGCGCAACCGCACCAGGAGCCACACTGGCGCAGCGTTTGTATGCCGCCCGGCGGCGGGCGAATCTGTCCACTTCGGAAACCGCGCAAGCCGCCGGAGTGACCGAAGAATTGATCGTCCGCGCGGAAGCCGAGGAAGCTTTGCATGCCGAAGCCGCCGAGGCTATTGAAGCGCTCATCCGTCAAATCAATTGAGGTTGGTGCCCAGTGGCAACTCACCTTGAATCGCTCGAGTCCGAACGACCGGGGACCTTCGCGTTACCCCGGTATTCGAGCATGCGGATCTTGGTGCTGTGCGCGCGAAAATGCCCGCACTACCAAGAAATTCGTGCGTCGACCACGGTCGGAGCACTGCTAAGCTCAATGTACAGACCAAAGGTGCACACAAAAAGACAGTGCACGAAACAGCGAGTGTAAGGAATTCCGCGAATGGTGCCAAAGGGAAGCGGTCTTTGCAAGACAACAAGCAATTTCATTTGGGGTCAGTTGCTTTTACTTGGAGAAGGCATCCCCGACCCGGGCGATATCTTCAACACCGGTTCGACGCTCTTCAAAGGAATCGCCGACAAGATGGGTCTGGCAATTCCGGGCACCAACTGGCTCGGCCAGGCGGCGGACGCCTATTTGAACCAGAACATCGCTCAAGAACTTCGCGCGAAGGTGATGGGTGACGTCGACTATCTGACCGGCAACCTGATTTCGAATCAGGCCGAGTATGTGTCGAACACCCGCGACGTGCTGCGCGCGATGAAGAAGATGATCGACGGCGTCTACAAGGTCTGCAAAGGCCTCGAAAAGGTGCCGATACTCGGCTGGTTGTGGTCGTGGGAGCTCGCCCTGCCGATGTCGGGCATTGCGATGGCCACCGTCGGCGGCGCGCTGCTTTACCTGACCATCATGACGTTGATGAACCTGACCAACCTGAAGGGCCTGCTCGGCAGGTTGGTCGAAATGTTGGCCAGCCTGCCATCGCTGATAGGCGGCCTGCTCCCGAACATCCCGGGCATCATCGACGGCCTGTGGCCGCCCAAGTTGCCCGACCTTCCCATCCCGGGTCTGCCGAACATCCCGGGCCTGCCCGAGTTCACCTGGCCTCCCAAGATCGACATTCCGAACTGGAACTTGCCGATCCCGGGGCTCCCCGGTTTCGAGTTCCCGCCGACCTCGGGTATCCCCGGTATCGACTTCCCGTTCCCCAACATCCCGGGCTTGCCCAGCTTCCCCAGCCTTCCTGGGTTGCCGAGCATCCCGGACCTGTTCCCCGGCTTGCCCGGCCTGGGTGACCTGTTCTCCGGGATCGGCAATTGGGGCAAGTTGCCCACCTGGACAGATTTGGCGGCCCTACCCGACTTCTTGGGTGGCTTTGCCGGGCTGCCCACCCTGAGCTTCTCCAACCTGCTCGGCTTCGCCCAATTGCCCAACGTCAGTTCGCTGACCGCGACGATGGGCCAGCTGCAACACCTGGTCTCGGCCGCTGGCGGACCTGGCCAACTGGGCAGCATGGCGGGCCAGCAGGCCAGCATGATCTCGTCGCAGGCTTCCCAAGGCGGTCAACAGGCCACCCTAGTGAGCGACAAGAAGGAAGACGACGAAGACGGTGCGGCCGCGGGCAGCGCCGGTGCGGAACGTGCTCCCATCGACGGGGGAAACAACACCAGGCAAGGCAACGAGGGGACCCTCCTCTAGTCCGGGTAACCGGTGGCGGCTCACTGGCCTACCAAAGCCATAGCGAGCCAAAGCCATAGCGAGTAGAAAGTTAGACGTAGAGGAAAGGTCTACCCCCATGACAGGACTACTGAACGTCGTACCTTCATTCTTGAAGGTGCTGGCGGGCATGCACAACGAGATCGTCGGCGAACTCAAATCGGCGACCAACGTCGTGAGTGGAATCGGCTCGCGGGTGCAGGTGACCCACGGCTCATTCACCTCGAATTTCAACGACACGCTGGTCGAGTTCGAAACCACCCGCAACAGCGCCGGGACAGGCCTGCAGGGCGTCACGGGCAAGTTGGCCAACAATCTGATCTCGGCCGCTGGCGCCTATCTGAACTCCGACGAAGGGCTCGCTGGCATCATCGACAAGATTTTTGGCTGATATGGCCGGTCCGCTCGCTACCGGTCGCGCGGGCACCGGTGACGATGTCGTCGGAGTCGAGGTAACCATCGACGGCATGCTGGTGATCGCGGACCGGTTACACCTGGTCGATTTCCCTGTCACGCTTGGGATCCGGCCGAACATCCCGCAAGAGGATCTGCGAGAGATCGTCTGGGACCAGGTGGCGCGCGACCTTACTGCGCAGGGCGTGTTGGATCACAATGGCCAACCGCATCCGGCGGTTGCGGCGATGGTCGACACGCTCAGCAGGGCGGACCGCACCTTGGAAGGCCGCTGGTGGCGCCGCGACGTTGGCGGTGTGATGGTGCGGTTCGTGGTATGCCGCAAGGGCGAAAGACATGTCATCGCAGCTCGCGATGGCGACATGTTGGTACTGCAGCTGGTGGCTCCGCGGGTCGGCCTGGCAGGCATGGTGACTGCCGTGCTGGGCACCGCGGAACCCGCCAATGTCGAACCGCTGACCGGCATTGCCAGCGAACTGGGTGAGTGCACCAACGCCGCACAGCTGACCCGATATGGGCTCACGCCGACCACCGCCCGCCTCTACACCGAGATCGTCACCAACCCGAAGAGCTGGGTGGAAATCGTCGCCAGCGAACGCCATCCGGGCGGCACTACCACCCACACCAAGGCCGCCGCGGGGGTCCTGGATTCAGCACATGGCAGGCTTGTCTCGCTTCCCCGTCAAGTCGGCGGGGAACTGTACGGCAGCTTCCTCCCCGGTACCGCGCAGAATCTCCAGCGGGCGCTTGACAGCCTGCTCGAACTGCTTCCGTCAGGCTCGTGGTTGGATCGCGCCGACGCCACCACCCGAGGTTGACTTAATCCTCTCCGTTACGAGTTCAGAAAGGGACGCCACAGTGGACCTGCCCGGGAACGACGACTACAACCAAGATCTCGGCGCCCTAGATTTCTCCGGCGGCGGTACGTCTGAGGACTCTGGACTCGGTGCACTCGACGAGTACGCGCCCCCCGAGCCCCAGGAAACCGAGCAAGCCGGAGCCGACCTGGATGCACTTCACGGGCTGACCGAGAAGGAGGAAGAGCCCGACATCGCGATGTTCACCGTGACCAACCCGCAAGGGAGCGTGTCGGTCACGACCATGATGGGTGGCATCGTCCAGCGAGTTACGGTGACCGACAAGGCTGCGAACATGTCGGAATCCGCTCTGGCCGAAGAGATCTTTGTCATCGCTGATCTGGCCCGCCAAAAGGCGCGCGCCGCACAACACACGTTCATGGTGGAAGCCATGGCCAGCGAACTGAGCGACGAGACCGAAGAAGAAGGTGCGCTGTTGCGCGAGTTCGTCGGTATGACACTCAACTTGCCGACGCCGGAAGAAGCAGAAGCGGCCGAAGCCGAGGTATTCGCCACCCGCTACGAGGTCGACTACACCTCTCGTTACAACGAACGGTGATACATGACTGATCGCCTGGCCGGTTTGTTCGAAAGTGCCGTCAGCATGCTTCCGCTGTCGGAGTCAAGGTCCATGGACCTATTCACCGAGATCACAAACTATGACGAATCAGCGTGCGATGCTTGGGTCGGCCGGATCCGGTGTGGCGATGTCGACCGGGTGACTTTGTTCCGTGCCTGGTACTCGCGGCGCAACTTCGGTCAGCTGGCTGGCACGGCGCAGATCTCGATGAGCACCCTCAACGCAAGGGTCCCCATAGGTGGTTTGTACGGAGACATCACCTACCCCGTTACCTCGCCCCTGGCCATCACCATGGGCTTCGCCGCATCCGAAGCGGCGCAGGGCAACTACGCGGACGCGATGGAGGCCATCGAGGCTGGCGCGGTCACCGGTTCGGAGCATCTGGTGTCGTGGCTCAAGGCGGTCATCTTCGGCGCGGCCGAGCGCTGGACCGACGTTATCGATGAAGTCAAGGGTGCCGGGAAGTGGCCGGACAAGTTCTTGGCGGGGGCCGCCAGCGTCGCCCATGGGGTTGCGGCGGCCAGCCTTGGCCTGTTCACCGAAGCCGAGCGCAGACTGACCGAAGCCAATGACTCACCGGCCGGCGAAGCCTGCGCGCAGGCCATCGCGTGGTATCTGGCCATGGCGCGGCGCGGCGCGGGCAACGAGGAAGCCGCGGTGGCACTGCTGGAGTGGTTGCAGACCACGCATCCGGCTCCGAAAGTCTCTGCTGCGTTGAAGGATCCGTCCTACCGGCTCAAGACAACCAACGCCGAGCAGATTGCGTCCCGCTCGGATCCATGGGATCCGACCAGCGTCGTGACCGACAATTCCGGTCGCGAAAAGCTGTTGGCCGAAGCCCAAGAAGAACTCGACCGCCAAATCGGATTGTCCCGGGTAAAAAGCCAGCTCGAGCGGTACCGCGCGGCAACCATGATGGCTCGCATCCGCGAAGCTAAAGGCATGAAAGTTGCACAGCCCAGCAAGCACATGATCTTTACCGGGCCCCCTGGCACCGGGAAGACCACGATCGCGCGGGTGGTCGCCAACATGCTGGCCGGGCTCGGCGTCATCACTGAACCCAAGCTGGTCGAGACGTCGCGTAAAGACTTCGTTGCCGAGTACGAGGGCCAGTCAGCAGTCAAGACCGCCAAGACGATCGATCAGGCTCTAGGTGGCGTGCTGTTCATCGACGAGGCCTATGCGCTCGTGCAGGAGCGCGACGGACGCACCGACCCGTTCGGCCAGGAAGCGATGGATACTCTGCTAGCCCGGATGGAGAACGACCGCGATCGCTTGGTGGTCATCATCGCCGGTTACAGCTCCGACATCGATCGGCTGCTGGAAACCAACGAGGGGCTACGCTCGCGATTTGCCACCCGTATCGAATTCGACACCTACAGCCCGGAAGAGCTCCTCGAGATCGCGAAAGTCATTGCGGCTGGCAATGACTCGACGCTGAGCACGGCTGCCGCGGATGAACTCCTGCAGGCGGCCAAAACGCTGCACGAACGCACGTTGCGCGGCCGTCCCGCTCTCGACATCGCCGGCAACGGCCGATATGCGCGACAATTGGTTGAGGCCTCTGAGCAGTACCGTGACATGCGGCTGGCACAGGGCCTCGACATCGAGGCCCTCGATGTGGACAGACTGCAAGAGATCGACGGCGCGGACATGGCCGAGGCAATCGCCACGGTGCATGCACACCTCAATATGAGAGAGTGAAACATGGGGCTTCGCCTGACCACCAAGGTTCAGGTAAGCGGCTGGCGCTTCCTGCTTCGCCGAGTCGAGCATGCCATCGTGCGGCGCGACACCCGCATGTTCGATGATCCGCTGCAGTTCTACAGCCGCTCGATAGCGCTGGGCATCGTTGTCGCCGTGTTGATCCTGGCCGGTGCCGGCCTGCTGGCCTACTTCAAACCAGCTGGAAAACTCGGTGGCAGCAACCTGCTGACCGACCGCGCGACCAACCAGCTCTATGTACTGCTGTCCGGGCAGTTGCACCCTGTCTACAACCTGACCTCGGCGCGCCTCGTGTTGGGCAGCCCTGCCACCCCCGTCACCGTCAAGTCCTCCGAATTGAGCCAGTTGCCCTTGGGCCAAACCATCGGAATCCCCGGCGCCCCCTACGCCACCCCGGTTTCCGGGGACACTACTTCAACCTGGACCCTTTGCGACACCGTCAGCCGGGCGGGTACCGCTTCCGCCTCGGTCGAGACATCGCTGCTCGTGATGCCGCTGCGGATCGATGCGGCGATCGATCCGATCGAGCCCAACGAGGCGATGCTGGCGGACTATCACGGCCAGACCTGGATCGTCACTTCAAAGGGACGCCACTCGATCGACCTCAACGATCGTGCGCTCACATCGGCGGTGGGCATCCCCATCACCGCCCAGACGGTCCCCATTTCCGAGGGAATGTTTAATGCGCTTCCGGCCAGGGGCCCCTGGCAATTGCCACCCATCCCCGCCGCCGGAGAGCCAAACACCCTCGGGCTTCCGGAAGATTTGGTAATCGGATCGGTGTTTCAAATCCACACCGACAAGGGACCGCAATATTACGTAGTGCTGACCGACGGCATCGCCGCGGTAAATGGCACCACTGCCGCGGCACTGCGCGCCACTCAGTCTCATGGGCTGGTGGCGCCGCCCGCGGTGGTGCCCAGCCTGGTCGTCAGGATCCCCGAACGGGTTTACGCATCACCGCTGCCCGACGAGACCCTCAACCTCATGTCCCGGCCCGACGACCCAGTCTTGTGCTGGGAATGGGAACGTAGCGCTGGGGACCAGGCCCCCAACACAACGGTTCTCACCGGACGCCACTTGCCCATCCCGCCCTCGGCCATGAAGACCGGCCTCAAACAGATCCAGGGCAGGTCAACCGTCTATATCGACGGCGGGAAATTTATTCAGTTGCAGTCACCCGATCCCCGATACGGCGAATCGATGTACTACATCGACCCGGAAGGGGTGCGCTACGGGGTGCCCGACGCCGACGCGGCCAAGGCGCTGGGCCTGGGCATGCCGAAGACCGCACCGTGGGAGATCGTTCGCCTCCTGGTGGACGGTCCGGTGTTATCAAAAGACGCCGCTCTGCTCGAGCACGAAACGTTGCCCTCCGACCCCAATCCCCGAAAAGTTCCAGCTGGGACACCCGGAGCACCTCAATGACGACAAAGAAATTCACCCCAACCATCACCCGTGGCCCCCGACTCACCCCGGGCGAGATCAGCCTCACCCCACCCGAGGATCTCGGCATCGACATCCCGCCGTCGGGCGTGCAGAAAATCCTGCCCTACGTCATGGGCGGCGCGATGCTGGGCATGATCGTGATCATGGTGGCCGGCGGCACCAGACAGCTATCGCCATACATGCTGATGATGCCCCTGATGATGATCGTGATGATGGTGGGCACACTCGCCGGGGGCAGCGGCGGCGGCAGCAAGAAGGTGCCCGAGATCAATGCCGACCGCAAGGAGTACTTGCGGTATCTCGCCGGCCTGCGCGGCCGCGTAACGACGTCGGCCACCTCCCAGGTTTCGTTCTTCGGCTACCACGCGCCCCATCCCGACGATCTTCTCTCCATCGTCGGCACCCAGCGGCAGTGGTCAAGGCCGGCCAACAGCGACTTCTATGCGGCAGCCCGCATCGGGATCGGCGACCAGCCGGCGGTGGACCGGCTATTGAAGCCGGCGGTCGGCGGCGAGCTGGCGGCCAGCACCGCGGCCCCCCAGCCCTATCTCGAGCCGGTAAGCCACATGTGGGTGGTCAAGTTCCTGCGTACCCACGGGCTGATCCACGACTGTCCGAAACTCGTGCAGCTGCGCAGTTTCCCAACGATCGCGATCGGTGGTGATCGACCGGGAGCCGATCGACTGCTGACCGCGATGATCTGCCACCTGGCGGTCTTCCATCCGCCCGACCTGTTGCAGATCCGCGTCCTCACCGAGGACCCCGAGGATCCCGACTGGTCCTGGTTGAAATGGCTGCCACACGTCCAGCACCAGACCGAAACCGACGGGGCCGGGCCGGTCCGGATGATCTCCACGCGCCCGGACGGCCTCGCCGACCTGGCCGCCCGGGGACCCCACGCGCCCGACACCCTCCCCACCGGTCCCTACGTCGTGGTCCTCGATCTGACCGGCGGCAAGGCGGGCTTCCCGCCAGACGGCAGGGCCGGGGTAACGGTAATCACGCTGGGCAACCATCGCGGGTCTGCCTACCGCATCAGAGTGGCCGAGAACGGCACCGCTGACGACCGGCTGCCTGGGCAGCAGTTCCGGCTGGTGACCTCGGCCGCCGACGGCATGACGCCGCAGGAGGCCACCCGCCTCGCCCGCAAGCTGGCCGGATGGTCGATCACCGGAACCATCCTCGACAAGACCCAACGCATCCAGAAGAAGGTAGCGACCGAATTCCATCAGTTGGTCAACGCCAAGAGCGTTGAGGACATCACCCCGGGCCGTTGGCGGATGTACACCGACACTGATCGAGACCGGCTCAAGATTCCGTTCGGTCACGAACTCAAGACCGGCAATGTCATGTACCTGGACATCAAGGAGGGTGCGGAGTTCGGCGGCGGGCCGCACGGCATGCTCATCGGCACCACCGGTTCAGGCAAGTCCGAGTTCCTGCGCACCATGATCTTGTCGTTGGTGGCGATGACCCACCCCGATCAGGTGAACCTGCTGCTCACCGACTTCAAGGGTGGCTCGACATTTCTTGGGATGGAGAAGCTCCCGCACACCGCGGCTGTCATCACCAACATGGCCGAGGAAGCCGAACTCGTCAGCCGGATGGGTGAGGTGCTGACCGGCGAACTGGACCGCCGCCAGTCGATCCTGCGTCAGGCGGGGATGAAGGTCGGCGCGGCCGGCGCGCTGTCCGGCGTGGCCGAGTACGAGAAGTACCGCGAACGCGGCGCCGACCTTCCGCCGCTGCCGACACTTTTCGTTGTGGTGGACGAGTTTGCCGAACTACTGCAGAGTCACCCGGATTTCATCGGCCTGTTCGACCGAATTTGCCGAGTCGGGCGATCATTGCGGGTGCACCTGCTACTGGCCACCCAGTCACTACAAACCGGCGGTGTCCGCATCGACAAGCTCGAACCCAACCTGACGTATCGCATCGCGTTGCGTACCACGAGCTCTCATGAATCCAAAGCGGTGATCGGAACGCCGGAAGCCCAGTACATCACCAACAAGGAAAGCGGTGTCGGCTTTCTCCGGGTCGGTATGGAGGACCCCATCAAGTTCAGCACGCTCTATATCAGTGGGCCATACGTTCCGCCGGCGACCGCTGAAACCAACGGCGATGGCAGCGGACCCAGCACCCAATTCGCCAAGCGAGCCTTGCAGATCCGTGAGTTCACCGCTGCTCCGGTCCTCGAGGAAGCGCTGACACCATGATCCACGCCGGCGGTGCTGCAGCACGAAGCAACGAAAGGGAGCGGCGCTCATGACTGCCGAACCTGAAGTACGGACGTTGCGTGAGGTCATCCTTGACCAGCTCAGTACCGTCGAGTCACGCGCCTACAAGATGTGGTTGCCACCACTGGTTGATCCGACCCCGCTCGACGAGCTGATCGCCCGCGATCGGCGACAACCCCTTCGCTTCGCGCTGGGAATCATGGACGAACCACGCCGTCACCTGCAGGACGTCTGGGGCGTCGATGTATCGGGCGCCGGCGGAAACATCGGTATTGGCGGTGCACCCCAGACCGGCAAGTCGACACTGCTGCAGACGATGGTCATGTCGGCCGCCGCCACGCACTCGCCGCGCAAGGTCCAGTTCTATTGCATCGACCTCGGTGGTGGCGGCCTGATCTATCTGGAGAACCTGCCCCACGTGGGCGGAGTCGCGGGCCGGTCCGAACCCGACAAAGTCCACCGGGTGGTCGCGGAGATGCAGGCCGTGATGCGACAACGGGAAGCCACCTTCAAGGAACACCGGGTCGGCTCGATCGCGATGTATCGCCAGCTGCGTGACGACCCCAACCAGCCTGTCGCCTCCGACCCCTATGGCGATGTATTCCTGATCATCGATGGATGGCCCGCCTTCGTCAGTGAGTTTCCCGACCTCGAAGGGCAGGTCCAAGATCTGGCCGCACAGGGACTGTCCTTTGGTGTGCACACGATCCTGTCCACACCGCGTTGGACGGAGTTGAAATCACGTGTCCGCGACTACCTGGGCACCAAGATCGAATTCCGGCTCGGCGACGTCAACGAAACCCAGATCGACCGCATCACCCGGGAGATCCCGGCGAACCGCCCGGGTCGGGCGGTGTCGATGGAAAAGCATCACCTGATGATCGGGGTGCCCCGGCTCGACGGCGTACACAGCGCCGACAATCTGGTGGAGGCGATTACGGCGGGCGTAGCGCAGATCGCAGCCCAGCACACGGACCAGGCACCTCCGGTGCGAACCCTGCCGGAACGCATCCACCTCCACGAACTGGACCCCAACCCTCCCGGGCCCGAATCCGACTACCGCACCCGCTGGGAGATTCCGATCGGATTGCGCGAATCCGACATGGAAGTGGCCTACAGCCATATGCACTCCAACCCGCACCTGCTCATCTTCGGTGCCGCCAAGTCGGGCAAGACCACCATTGCCCACGCGATCGCACGCGCCATCTGCGCTCGAAACAGTCCCGACCAGGTGCGGTTCATGCTCGCCGACTATCGCTCTGGACTCCTCGATGCGGTGCCCGACACACACCTGCTCTCGGCCGGCGCCATCAACCGCAACAGCGCGACGCTGGACGAGGCCGTCAAAGCCCTGGCCGCCAACTTGAAGAATCGGCTGCCTCCAGCCGATCTCACGACGTCTCAACTGCGCTCGCGTTCGTGGTGGAGCGGATTCGATGTTGTGCTGCTCGTCGACGACTGGCACATGATTGTCGGTGCTGCCGGGGGCATGCCCCCGATGGCGCCACTTGCGCCCTTATTGCCGGCGGCGACCGATATCGGCTTGCACATCATTGTGACCTGCCAGATGAGCCAGGCCTACAAGGCGACCATGGACAAGTTCGTCGGTGCCGCATTCGGTTCGGGCGCTCCAACAATGTTCCTTTCCGGCGACAAGCAGGAATTCCCCTCCAGCGAGTTCAAGGTCAAGCGGCGCCCCCCCGGCCAGGCGTTTCTGGTCTCGCCCGATGGCAAAGAGGTCATCCAGGCCCCTTACATCGAGCCGCCAGAAGAAGTGTTCGCAGCACCCCCAAGCCCCGGTTAGGATTATTTCATTGCCAGCGACGCATCACCCGAGCTGATGGAAATCAAGCCCAGGAGGCGATCACCGGCAGGCCGTTTCGGCGACAACCAAATGAGGATTTGTCCGAAGCGCAAATAAGGGAGAAGAAGCAGGCAAATGGAACAAAAGTCACACGGCGCGGCGATCGCCGACATCGGCACACTATTGAGCGGCAACGCTCGCATTGGTGTGACCTCCGATGCGGCAGCGTTGGCGTCGGTGACCGGGGTGGTTCCAGCTGGAGCAGACGAGGTGTCGACGCAAGCGGCGGCAGCCTTCGCCGCCGAGGGCGCCCAGTTGCTGGCTTCGAGCTCGGCGGCTCAGTGGGAGATCCACCGAGCCGGCGAATCGCCCCACCGTATCGCCCCTAACCCTGCAGAAGTCAGCGACGGCGCAGCCAGCGTCATCGTGTAGAAAATCAGTCACCAGACACGGCGCAACAAGAAGGAGTGATCACCATGCTGTGGCACGCAATGCCACCGGAGCTGAATACCGCTCGCCTGATGGCCGGAGCGGGCCCGGCCCCGATGCTGGCCGCGGCCGCCGGATGGGAGGCTCTGGCAGCCGCCTTGGACGCTCAGGCCGTCGAATTGACCGCGCGCTTGAACTCGCTCGGCGAAGCGTGGACCGGAGGCGGCAGCGAGAAAGCCCTGGCGGCCGCCCTGCCGATGGTGACCTGGTTGCAGACCGCCTCGACCCAGGCCAAGACGCGCGGCCTACAAGCCGGTGCGCAGGCCGCCGCATACATGCAGGCCATGGCCACAACGCCTTCGCTACCCGAGATCTTTGCCAACCACATCACCAACGTGATCCTCAACGCGACCAACTTCTTCGGCATCAACACGGTTCCCATCGCCTTCAACGAGATGGATTACTTCGTCCGCATGTGGAACCAGGCGGCGCTGGCGATGGATGTCTACCAGGCCGAGACGACGGCCAACACGCTGTTCGAACAGCTCGAGCCGATGACGTCGATCCTCGATCCCGCCACTGCACAGAGCATGCCGACTTCGTCGACTCCGCTGCTGGACATGGCGTCACAGGTCACCGGCATACCGAGCAGTGAGCTTCAGCAGACCGCCACGCAGGTCGCCGAGGCGAGTGGCCCCATGCAGCAGCTGGCACAACCGGCGCAGCAGATGACGTCGGCGTTCAGCAACACCGGCAGCTCGGGCAACGGCGCGGACGAAGAAGGCTTCCGGATGGGCCTGCTCGGGGCCGGCGCGCTGTCCAATCACCCGCTGGCGGGTGGGTCAGGCCCGAGCACCGGCGCGGGCCTGCTGCGCGGTGAATCGCTACCCGGCGCCGGCGGGACCCTAACCCGCACGCCACTGATCAGCGAACTCGTCGAAAAGCCGATGGGTCCGTCAGTGCAGCCGGCTGCGGCTGCCGGATCGTCGGCAAGCAGTGGCGCCGCCCCGGTGGGCGCCGGCGGAATGGGGGCAGGAGCTGGCGCCGGTGCTGGCGGTTCGTCGCGGCCAGGCATGGCCGCCCCGGCGACGCTGACCCAGGAGCGGGACGAGGCCGACGAAGACGACTGGGATGACGAGGACGACTGGTGAGCGTCGTCAACACGAACAGACTTCCCGGCCACCCGGGCCGGAAGACTTGCCAACAATTTGGCGAGGAAAGAAAGAGAGAAAGTAGTCCAGCATGGCAGAGATGAAGACCGATGCCGCTACCCTCGCGCAGGAGGCAGGTAATTTCGAGCGGATCTCCGGTGACCTGAAGACCCAGATCGACCAGGTTGAGTCGACCGCCGGTTCGCTGCAGGCCCAGTGGCGCGGTGCGGCTGGTACCGCCGCTCAGGCTGCGGTGGTCCGTTTCCAGGAAGCCGCCAACAAGCAGAAGGCCGAACTCGACGAGATTTCGACGAACATCCGTCAGGCCGGTGTCCAGTACTCCCGGGCCGACGACGAGCAGCAGCAGGCGCTGTCCTCGCAAATGGGCTTCTGATTCCCCTAAAACGACAAAGAAACGGAGCAATACGACATGACAGAACAGCAGTGGAATTTCGCCGGCATTGAGGCCGCATCCAGCGCAATTCAGGGAAATGTCACCAGCATTCATTCCCTTCTGGATGAGGGCAAGCAGTCGCTGACCAAGCTGTCCGCAGCCTGGGGCGGTAGCGGTTCGGAGGCCTACCGGGGTGTGCAGCAGAAGTGGGACTCCACCGCGCAGGAGCTCAACAACTCGCTGCAGAACCTGGCTCGCACCATCAGCGAGGCCGGTCAGGCAATGTCCTCCACCGAGGGCAACGTCACGGGGATGTTTGCTTAATCCCCCCTCTCGTTCGCGTAGAATACCGAAGCACGAGATCGGGGCGAGTTTCAACCTTTCGGAATCTCGCCCCTTCTCGTGCTTCGTTTTATTGGCGAACTTCTGAGAGGTTCCTATGCCGGCGGACTACGACGAGCTATTTCGGCCCGCCGAGGGTTCCGGACCTCCAGATGATGAAACTGGGCAAACATTCTTTGATCCTGGTACCGCGTATCCGCCGCCCGTAAAACCCAACGGCGACGGGAAGTCGGCGCCTAAGGACTGGCCGCGCGCATTTCCGCCGGCCGAAGAAGCGTCGCCGTCAGACTCGGCAGAGCCGACAGCTGGCCCCGCCAAGTCGCCGTTGCCCCCCATGCCCATCGGCGGGCCTGCGCCGACACCCCCAGAACCACCACCGGCCCCCCCGGAGCTACCACCGGCACCCCCGGAACCGCCACCGGCTCGTCCGGAGGCACCTCCGCAAGCGCCGACAGCCGAGGCTGAACCTCCGGACGAGGCAATACCCGTTAGCGGGCCCCCGCCTGGCAGCAAGTCGCCGCTGCCTCCGATGCCTATCGGTGGGCCGCCACCGGCATCTCCGGAGCTACCTGCGGCTCCACCGGAACCGACGGCGCCAGCAGTGCCACCGCAGCCGCCGGAGGCTGCTGCACAACCGCCGCAGGCCGTCGAGGAACAGGCCCACGCAACCGCCGAACCCCCAGCGGCACCAAAACCGCCGCGTCCCCCCATGCCCATCGGCGGGCCCCCACCCACACCCCCGGCCGCACCGGAACCACAACAGGGCGCGCCGCAACCACACCAGGACATAGAAGAAGAACCGAAACCGGCGGCCGCCGAAGCCCCAGCGGCACCACCGAAATCACCGCTACCGCCCATGCCGGTCAGCGGACCGCCACCGGAGCCGCCCGAACTGCCGCCGGCTCCACCGGAACCGACGGCCGCAGCAGTGCCACCGCAGCCGCCGGACGCTGCTGCACAACCGCCGCAGGCCGGCGAGGAACGGGCCCACGCAACCGCCGAACCCCCAGCGGCACCAAAACCGCCGCGTCCCCCCATGCCCATCGGCGGGCCCCCACCCACACCGGAACCACAGCATGGCGCGCCGCAACCACACCAGGACATAGAAGAAGAACCGAAACCGGCGGCCGCCGAAGCCCCAGCGGCACCACCGAAATCACCGCGGCCTCCCATGCCGGTCAACGGGCCGGCACCCACCCGGCCCGAGCCACCGCTACCACCGGGCCCCCCGCGTCGCCGCGCTCAACCGCCAGCGGCGCCACCGAACCAGCCCGGGCAACCGAAGCCCATCAGCGGACACCCGCCGCCCCCACCGAGGCCAGCGGCGTTCGCACCCCCAGCACGCGGCGCCACGCCAAACCGGCATGAATCGGCCGAACCTCCGCCACCGCGCCGGGTCCGGATCGGTGGCCCGCCTCAGCCTCCAGGGCCACCAGAGGCTGAATCCGAGGCTCCTCGGCACTCGCGGCATGCCCGAAGGACGCATCGCTATCGGCCCGAGCCCGAAACCGATGACCTCGACACGGCGGTACGACCGCTTCCGACACGCGAGCCGATGAGGCGAAACGGACCCGCGGCGGACGAAAGCTCAACCGCGTCCTTCGCGTGGCTGCAGCAGAGCCAACCGACGCTCGATCGGCCGTCCGGACCCATGCCCGCCGCCCCTGGGGCCCCCGTCGAATCCGCGCCGGGTCGCGCTGATGGTCGTAGGGCCAGGCGGCGCGCCGAATCCCGGACTTCGGCCGCTTCGACACCATCTCCGCTGGTACCAACCAGGGCACAACCGCCGGGCCCCACCAGGGCTCAGCCGCCGCGCACCGCCGCCCCGGCTCAACCCGCTACTGAGCCCCTGCCGGACGCCGGCGCCCCGGCCAAGCAGCCAGGGAAGCCGAATAAGCCGGTGCCACAACGGGGTTGGCGGCGGTGGGTTCACGCGGTCACGCGGATAAACTTCGGCCTTTCTCCCGATGAGAAGTATGAATTGGACCTGCGCACGCGGATCGGTCGAAAGCCCCGCGGCTCGTATCAGATCGCGATCTTGGGCCTCAAGGGCGGCGCCGGGAAGACGACCACGACGGTCACTCTTGGCACCACACTGACGCACGTGCGCGGGGATCGGATCCTGGTGCTCGACGCCGATCCGGGCGCCGGAAATCTCGCCGAACGTTCGGGACGTTCGTCGCCATCATCGATTGCCGATCTGCTGGCGGATCCGCGGCTGTCGCACTACAACGATGTCCGCGCACACACCAGCGTCAATGCCGCCAATCTCGAAATTCTCCCCACCGCGGAATACACCTCCGCGCAACGCGGGCTCAGCGGCGAAGACTTGCGATCGGCCGTCGATACCGTGTCGAAGTTCTACAACCTGGTCCTGGCCGATTGCGGGGCAGGGCTATTCGATCCGGTGACACTGGGTGTGCTCGATACCGCCTCAGCGATCGTGATCTTGACTAACGTTTCCATCGACAGTGCGCGCCAAGCCGCAATCGCACTGGACTGGTTGCGCAAACACGGTTACCAGGATTTGGCGAGCCGCGCATGCGTAGCGATAAACCATGTCGCCGTTGGCGAAACCAACGTGTCGGAACAGCAGTTGGTCCGGGACTTTGAACAGCAGCTCCAACCCGGGCGCGTAGTGGTCTTGCCATGGGACCGGCACATCGCGGCCGGCACCGAAATTCATCTCGACCAGCTTGGCCCCGTCTACCGACGACGGGTTCTCGAGCTGGCCGCGGCTCTGTCCGACGATTTTGAAAGGGCTGGACGTCGTTGAGCGCACCTGCAGTTGCCGCCCCCTCCGCCGCCACGGGAACCACCCCACCCAAGCCGGCAACCACTCGGGTCACCGTCCTTACCGGCAGACGGATGACAGATCTGGTGCTGCCCGCGGCGGCACCCATGGAGAGCTATGTCGACGAAACCGTCGCGATCTTGGCCGATCTGCTCGAAGACACTCCCGCGGATGTGCTGGCCGGCTTCGACTTCGAAGCTCAGGGCGTTTGGACGTTCGCTCGGCCCGGATTCCCGCCGCTGAAGCTCGACCAGTCCCTCGATGAGGCCGGCGTTGTCGACGGATCGCTACTGACCTTGGTCTTGGCCAGTCGCACGGAGCGGTATCGGCCCCTCGTCGAGGACGTTATCGACGCGATCGCGGTACTCGACGAGTCGCCCGAGTTCAACCGCACCGCTCTAGAACGCTTCATCGCCGTGGCGATCCCCGTCTTCGCCCTGCCCATCACGGCGGTTGCCATGCGGGCCTGGTGGCAAACCGGGCGCAGCGTGTTCTGGCCGCTGGTGATCGGCCTGATTGGGCTCGCCGCCTTGGCGAGTTCCTTCGTAGCAAAGCGGTTTTACCAAAACTCGCGGCTCGCCGAGAGCTTGCTGGTCACGTCGTACGGGGTCATCGCCGCGGCGGCAGCGATTGCCGTTCCGCTGCCACGCGGGTTCCATTCGCTGGGGGCGCCCCAGCTCGCCGCCGCCGCCACGGCGGTGTTGTTCGTCACCTTGATGACGCGCGGCGGGCCTTACAAGCGTCACGACATCGCGGCGTTTGTCGTGATTACATCGATCGCGGTCATTTCGGCGGCGGTCGCCTTCGGATACGGGTATCAGGAATGGGTGCCGGCCGGGGCGATTGCGTTCGGGTTGTTCGTCGTGACGAACGCGGCCAAGCTCACTGTCGCCGTCGCGCGGATCGCGCTACCGCCCATCCCCGTTCCCGGAGAGACCGTGGACAACGAGGAATTGCTCGATCCCATCACGGCCCAAGACGCGACCAACGAAGAGACACCAACCTGGCAAGCCATCATCGCCTCCGCGCCGGCGTCGGCAGCCCGGCTCACTGAGCGCAGCAAATTGGCTAAGCAGCTGCTCGTCGGCTACGTCACCGCGGGAACGCTGATTCTTGCGGTGGGTTCGATAGCCGTGGTGGTACACGGGCACTTCTTCATACACAGCCTGATTGTGGCGGGTCTGATCACGGTGATCTGTTCGTTCCGATCGCGGCTGTACGCGGATCCGTGGTGCGCATGGGCGCTGCTGGCGGCGACCGTCGCCATACCGACCGGGCTTGCCGTGAAGCTGAGCCTTTGGTACCCGCACTATGCCTGGCTGTTGTTGACCATCTACCTCGCCGCGGCCGTCATTACGCTCATCTCGGTCGGGGCGATGAACCAGGTACGTCGCGTTTCGCCGGTCATGAAACGGGCGCTGGAATTGTTCGATGGCGCGATGATCGCATCAATCGCCCCGCTGCTGCTCTGGATTACCGGTGTCTATGACCTGGTCCGCAATATCCGATTCTGAGTCACCGGCGGGCTACGTCCGGGCGGTCGTGGTAGCGGATCGGCCCGCACCGAAATTGGCGCAATCGGGCTTGTTCCAGGTCGGGTAAAATTTGCTGAATCCACTACGTACAGGAGGGATTCTGCGATGGCTGAGCCTCTGGCCGTCGATCCCGCCCGTCTGATTGCTGCGGGAAGCAAGCTCGCCGAGCTGGTTTTTCCGGCGCCACCAGCGCCGATAGCAGCAACTGGAGGGGATCCGGTTTCGGCTGCAATCAACGACACAATGCCTGGCATCGAGTCCTTGGTGTCCGATGGGATGCCCGGTGTAACCGCCGCCTTGAAACGAACCGCTTCCAGCATGTCGACTGCCGCGGACATCTACGCCAAAGCCGACCAAGCCCTTGGCGATGCACTGACGCAGTACCAATTCGGCGGCGACGGCCAAGCGCTGGGCGCAAGCGGTGCAAACGCTGTGGCACAGAGCCAGACCGTGCAGTCGTTGGCCGCGCCCGCCGCCGGGCTATTGGGCGCGCCCGTGGCGCAAGCATTGGCCGCGCCCGCGACCGGGCTGCTGGGTGCACCCGCGGCCGCGGCGACACAGATCGGCGAGGCGGTCAGCGCTCAGGCGGAAGCCCTCTCGCCCCGTGTGGCCGCCACAATTCCCCAGCTGGTGCAACTGGCCCCGCAGGCCGGTCAGATGGCGCAGCAGGCCTCACCGATCGCGCAGACCATCAGTCAGTCGGCCCAACAGGGGTCCTCGCAGGGCGGCGCAGCGCCGGCACAACTCGTCTCGGACACCAAACCCGACGAAGACGCGGAGCTGGCTGACGAGACCAAAGAGGGCGAAGAAGACGCCGCGGCAGCGGCCGGTGCAGAAGGCGCCGCGGCCGGCCACGCCACACTGGTGAGCGCTCCCGTCGAAAGCACCGGCGGTGGCGAGACGTCGACGGGTTCGGTCTCAGCTCCGATCTGATAATTCGGCGTAAGCCGCGCCCCGATCGGGTGTACGGCGGATACGCGCGGTGTCACCGGCGACATCCAACCTCGGCCGGGCGCCAAATGGGAGCGTGCCCACATCGGGCGCCGTCATACCGGCCAACCCGGGGATCGCGTCCGACCGTGCCGACCGTGCCGACCGTGCCGCCAACATTTCGGTCGCTCGCTGTGTCGCCGCCCGCAGGCTGCTGGCGTTCGAGGAGGTCTTGTTCGCCAACCCGATCAGGGTGGCGGCGGCGGCAACCTGCACAACACCGCATGCGGCGACCGCAATGTGGAAGGACGGGAGCTGGCCCTCGGGCCCCCCTAGTTCCAGGCCAGCACAAACCACCAGCACACCCAGGACTACCGCGATCAGTACCGACAGCCGCTCGCGGGCTTGCTTGACGGCATCGGCTTGGGCGGACACCAGCCCGGCGGTCAGCCGGTCCAGGTCGGCCATCAGCGTGGCGTGCCGCGACTGTGCGAGGTTCTGAACCCAATAGGCCTGCGCCGCATTGCCCCGCCAACCGCCGTCCGGATCAAGGGCGGCGACCTGGGCGCCGACGTCGTCGAACAACGACCCACTGCTCGCCAAGCGATCACCCTGCTCGGGTGGCGAATCTCCAAGCCATCCCCACATGACACCAAGGATGGTCAGGGTCGACGCGCAAACAACGGTTCCTCGGCATAGCTCGTGGGGATTATCGGCCGCCCCCGCTTCCGCTTCTCGCTCAATCTCCCCTACGTCCGATTCGAATCCGTCAAATTGGGTCTCCCATGCGTCCGATTCGAATCCGTCAGGTTCAAACAATCCTGCGTCCGGCTCTAAGTGGGCGAGCAAATCTTCAAAGATTCGGTTATAGGTCGCCGCTTCATCCGGGTGCATGAGACGAAGATTCCTTTCGAGCTATCGTTGTGCCGCCCAGCACGGCTGTCCCGCATCGTCATGTCGAAAACGCTGCTAGGTCGGCTGCACGCCTGTCCGCACGCCGACGCACTCGAGAGCGAACATCGGGTGTTCGCATCTGCTCTGCCGCGCCGAACCGCCCCGTAAGGCACCAGCAATTATCGCCACCGAATTCGCCGGATCTCACACGAAATTCAGGCCTGGATATTTCAGAATCAACTTCTGATATAAATCAGAACTAACTTCTGAAATTGATGGCAGAAGAATCGTGTATGAATTTCGGAATCAACTATAACTTACTTTCGAAAACGCACTGGCAGCGGCCTTGTTCAGGCACGCGCGCAGCGGTGTCGTCTCCACTCGGTCCTGGCGGGGGATCGGATCACTCCGAATTCAGGACGCGTCCGCCAAAGCGTTGGCAAGCAGCCCGGCGACATAACGCCAGTACAGCCAGTCGGCGACCGCGGGCCGCTGGGCTTCAGCGTCTGCCGCGCTGTATGCCTGGTGCAGCGCGATCTCCTGGCAATGTTCGGCATAGGCGCGGAATGCACGCAGGTGCGCGACCTCGCGTCCGGTGGCGTTACTCGTCATCGGCTTCATCAGGTCGAACCAGAACATGTGCCGCTCGTCGTCTGGCGGATTGGCGTCGGCCGGCGCCGGCGGCAGCAACTCCAGCAGCCGCAGATCTTCGGTCTCTGCCAGCTGGGCCGCCGCCGAGGGGTCTACCACCTCGAGCCGCGGACGTCCGGTCATCTTGCCGCTCTCCGGAATGTCGTCGGCTTCCAGGATGATCTTGGCCGCGCCCGCGTCCGAGTTGGCCAATTGTTCGGCCGTCCCGATCACCGCGCGCAGCTTCAAGTCGTGAAACGCCGCCCAACCCTGCACGGCCAACACCGGGTAGGTGGCGAACCGGGCCTGCTCATCGGCCGGGATCGCATGGTCAGCGCTGGCCATGTAGACCTTGTGCGGTAGCTCGACATTCTCGGGTATGTAGGCCAGCCCATAACTGTTGGCCACCACGATGTCGCCGTCGGTGGTCACCGCGGTGATCCAGAAGAACCCGTAGTCGCCCTTGTTGTAGGTGTCGGGCGCGTTCAACGCGGCCGCGATGCGTCGCGCCAACCGCAAGGGGTCCTTCTTTTGACTGCGACGAGACGCCGAAGCGATGGCATCGCGCGCGGCCCGCGCCGCCGAGACCGGAACCATCGGCGATGGCGTAACGGCATCGGGCGCTTCGGACTTTTCTTTTCCGTCCGGCTTGGGTCGCTCCGGAGCCGGACGGGTCGGCGATGCGGTGCGAGCCGCCGCCGGGCGCGGCGCGGCCGTATTGGGGCCCCGGCCGCCCGACTCCACCGGTGCGCGCCCCGAGGCGGCACGCGAGCCGGCACCCGAGGCCGCTGACTGGCTTGTGCTCGAACTCGCTCCGGCCGAGGACAGGCCCGAGCTTGATCCTGCGGACACTCCTCGACCGCCGCCCGGCATCGCGCTGGCGGCAGGTGCGGCCGCGGCCCCTCCCGACGAGTCGTCGCCGTGCGCAGGGCCCGAAGGTCCCGACGGCTGGGTTGACGGTGCCGTGGACGTCTCCGTTGCCGCTGCCGGCTTCACGTGAGCCGGGTCGGTTGACGGCTGCCCCGGCGTGGACGGCGACCCCGGCTGCGATGGCGCGGGCTGCGGACTCGCGCCCGGGTCGGTGGGCCCCGGCTGCGGACCGGGCCCCGGAGCTGGCGCGGGCTGCGGTGCCGGCGCTGGGGCAGGTCCCGGGGCGGGCGCAGGGGCCGGCGCTGGTGCCGGCGCTGGGGCCGGCGCTGGGGCAGGGGTTGGCTCGACCGGCAAGACCGGGGTGTCGGGCTTCCCTGGCTTCGGCTTGCCCGGGGTGACCGGCGTCACCGGCTTGCCCGGGGTGATCGGAGTACCTGGGGTGATCGGAGTACCCGGGATACCCGGGATACCCGGGGTCCCCGGGATACCCGGGATACCCGGGGTCCCCGGGGTAACCGGGTGCGTTGGCCCGCCGGGTGTCGGAACCACCGGAGCACCCGGCTTCGGGTTCACCGGCGTGCCCGGTCCGCCCGGGGTAACCGGCTTGTGCGGGTTGACCGGCGTGGGTTCGAACGGCTTCGGTCCCGGTGGCCTCGGGGCTGGCTGACCTGGCGTCGGCACGGTCACCGACGGAATGCCCGGGGCCGGAGGCGTCACCTGGTGCAGCAGATCCTTGAGCGCATTGTGCGGCGGCTTCCAGTTTCTGGATGCCAGAACCTGCTCAGCGGCTTCGGCCACCAGACCCGAGTTGGCCTCGTGAGCTGAGCGGATCAGGGATGCGATCGCCGCCTTGCGCTCCTCGGGGTCAAGGTCGGCGTTGCCCTCCAGAACCCGTATTTCGCGATGAGCACCGTCCACGTTGTTGTCAATGTTTGCCTTCGCCTCGGCGATCAACCCAGCCACATGCTGGTGCCAGGTAATAACCGTGGCGAGATAGTCCTGCAGCGTGCTCATTTGCTCGAGATTGCCGCCCAGCGCACCGTTGGCCGCACTGGCGGCACCACCGGACCAGACACCACCGTCGAAGACCTCGACCTGCTGGTGCCGGCAGGCGTCCATCACATCGGTAAACAGGTGCAGGACCCGGTTGTACTCGCGAGCCCGGTCGTAGTGGATGTCCTCGTCAGCGTCGGGCCACCCACCCGCCTCGAGCATCCGCCCGGCGTACTCCCCCGTCGGCCTCGGAATACCCATTGCCTACTCTCCTCCCCGCAGCATCCAGGCCGCAGCGACCAGACCTGTCAGGTAGGTACCCGCAGTGGATCGTTGGACCGGCGCGCACACCGCACCGCCGTTGCGCTGGCTTGCGGGCCGCGTCAGCTGGTCAGTGGTACCGGACGTCATGGTTAACCAGCCTAACCGAGGTTAAGACCAGCTAGATGCGCCAATTTGGGGATCGGGACGGGCCGACGGAAATAACACCACAGCACGGCAGACCGCCGTATCGGAGAGATTTCGCGCAGGGTTGAGCCGCGCGCAGAACGACGCAGACGCCGCGACACGAGGCACCACGGCGGTGGCGTCAATGGTCCGCTAGCGCGAACCAACAGCCGCTGACAGGCGCGCCGAGGGGACTGTTTCCACCCCGGCGCAGGGACGGATCAGACCATCCCGTTGTTCATTGTTTGAGACATTGAGGACAACACCGCGGTCAGCTTTTCTCCCGCCGCGTCGTTGTATTTGGATGCGGCGGCCTGGGCGTTCTTCAACGCCTGGTTGACCCGCGCACTAACGACCTCCGCACCAACTTCCTTCAGCAGGCCGTCGTCGATGCGCACAGCGGTGAGCCACTGGTGCCCATTGATCGTCACCTCGACCGTCTCGGTGTCGTCTTTGCCACGGAAATTGCCGGTATTCATTTGGTTCAGCGTTCCGTCCAAGGCCGACTGGAACCGTGCCGCCAACGCCAACACCTGCGCGACTTGGGGGTCCATCTCCATGCTGGTCACCTTGACTCCTTACTGTCCTGACGACTGTCCTGACGGCTACTTGTTGTCCTGACGGCGGCGGTTACCGATTACGGCCTCGGTCCACTCGCGGTCCTCGGTGTAGAGCGCTTCCTCGTCTTGTTGAGCGCCCTTGGACTTGGCGCCGCCCTGGCCCTGGCCAGCGCCGCCCATCGGCATTCCCATGCCGCCTCCGGCCATTCCGCGACCTGCGGCGCCACCACCCTGGCCGGCACCGGCGACGTCCCCTGCCGCGGCCGGTCGCACGGACTCGCCGCCGGCCAGGGCCGCATCACCCATCGGCATCCCGCCGAGACCACCACCGCCGCCGCCCAAAGACATCGGTTTGACACCGAGGCCCTTGGACAGGTTGGACGCCGCCTCGCGACCCGCCGAGGTGAGCTCGGCGGTGTTGACGTCGGGTGTGCCGCCCGCTCCACCGGTGGGCGGAATCATCGGGGGCGTCATTCCCGAGGCCAGCCCGGTGGAACCGTCGCCGGGCGGCATCAAGAAGCCCGGGATCAGGCCCTGCGGTTGCGCGGGTGGCGGCGGGTCGATCTTGATCGCCGCCGGAGGCTTCGGCGGATTCACCGGCTCCAGATCAGCCTTGGTGTTGTATTCGCTCAACACCTTCTCCGAGGTCTCTTGATACTCGGCGTAGAGCTTGATGGCTTGCTCTTGATAGTCCGGGTCTTTCGCCAGTCTCTCGAGTTCGACGATGTCGGCCAGGGTGGGGTGCCCCCGCCTGGCCCACAGCTGCAGTTGCGCCATGAAATTGGCCTGCTTGGCCAGCGATGCACTCAGCTTGGCCATGTGGAGTATCCACTCCTTCTGCTGGTCCATCGAGGCCTCGCAGGCGGTAGCGGCGTCACCCTCCCAGTTCTCGAAGATCCGGAACCGCTTGATGTCGCGTTGCAGGGCCAGGTTGAAGTTGTTCCACCCGTCGGCGAAGTTGACCAACGACGTGCCCTGGTCACCGGATTCGAGCTTCGTCGCCGCGGTCTTGAGGTCGGTGAAGTCTGATTCCCCCGCGGCCGCCACCTTCGGGGTTTCCTCCAGTGAATCGGTCTGGCCGGCGCCGGCGCCGCCCGCAGATTGGGCTTCGACCTCGCCATTGCCGTCGTTATCGAGCGCGGTTGCGGACTCGTCCTCGACCTCGCCATAAGCCGCGGCGGCGTTACGCAGCGACGTCGCCAGACGTTGCCGCTCCCGCTCGCCTGCCTGCAGATATAGGCGGACGTTGTCGGCGGAGACCGCCAGTTGTTCGGCCGCGTTGGTGGCTGCCGTGAGGCCGCACGGTGCCTGGGGCACATCAGTGGGCGGAGTCGCCATCGGCGCCTCCACCTCGTTGGCCCTGTTCAAGATTTCCTGCTGATCCACCGTGACGGTCTGCGGCTGGCTCATGTCGGATCGTCCTCCTTAGTGCTCCATGCCATTATCGTCGCTGAAACGACCGCTTGCTGCACCAAAAAATTTCGCCGCCCTCTTCCAGCCCACTTCGACCTACTTGGGCAGGGCCATCTGGAAGCGACTTTCCTCAGGTGGAGAGACCCGCCGGATCGGCAACTTGCGGTGTCGCGGGGTGCCGACCAAGTTGTGACGCAGGATCACCCGATCGATACCGGGGTGTGCGCCCAGATAGGTCGTCGCGTTCGGCCACACCACCTTGGCCTCCGCACCGACATGGGCACCGATAAGCCCGGCGAATTGTTCGAAGTGTGGTCCCACGGTGACGACGCCCCCCGCAGCCGCCGAACGCACCGCGAACTGGGTGAAGGTCTGGGCGTCCCCCAGGTTGACGGTCGCATCCACGTCATCGAACGGCATGTACACCGGGCAGCGGTTCACGGTCTCGCCGATTAACACGCCCGCTGATCCGATTGGCAGTTGGCAGTGGTGATTGGCAACCAGGGTCTGCCCTTCCAACGCCGGCCGCTGACCGCCGAACAGGCGCGAGAAGCCCCGGGGAGTCTTGGGCTTTCCCACTGTGGTCAGCAACACCGTGGACCGCGGCGGCATCCCGGGAGCGATCCGGACCCTGGTAATGGTGTGGTCCGCTCGTGCGGACCACCACAAATCCGGGCCGCCGGGTGCTGTGTAGGCGGCGGTGTAGCTGTCGTGGCCCTTGATCATCGACCATTTCTCCCGCACATAACCGATGTCGGTGGCGTGGTCGTAGTCGTCGAAGCTGCGCCCGCATACCGCGTCGACGCCGTTGCTGGCCAGGCCATCGGCGATGCGAGTCGCCGACGCCACCAGATACCGAGCCAAACCGGCGAGGCCGGCCTCGCGGCGCTGCGCAGACTTGCGGGTTTGTTCCGGGTCGGCTCGCAGCATGATCCAGGTCCGCCGGCTTGCGGGAGCCGGATCGGCGCCGATCACCCGCTGGTAAAGGCTCACCACCTCTTCGGAGGCAGTGTTGCCAACGCGGTAGCCCGCCGAGACCACATCTGCTTCCAGGTCCGGGCAATGCACCGACAGCAGGTCCTCGAGCAGCCGGGTGTCCAGCACGTCGTCGGTGTGGGCCTTGCCGTCGACGATGACCGTCGGGGTAAACGGGCGGGGTTTGAGTTCGATCACCGCAATCAACCGGTCGCGTCGCCAACGCACCGCGACGTGATCCCCCGGCTTCACGGTGGCACCAACCACCGGCTCGGACGGGACATCCGGCGGTCGCCGACGCCGACGCAACCAGGCGAACACGGTAGCCACCCACCCGGTGACCCGACGACCGGCGAAAGTCACCGTCGCCACGATGACGCCCAGCGCTACCAGGGCGATGCCCACCCACCAGTAGCGCAGGTGCAGGAACATCATGATGCAGGGCGGCGCCAGCACCGCAACGACAAGTGTGTGACCGGTGCTGACCCGGAACCGTATTGAACTGAAGGGGTTCCTCATCGGCGCCTCAACGCCCGGGCGGCCAACGTGCCCAATCCGAGCACCAGCGTCAGCCCCAGTAGCGACACCGCCACCATGGTGATCGGGCGGTGATCCGGGCCGGGTTCGATGCGTGGGGGCGGTAGTCGTCTGACGCTGGGGGGCACCGACGCCGGGCCCGGCGGGATGTCCCACGTCAGCGCCGCGACGGCATTGACCACCCCGGAGCCGACGAGATTGTCGATACCGCCTCCGGGATGTCTCGCGGTGGCCGTGATCCGGTTCATCACCTGCACCGGCGTCAGTTCCGGAAACCGTTGCCGGACCAGCGCGGCCAGACCCGAGACATAAGCCGCCGCAAACGAGGTGCCGGCGATCGGGACGGGTCCTTCTCGACCTTGCAGGGCGTTGACCGGTTCGCCGTGATCACCGAGCGCGATGATGTTCTCCGCGGGTGCCGCTACCCCCACCCACGGTCCGTGCATGGAAAACGAACTCGGTACCCCGTTCTGGCCGATGCCCCCGACAGTCAGCACCAAGGGCGCATACCAAGCCGGTGTGACCACGGTCTGCACCTTGTTCCAGCCCCGGGGATCATTGGGTGTCGACGCGTCGGGCATCGGATTCTGCGAGCAGTCGCCGCCGGTGTTACCCGCGGCGACCACGACCACGGCGTTCTTGGCGTTGACCGCATAGTCGATGGCCGCGCCCAGACTTATTTCGTCGATCGGCCTGCTCACCTTGTAACACGCCGCCTCGCTGATGTTGATCACTCCCGCCCCGAGGTTGGCCGCATGCACCACCGCACGGGCAAGACTGCGGATGGACCCGGCCGCCGGCGTCGCGTTGGGATCATTGGGGTTGGGTTGGGAGCCAACCGGTTCGAAGGCCTCCGATGTCTGGCGCAACGAAAGCAGTCGCACGTCGGGGGCAACCCCGACGAAACCGTCAGTCGGTGCGGGGCGCCCGCCGATAATCGAGGCCGTGAGCGTGCCGTGCGCATCACAGTCCGACAGTCCGTCGCCCGCCTGATCGACGAAGTCCCCGCCCGGCTCGGCCGGGACCCGTGGTGAGGCATCCACGCCGGTATCGATCACCGCCACCGTGACGCCGGCCCCGGTCGCAAACTTGTGGGCCTCTCCGACACCCATATAGGCGTTACTCCACGGCGGATCGTGAAAGCTGGAATCGGGCAGCGTCGTGGGGCTGGTACAGAGCACTCTCTGCTCGGTGGGTTGGTCGGGACCGGTTACATCCGGCGGTACCGCGCCGGGATCAATCGAGGGAGGATCGATTGCCAAAGCCGGCGGTGCGGTCAGCAACGCCAGCGCGACCATCGTCAGCAAGGTCCGGTGCACCCCGGAATCACTCCGTTCTCTAGCCGCAGTGAAGCTCTGGCACGCTCGTGTCAGTCGTGCCTGCATTTTAGACGTAACGGGCGCGTAAACGACGCTATTCAACCCGGTGCCAGCCTGTCCATCCTGAACTGTGACCAAGCGGCGTCGGCAACTGGCTCCGCACGCCGTGCCGTGCCGGCCTGGGCGTCGCTCAAAGCTGCACGAACACATGCCATTCCACGCGCCCGGGCTTACCCTCGCCAACCGGCGCGACCCGTCACCAAACGATGGCGGCCATGTCACGGTTGTCCGCGCACACGCTGCGCACCGCCGCTTCGACATCACCAGCGGCGATCATCTGAAGATCCTCGACGGACACCGCTCGCCCCGCTCGCTTCTGGGCGACCACTCGAGTGTCCCGATATCCCTCGGCGCGCTCGATGACGTTGCGCGCGAACCGCCCGTTCTGCATGGCATCGATCCCGTGTTGCCCACCCGGGGTGGTGTAGTTGCGGATGGTGGTGGCCGCATCCAAAAAGGTCTCGCGCGCCGCCTCATCGAGCAGGCTGGCGCGCGGCGCGGCATAGCGCTGCCCGATCTCGACGATTTCCGTGGGCGAATAGGACTCAAAGCGCAGCTTGCGATTGAATCGGCCGGCCAAACCCGGATTCACGCTGAGGAATTCGTCGACCTGATCCTCATAGCCCGCACCGATGAAACAGAAATCGAATCGGTGGGTCTCCAACTTGACCAGGAGCTGGTTGACCGCCTCCATGCCAATCATGTCCGGTGTTCCGTCCTGGTGACGTTCCACCAGTGAGTAAAACTCGTGTTTCATCCGCACCGAGAAGCGGGTGGTCGCCGCACGCAGCCTGCGGTTGTAGAAGAGGTGCCCGGAGTTTTGGTCCCGGTTGGACAAACTCAATGGCATTGCTCAGTACCCCCTTGGGGAACGACGTGGATCGGCTTGCTGGATCCGATCAGCCAGGTTCGATGCATCAGCGGCAACCCCGTAGCGGCCCTGCGCGTAGTTGATGAACGCGCATGCCTGGGCCACCAGGTTGGTGATGTTGGTCGAGGTGCCCGGCTGGTGGTAGGCCGCGAAGGTCGGTGCGATGAACTGCCACGCACCCCTACTCGGCGTGCCCTGAGACGCGTTAGCGTCCCAGTCGTTCACCGCGCTGGCGTTGTAGCCCGACTCTCGGCGGGCCACCAAATCCATCCCGCGTGTCCAGCGCGCTCGTGCTGCAGGGTCGTGAATACCCTTGATATCGAGGGCTTTACGGATCGCCGCCAACACAGCGGGCCGGCCGGTGGGTGGAACGTGATGATGCTGTCGCCTAGCGGCTGCCTGTAGGTACCGCAGCCGGCGCAGCCGCAACACCAGTTGTCGCGCCCGTGCACGCGACCGCACGATGTGGCGGCGCTGGGCTCGCAGTCTTGCCGCCATGCGGACCATCGCTTCGCGCCGGCCAAGCGGCGTATCGGCCGCGAGCGCGCTATCGGCGTGGGCTGCCTGCAGGATGGCGCGCGTGGCCCTTCTCGCATGCGCGTGATCGGCCTGGGCTATCGACATGATCTGTGCGAATTCCCGGTCGGTGTCGATGGACCGTCGTACGGCCTGGACGACGGCGTGCGATCGCGCTGCGGCCCGGTCGGGAAGCCGGTTCCCTCCTGTCTGCGATACGGAGTCGGCCAGTGCCTGAAGCTGCGGCTCGTGGCGGCTTCTTTCGTCGACTAAGCGACCGGCGAACAGCCCGTGCCCGCGGGACAAGGTCGCCAGCGTCTGAAGGATCAGCGGATCAGTCAAGAATTCCTCCGCCGCCGTGCCGAAACCGGCCCACGTCTGTCAGCAGACCACTCCGCCTGGAAACAAACACCCAAGCCACTACTCCCGTACCTCCGGGTCAGCGAAACGTGGCGCACCATGGGCGCGGACACCGTCGCCCGCCCATCGCAGGGTAGCTGCAGCGCATTTGCGCGCGCATTTCGATTGACCGGGCCACCATCGGTAATGGCGACACCCGTGACGAGATTACTTCGGCTCGGAGGAGCCGACTAGTCACCTAACCACACGGTTGTCGACGACTGACCAGGTTCCTAAGAGGTCGCCGGCGACACGTGAGAAAGGTCATTTCGCGGAACGCACGTCTTCCTGGGTGCGCTGCCGCGGGGTGGGGGGACCATCCCGCGCGTTGCTCCCAACTGGGCAAGCATGAACTCATGCCGGCACGCACCTTCCGATATCTGGGCGTAGTCGGCTTCATGAATCGGCCAGAAACGATGTCCGCCGAGCTACTGTCACTAGTCCTCGGCGGCTACCAACTAATGAATGCGTTCAACGTTGCGCGAATTCGCATCCGTCTATTTGGATGCTCTCGGATGCCCGGGGACGGACCTCATAAGGCAATGCACCCTGCCCTTCATCGGATGACCATCGCCACCGCGGTGCATCGAAGGCTCGACAAGTGGGGCGCAAACGGGCGGTCAGCGCTGAGAGTGAATTGACGCGCCGACGCACGGTAGTAATGTTGCCGCCGATCGACAAGGGGTGAAGGGCCGTTCGTAGCATGATGTCGTGCCAGGAAGCAGGTGCGCTTGGCTACAACGTCACATTGCAGGGACGTAGCTGCTGGAAAGCGCGTTGGACAACACCGCGAACGCAGCTGGTAGCACTCGTCGGATAGCCCAGTGCACCTTCGACATATAAGCCAGGCTGCGCTGATTACCTTCGCTGGCGGCGATCCGTGGAAGATCAACGCCACCCTGCAAAGCGGGCGACCGGCGCAGATTTCCGATCTTGCACAGGCGTTTCACGATGCGGGGCAATCCACGGCCGAGGCCGACACCGCCTTCCGTCAGGCCCGCGAGCGCTTCGAGAAATCCTGGACCCACGAAAACGGCGAGAATCCGATCAACGACTCGGCCGAGGTACGGCGCACCGTCACCACGCTGGGCGTGCAAGCGGCTCAGCTGCCGAAGATCGCCGCCGACCTGCAAAATGTCGCGGCCACCCTGGCCGAGGCGCAGCGCTCAGGCAAATCAGCTCTCGCCGCGCTCGAGGACGAACTACATCGTATTGACGATCAGCTCGACGAAGCCCTTCAGCTGGAGCGGGATCCGAACCTGACCCGAGTGGAACGTGACCTGCTCGAGGAGTACATCACCGGTTGTGAGCAAGAGGCCATCGACAAGACCAGAGCCGCGATAGGCGACCTCGAACGCATCCGTGACGATTACTCGGGCAAACTTCAGCAGGCCGAGTCCAACTTGCACACCGACGGCTACGACACCACATTGGTAGCCGGCCTCGACGGTCATACTCCCGAGACTCCGCAGCCGGCCGAAGAGGATGTGCACAAGGCCCTGGCCGGCGACAAAGCCGCTGCCGCCCGGGTAGCGGCGGTGCTGGATTCGATCACCGCCGACCAGCGAGCGGGCAATCTACCACTGACGCCAGAACAGGCGTCCGTGTTGAGTCAGATGCAGGCGCAGCAACACGGCATGTCGATCGACGATCTCAAGACGGCCGAAGAACGCCTCGACGACCAACGACATGTCATCGGCGATTCCTGGCAGTTGATGAGCACGCCGACGATCTCCTTCCCCAAGACGCCATTGAACCCTGGTGCCAAGGAAGGGTCGGAAACGGTGCAAGGTGGGTTCGCGCAACTGCCCGAAAGCGTGCAACGGACACTGACCGCACCTGAGATCCTGTTTGCCGACCAGACCAGGACGATCGCCGACATCGTCAAAGACGGCAACCCCATGCTGCAGCACAACACACCACTGGACCAGAACCTGCTGCACAAGGGCGCGCAAATCATGAGCTCGTTTGATTGGACCCGCAACACCTTCGACCCGACGGTCGAGGCCGTTTTCTGGGCAGCCGGGCGAGACCATGGTGCCGTCAACTGGATGGTCAACGACCTTGGCATGTGCGACGCCGCCAGCGGAGACTTCATGCTGAACATCACCCACCATCCGTGGGCAGACGACGGTGCCGCCGCAGGATCATTGTTCAGTTGGACACAAAACGCCACCGGGCCGGAAGCCCGAATCGCCGGCCAGACCGCCCAAACCTATGCCGCATACCTCGGGCAGAACTCCCACGAGTTGCTCGACCTGCCGGGACATCAAACTCTCGGTCAGATGAACCCGAATTTGGTGCAGGACTTCGCCAAAGGCCTGGCGCCCTACGTCGCCAACATCGCCGGTGACAGCAATGATGTGTCGCAGTACTTTCACACCCCGGACGCGAACCAGGACGTGGAGACGATACTGCCTGTTGCAAAAGGCATTTTCTCTGTCATTAGCACCGACAAGGATGCCTCCGATATCTTCAACGGGGCCGCGATGCGGCAGATCATGCAAGACCAAAACGACTACGCCGCAGCGGTTGCCAACCACACGCCGGGAGCAGTCGCCCACGATGCCGATTTGCAGCAGGCAGCGACCTTGAAGGCCCTGGTCGACTGCGGCGTCAACAACGCGGCCCACGCCCAGGGGCTCAACGGGGATCAGCTGGCAGCCGAGGCCTACGCGCGTAAGCAGTCGGCGTATGGCTCAGTCGTCAAAGGGCTCAGCACCGGAGCCGGGATCGCGGGCGGTGCGCTGCCACCGCCCTTCAACATCGTGGGCAAGCTTTCCGGTCCGGGTGTGTCCATGGCTGGGAATGCGTTGCAGCAGGACATTATCGGTGCCCCGCCGACAGCCATGACAACATCGGAGATCGTGGCGAACATGCCAGACAGCGTCGCCTATTCCCAAGTGCTCAACGGGCTGATCGCAAACCACGCCCCGATTAGCGGACTGGACAGCGACTTCTTTGTGCACACGGTTCCCGGCGACCCGAGTAGTCCGCTGCGGATAGCGACGTACGACGAATATCGGCGTATCAGTGGGGGCGGGAATACCTTCGAGTACAACCAGAAGCTGAGGGATGCGGTGCAGGGAGCGCTGGGTGATGGAACCGTGATTCCGCATATGCAGAACCACTACAACGACGTGGTCCAAATACCCAACCCCTAGGAACAGGCAGATGAAGCTCAGACGGTGGCGGCTCCGGCTCGCGATGGCGTGCGGGATGCTGCTGGTTGCATTGTTGGGCGGCTGCGGGCCGGCGCCCAGCCCCCAGCCATCCACACCGCCAGCGAAGCTGCCCTGGACGGGAATGCTGGCCGATGTGCGCTCGGTATGGAGTGCCGACCCGGGCATCGATCTACTCACCGCACCGGCCGTCACGGTCCGCGCCTACCTCGAGTCGATCTATCTGGC
Organism: Mycobacterium marinum; assembly: GCF_003391395.1. NCBI lineage: Bacteria > Bacillati > Actinomycetota > Actinomycetes > Mycobacteriales > Mycobacteriaceae > Mycobacterium > Mycobacterium marinum. The sequence continues at coordinate 6,424,607 of NZ_CP024190.1, forward strand.
GGACTACGGCGGTGACATCGCCTATGCGTACCCGGGATTCGCCCAGGCGGTGCCACCGAATGCTCCGGAAGGCCACCCGCACAGCACCCGCGATCGCTGGCCGGACACCCAACACCCCATCGGTATCCCCGTCGTGGGTACCCGCGGCTATCACATCCTGCGGGTTGATGAGATAGATCGGCAGGTGACCGCGGTGGTGTGTGTGTGGGCCTACACCACAGCGCTCGATCTAGGCCACGGGAAGTATGGCTGGATGCACGAGACGGCATTCACGGCTCCTTCTAGCGGGATTGGGATGCAATGGGTGTCGATGACCGCCCCACAAGGTGGCACGGGATCACCCCTGCCGGTGCAGAAAGGAACCGCCCCAGCACCGGTCGATGATGTCTTCGGCGCCTGGCGAATCGACGGCGCCCTCATCATCGACGCCTCTCCAACCCGAATCACCGAGTTTCCGGAGTGGCCAACGAGGCCAGCCGACGCCCAGTCCTGTGTCGAAAAGGCACCAGATCCTCTAGAGCGCCGGCTATTTCTCAGCAACGGCGTACATCCCCGTTCAGACTTTCCCACCCTGCCACCATTTCCCGGCTGGCCCGCAGCAGGAGCACTGTGATCAGCAATGCAATTCCCAAGTGCTCAACTGGCTAGTCACCAACCACGCCCCGGCTCGCGGATTAGGGAAACGGTTCTATGCCACAGGGTTTCTTGGCTATCTGGGCAGTCCACTACAGATCCCCATATATGACAAATGCCATGGCATCAGAGGAGAGTGGAACTAGTTCTGAGTGATAGCTGAGGACACCACAACACAATAAGAGCAGCGGCGTGCTCTCCGGCAGGCAAATCTTCCGCAATCGAAGGGCCTCCGCACGCCCCTCGTACAACCCGCTCTCAGCGGCGCCCGACAGCACCTGAGAGGGACCCGCCGTGATGCTTGAGAATGCAGCGGTCAATCCGGCGCTCAACACCAGACATCGCGATGCTGCTCGCGAGCTAGCGAGTGCGTACCTAACGGACACTGCCAAGAGCAGTGATGACGTCGTCAGTCAGGCCGAGTTTCAGGCGGCGCTCGACGATGTCATCGCCAACGATGCTGTTATGAAAAAGGCATTCGGTGGTGACTGACCTCCCGCCCGGCAACTGGACGGCGGCACTCATCGGCGCATGGTGGCCGGCCTCATCGACGACCCTGCGTGTTGGCGCCCAACATTGGTCCGTGTGGATGATGCGGAAGCAAGAGCTGGCGCACCTTTCTCAAGTGTCGCCGGCGATCTCTTAGCTACCTGGGTCAGCCGTCGACAACCGTGGGGTTAGTGTGACTAGTCGGCTCTTCCGAGTCGAAGTAATCTCGTCACCGTGTCGTCATTACCGATGGTGGCCCGGTCAATCGAAATGCGCGCGCAAATTCGCTGCAGCTACCCTGCGATGGGCGGGCGACGGTGTTGGCAAGATGTATCAAGCGAGTGATGGAATCTGTAGTGAGTAGAAAAATCGCCGGAAAAATCTTCTCTACGCCGGAAGAGGCAGGTGTAACTCCACCGACAGAAGAGGAGTTGGCGCGCGCCAGAAAGATGCTCGACGACTTCCAGAAAAAGGTAAACGCGGCGGCACCTGAAGATCGGGTAACTGATGTTTCACCCAAGTTTTGGGACGATACTTCCGGTACCGAATATCAAAGCCCACAGCAGCGCTAGCTCGGGACTGCCCGGTTCTGGGGAGCGTGTCAAGCGATCGGCTCAGTCGTGAAGTGGGTATATGAAACCGAGATCGCGGCATTTCTTTCTGATGTCAATTTACGGACCAGAAGTACCGTCCCAAAACTTGGGCGATACTTCTGTCAGTTTATCCGGCGACACTTCATCCATTTTCGCCTGAAACTCATTGAAAATTTGTCGCGCGCGTGCAATCTCTTCCTCCGTCGGTGGGGTGAACCCCGACTGCTTTGCTTCCTCAGCTGTATAGAAGGTCTTGCCAGCAAATTCTCGACTCACCGATAACTCCATCCACCTGTCATCGTCCATGGAAATTTCTAACGCTCCAACATATCTATTATTGCCCTGCCCGTTAACGGATCGACCGTTTTATCGAGCACATAGAATACCGTGCCGGTGGGAAATAGGACTTCCCGTTCATTTGGGAACATCGAAAAAGCGGACACATCACGTCCCGTCTTCGACATGATTCTCATCTCTACCTTTCCCGCGAAAGCCGACGACTGCGCCACCTCGGGGTCGATTGTGGTACTCATGAACGCCTTCTCTTCGATGCTTAGCCACCGGAAGGGTTGGGTCGCGCGGCAGGTTCGGAGGCATCTCCTCCACAGCCGCTATGTGAAATGTCGCCTGCGCGGGTCTGCCTGCCGATGCATATGAGCTGCTTCGAGTCACCTCCATGACAAGTCCTTTCTCGACCGGCGTTGAGTGCGCCCGGGAAGGGACCTGTTCACCACGCTGGGCATCTGCCGGCAACTCCTTCTCGCCACGTGCAGCAGCAACAAGCGCCCGCGCTTCCCCTAGTTGAGCTCCTGCTGGTTTGACGGGTTCACCGGTAGCCGGCTTGTCGACTGGGGGTGCCTTAGATTCGGTCGGGCTGTGCGGCAGCCCGTGGCCATCTGATGGGCGGAGAGGTTTGGGCTGTGGTGCGGCTGCGGGCTGCTTCGCTTCTTGCTGCGGCATGGTTGATGGCGGTGTGTGTTCAGCGGCACTAGCGTCCGGCCGCTTCAGCGGGTTGGGTTCACCCATCTCGTTGGGTCGCAGCCGCGCCTTGAGGCCCTGTAGGCCATCGGCGAGATCACGGCCTTTGCTCGCGGCCTTGGAAATTGGTCCGCCAGGCAGAAATAGATTTGCCAGGTCGAACTCCGACTTCCCTAGCGCCTCACCGGGACTTCGGGACCAGTCATCCCAATGAGTTACCTCCTTACCGAGCTGCTTCCACGATTCCCAGACCGAAGGTGCGTGGTCGTCACCCAGACCAACCAACGGCGCCATCCCTTGGGCCATACTCCCGACATCGCGGGCATAGCCCAGAGGGTCCAGCAATGCCCGGATCTGGTTATAGGTCAGGGCGGTCTCTGCCAGGCCTCAGGCTGCCTCGCCAAGACCCTTCAAACGTTGACCACCGAAGTCGACGATCGCGCCTACCGGGTTGCCATGCAGAAACTGATCCAATTCCTTAGCCGCATGTCGGGCCATCGTGTCAAGCACGGTGTTCGGCCTGGACCAGTGCGGCGTTGAATTGTGCACTTAGCGCGTTTGCCTCGGCGGCGAAATGATCTACCACTGCGGCGATGTCATGGGCGATCCGCTCAATCTCGTCTTCGTCCTCGCCGGTCAGAACCTCCCACACTTCTTTTATCCCGGTCAGCGGGTCGCAGATGCGGGCCAGCAAGTCCAGGATCGCCGCGTGCACCTCGTCGATCTGGTCCGCATACCTGTCGAGTTGAGCGGCGATCGTCTGACATTGCCCCACAACGGAGATCGTGCTGACGTAGGCATCAGGAAACGCTCGCTCGATGAGTCCTGACTCTGGAAGCTGCTGCGAACGGATTGCGCCCAGTGGACCCGCCGTCAGCTGGGTCTCTACCAGCGCGAACTTGGTGCCCTCCGCTGTCCACTCCGAAGCTGCTGTGCGCAACTTGCTCGAGTTGCCCGTCGGCCAGATCCTTCCTATGTATGGGGCTACCCATCCCCAACCCGCCGGTGCGCTGTCAGCAGTCCCGACCGCCGACGGTGCGGAGGCCGCGACAATGCAGCTGGTCAACGTCGGCGCGGGGAGCGCGGCCGCCCGCCGCGTTACGTCCGACATCGCCTCAGCCAGCGAATAGTTGTGGGCCGACATGCGGACGCCGTCTCCGATGCTGCCCAACCCATTTCGGGTAGCCGCCATGGCCGAGAAGACCTTGGCCGCTGCCCTGTCATAGCCACGCCCAACCACCGCGCCGACCGGATCGTCCCCGGCCATCCCGGCACAACCCGCCAGCACAGCGGACAACGATGCGATCACCGGTTCCCGCCCCTCGCCGGCAGCGACCACCGCGGCGCCAGCGCCATCGAGGGCCGCGGGATCCACGGCCAGCGGCGCCATCAGCTCATGACCACATGCGCTGATTCGCTGACATGACCGCGGTGTAGTTGGTGTGCGCGCTGTGTCCCGCGGACCGCAACTGAGCAAGCGCTTCGCGCATCATCGCTTCGCCACCGGCCCAATGCCGATGCGCCTCGGCATGGGCTGCCGCGCCCTCGCCCGTCCATGTCACGTGCAATCTGGTTACCAGGGATTCGATTTCAGCAATCATGGCTTCCGCGTGACGACCAAACTCCGCCATCCGCGCTACCGCATCGGACAGCGAGGCGGGATCCACCCGGAAGGGATCAGCCATGGCCCAACTCACGTAGAGCCCGCGCCGACGCCGCCTCGTTGGCTTGATAGCCCGCGCCCGCTTGGCCTACCGACTCCGCCAGCATCGACAGCCCCAACTGCACCTCTCCGGCACCGCGGCGCCACAATTCCCATGCCGAGGCAAATGCACTCCCCGACGCGCCGCGCCACCCGCCCAACATGTCGCCAACCTGTCCTTCGAGCTCAGCCAGTTCGCCTTGAAGATGTTCGGCAGCACCACGCAGCGATTCCGCGAAGCCAAGCATCGCAGCGGCATTCGCACTTAGCGTGCCGTCAGCATCCATGTCGGCAACCTAGCCACCCGGAGGCGCGTCCGCAATTCACTTGGCCGCCCCGCCCTGGGCCCACCCAGCGCACCTGGACAGCCATGTCCAACTCAATGCCACATGGCTTGTTACTTTCCGCGGAGCTGCTCGTCAATGCGGGAGCCCATCGTCGTGCCCTCGAGGCGATGGTTGGTCATATTGCGGCATTCGCCGTAGAGCTGGATGCTGCCCTTCCCGCTAGCGGAGCTTTGGGTCAGCACCGCCACCACCCCGTTCTTGTTCAGGACGCGGCCAAAGGAGTGCCAATCAGGCGGAGGGCCATCACTCCAGCCGTGAGCAACCATGTCGGTCGCGATCTGTTGAAAGACCGTATTCGGTTCGGCTGCAGCGGGATAGCCCCCGATGTCGTCAGTGGGCCACGCGAAACTCATGGAGACCAGGCCGCGATATGGCGGATCGCCTTGGTCATTGCATGACGAGAAGTCGAAGCGTCCGGTTGGATCCTGCAGGCCTGCAAAGCTGGCGATCTGTTTGGCCGGTTCGATGACTTGATCGCGGGCCTGTTGGTCCGACAGCGGATGAGCCGGCTGATCGATCTCGGGACGGTGCGGTCTCATCAGTGAACATCCTCCCAAGACGAGCACAGCCATCGCCACCCCGATATGCCGCAGTGCAGTGCGGGATCGGGCGCGGTGATCAGCGCGGCGGTTGGTAAGCGGGATAGTGGTGGTCATCATGGACGGTGTCTCGTGGACGGTCGCTTTCTGGATCGATGTATGCCGGAACGCCGGGGACCCGGAACGGTCCGACGTGCGGCTGCCGCCGCCCCTCGGCAATCAGGTCGTCGCTCGCAAGTCGGTCTGGATGGCCGCTGGCGATATCGGTAATGCTGCGCAGCGACTCGCTGCCCATCACGTAGTAATGCGAATGGTCGTGTCGGTCCATCGTTGCTGAGCCAGGTACTTCCGCGTGAAAGCGGACTGATCCAAAGCCGTCGCCGGCCGGATCACGACCCAAGCCGGCATCCAACGGAATCGGCACCCCATACTCCCTGAGTTTGCCTTTGAGTAATTCGCCAGGTACACCGCTGGATTCGCCGATCCAGCTGACCGGGTCCGTAGAGGCCGACCCGACGTAGACCCGTCCTCCGTCGAGATGGAAGTCGGCTGCACTGCGCGCGAGATCGGTTCCAGGACATCCTATGAGGATTGCGTCGTTCGCGTGCATGCCGCTGCCGGCAAACGCATCGGCTACCGTGGTCGATCCGTAGGAGTGTCCAATTACGGTGACATGTTGGGGCGTCAGGCTGTTGTGGGTGACCCAAAGCCCGTTCACATCGTTGGCCAGCAGTGCACCGCCGCTGCGCGCGAGCCCCGGCTCTGTGACTCTCACGTCGGAAAATCCGTTGGGGGCGTCATATCCCATCCAGGCGATCACCGCTGTGTAGTGGTGCTCAGGGTCTGCGGCGAGGGCCTGATCATAAAGGTTGGTCGCATCGTCGTGGTCTGACATCCAGCCCTGCGCCACGCTGCTGCCGGTTCCCGGCACGATCACGGCGGTATTGCGTGCATAGTCCGGGTTGCCAATGGCGATCGCCGCTTTGCCCTCGCCGTTGAAGGCCAACGGGTCGTATGCCCACAGCATGACGGGCCTCGGGTCATCGGTCGCGTGCTCCCGGTCATAGATGAGACCGTCGCGGGTCCTGATGGCATTTCGATAGCGCGTGACATCCGAGCCCGAAAGCCCATACTTCTGCGGGTTGTTCACGATGTCGTCAGCCGAGACGCCGCGTTGCATTGCCACGCTTTCCACCCGGGTGATGTCGTCGTCCATCACGGCCTGGTTCACCAAATCACGAGTGATGGCGTTGATGCCGTTGAGATTGCCCAGTTCTGGTGGATGTTCGTCGATCAATCGCCCTCGCTGTTGCGGACTCAACGAATCCCACCACTTCTTGACCTCCTCGGCACTCGCGGTAGGCGCCGGGATCGCAATCACCTCAGCGGGTTCGGCCGGAGACTGCGGGGCGTCCAAGGCCTGGATAGCCGCCGGATCGAAGCCGTCGGCGCTCAGACTGGTCAGGGCTTGGTGCAGCAGGCCCGCGTATCCCGCTCGTATCGAATGCAATTGACTCACTGACGATTGCGTGTCGCCGACGGCTTGATCTTCAAGTGCGCAAACAAGCGCCTCGAGGGCCAGCCTGTCCGCGGTTGTCAGTTGGGCGCCGTGTTCCAGCGCCAGCACCTCGCCAATTTCACTGTCGATGTCGCACAGCTGCGCCTCCAGGCCCACAATCTGGCCAGTCGCTGACCGCTGCGCCCCGGCCAGACCGCCGGCAATGTTGTCCAATTGGAGCCCGATTTCCGGCAGCCTGGCAGCCTGCGATCTCAACGAAGTGGTCAGCCCCTGGACCTGGGGCGAATCGTTGATCGGGTGAGCGCCGTTCTCCCGATTCCAGGACGTCTCGAAACGGCGTCGTGCTTGCTCGAAGGCCGTGTCCGCCTCGGTGGTCGATCTGCCCGCATCGTGAAATGCCGTTGCTAGGTCTGATATCTGGGCCGGGCGACCAAGCTGCAGACTCTGATTGATCGCCCACGGGTCACCGCCGGCCTCGGCAATCAGAAGCGGGATGCTTATGTACCGGAGTTGCATCGCACCGTCCACAGCGTCGTGGCGTGACTCGAGCCTCTTGAGGTGGTTGATGCGCGCGGCGTGCGACGTGCGCTGAGTCGCGCCCGCTGCGACGGCAAATCGAGGACGATACCCGGCATCAGCGCTCGACACCCGAACTGAGGCGCACTACTTTGGATATGCCCGTGCGTCCGGCGGCATCCATCGCTCTCCAGCAAACCGGTGTCGATCAACATCGTGAACCCTCCCGCGCCGGCAGCAAGATTACTACCGAGAAATCGCCGGTCAAGTCACCTTGCAGACGCACCGGACTTTCGCTATTTCAGCGGCGGCCGACCCGCCCCCGGCCCTTACGCCACTCATTGCCATAGTCCGTAAAGGGTTTGTCCCAGAACGGATATCGTCCCTGGACGGCGGATCTGCAGGTCGTTCGCGATGCTCGGGATACTTATGTACCCGCACTCCACCGCACCGCTTGCAGCGCTTCGGCGTTGTGCTCATCCATGGCGGTGAATCCCTTGGCGGCCAAGTGTGCGTTGCTGCCGACCGCCGTCAGTGCTTCCTGATGGGCCTGCAGGTTCCGCACGTGTTGCGCATGCGCCGAGTGCACGGAGTTGTGAAACGCATCGGCGGCGGCGAAGTCGCCGAACATTCCTGACATGAGCGGCCCCAGCGCGAGACGATCGGCGCCTTCTTGGGCGTGTCCCCCGGCTCGGTGAGATTCGTTTCCCCCCAGGTGCAGCAGTCCGGTGTCAACAAACATGGCCAGCCTTGTCTCGTCCAAGTCGCCCGGCAACGCCCTGTCGCGGTCCCCGAAGCGTCGCCGTCCCTCTCATCCTGGCCGCCACGCTAGTGACGCCCACCTTTGGTGGTCAATTCACCTTGATCAAGGCCTCACAATGCGCTGGCACCATCGGCGGTCCCATCACCGTCGGAATCGGTGATCCGCACATCCCATTGGCCGTCGCCATCGGTATCGACGTATCCGGTGATCCCCTCCTCTTCCGGACACAGCGCCCGGTCGGCAACCCCGTTGCCGTCGGCATCTATCAGCTGATCGTCGGCTTGCCCGCGCCCGTCGAAGTCGACCAAGGGTCCACCGGTGTGCTCGACACCATCGAGACCGAACCAACGCAGTTGCCCGCCGCGCTCAGCGCCGACCGCCCACGTCCCCGAGCCGTCGTCGGTAAACACGGCTTCGGGGGTGCCGTCGTTGTCGAAGTCGAAGATGCCATGGTCGGCCATGCCGTCACCGTCGAAGTCCGCCAATGCGTCATCGCGCATGCCGTCGCCGTCGAGGTCCAGCCCGATGGCGTCAAGCCGCCCGTCACCGTCCAAGTCGAGATCGGGCGGGCGCTGCCAGATGGCCGCCGTTCCGTCCTCGCCACCGATGCAGTAGTCCACTCCTACTTGGACGCCACGCCTCCGCTAGGGGTTCCCCCGCGATTGCCACCAGGACAGCAGTTCGGCCTTGGCTTCCTCGATGGTCAACGGTCCACGCTCGAGCCGCAGCTCTTTGAGATAGCGCCACGCCTCACCGACTTGAGGGCCGGCCGGAATGTCGAGCAGCGTCATGATCTGGTTGCCATCCAGATCGGGTCGCACCCGGTCCAGGTCCTCCTGGGCGGCCAGTTCGGTGATCCGCTCCTCGAGCCGGTCATAGCTGGCTTGCAGCCGCGCGGCCCGACGCTTGTTGCGCGTGGTGCAGTCGGCGCGCACCAGCTTGTGTAGTCGCGCCAGCAGCGGTCCCGCATCGGTGACATAGCGCCGCACCGCCGAGTCCGTCCACTTCCCATCGCCGTAGCCGTGGAATCGCAGATGCAGATACACCAGCTGCGAGACGTCGTCGACCATCTGCTTGGAGTACTTGAGGGCGCGCATCCGTTTGCGCACCATCTTGGCGCCCACCACCTCGTGGTGGTGGAAACTCACACCGCCGTTGGCCTCGTGGCGTCGGGTGGTCGGCTTGCCGATGTCATGCAGCAGCGCCGCCCACCGCAGCACCAGGTCCGGTCCGTCGTCTTCCAGTTCGATCGCTTGGCGCAGCACGGTCAGCGAGTGCTGGTAGACGTCCTTGTGCTGGTGGTGTTCGTCGATGGCCATCTGCATGCCACCGATCTCGGGGAGCACCACCTCGCCCATTCCGGTGTGCACCATCAGGTCGATGCCGGCCACCGGATTCTCGCCCAGCAGTAGCTTGTCCAGCTCAGCGGCGACCCGTTCGGCGCTGATGCGTGCCAATTGCGGGGCCATTTCTTCGATCGCGTCCCGCACCCGCGGTGCCACGGCGAAGCCGAGCTGGGAGACGAACCTCGCGGCTCGCAGCATTCGCAGCGGGTCGTCACCGAAGGACACCGAAGGCGCGGCCGGCGTGTCGAGCACCTTGTCGCGCAGCACCGACAAACCGCTCAACGGATCGAGGAACTCGCCCGGGCCACTGGCCGTGATCCGCACGGCCATCGCATTCACGGTGAAATCGCGGCGCACCAGGTCGTCTTCGAGGCGCTCGCCGAAACGGACCTCGGGGTGCCGTGAAACCTGGTCGTAGCTGTCGGCCCGGAAGGTCGTGATCTCCAGGCGGTAGTCGTTCTTGGCGATGCCAATCGTCCCGAATTCGATGCCCGTGTCCCACACGGCATCGGCCCAGGGGCGCACGATCTTCAGTATCTGTTGCGGGCGGGCGTCGGTGGTGAAGTCCAGGTCGGGGGACTTCAACCGGCCCAGCAGGGCATCCCGAACCGAACCACCGACCAGATACAAGTCGTGACCCGCATCGGCGAACGCCGATCCGAGTTCACCAAGCACGGCGGCGTGCCGATTGAGGGCTACCGCGGCGGCGGTCAGCAGGTCGGCATCCTGGACGGTTTCAGGCACGTTCGATCAGCCTAGTCACCAGACTCCACCGCGCGACCAGACGGCCGGTAACGGGTGCCCACCGCCCCCGGATCCGGCACCGAAATCGGGCCGCGAGGCCGCCGATGCGGCCGGCGACGGCGAGTGCGTCCTGAAGACCCGCTCCCGCCAGCTAATATCGCTTGGGTGTCGGAGGGCGAACAAGCCAAACCACGTCGACGCCGAGGCCGGCGTCGCGGACGTGGCGCTGCACGCTCAGCCGAGAATCATACGGACAACGCCGAGTCCACCAACCCGAACCCGGCGCCCACCAAGGGCCGCAGACCCCGCCTCCCCCGTCGCGGCCGTCCGGACCGGTTGCGGACCGTGCACGAAACATCGGCCGGTGGCCTGGTCATCGACGGTATCGACGGACCGCGCGACGAGCAGGTCGCGGCGCTGATCGGCCGGATAGACCGGCGCGGACGCATGCTGTGGTCACTGCCCAAGGGCCACATCGAGATGGGTGAAACCGCCGAACAGACCGCGATCCGCGAGGTCGCCGAGGAAACCGGCATTAGCGGCGGCGTGCTCGCCGCGCTGGGTCGCATCGACTATTGGTTCGTCACCGACGGCCGGCGTGTGCACAAGACCGTGCACCACTACTTGATGCGGTTCTTGGGCGGAGAACTCTCCGACAATGATCTTGAGGTCACCGAGGTCGCGTGGGTGCCGATTCCGGAACTCCCGTCGCGGCTGGCCTACGCCGATGAACGGCGGCTGGCCGAAGTCGCCGACGAGTTGATCGACAAGCTGCAGACCGACGGTCCCACCGCGCTCCCGCCGTTGCCGCCCAGCGCGCCGCGCCGACGGCCCCAAACTCACTCACGCACTCGTCACGCAGCCGAAGGATCCCCACCCGGACGCAAGAACGGTCACGGACCGGGGCCGTGACCGCGTTGCGACTCCCTTGGTCCGGGATGTGGCGCCTCGCCGCCGTGATCGGCATCGTTGCCGGGTTCGCGGTAGTGCTTACTGCGCCCGCCGCGCCCCGCGCATCGGCGGGCGAGCCCGGTGCGACGCCGTTCGTGCAGGTCCGAATCGATCAAGTGACCCCAGACCTGGTCACCACCACAAGCGACCCGGTAATCACGGTCAGCGGCATGGTGACCAACATCGGCGACCGCCCGGTTCGCGATGTCATGGTCCGGCTAGAACACGCCGCCGCGGTCACGTCGTCGTCGGCGCTACGGACGTCGCTGGACGGCAGCACGGACCAGTACCAGCCGGCCGCGGACTTCCTCACGGTGTCCTCGGAACTGCGGCGGGGCCAACAAGTCGGCTTCACCCTGTCGGCGCCGTTGCGCTCGCTGACCAAACCATCGCTGTCCATCGATGGTCCCGGAATCTTCCCGGTGCTGGTCAACGTCAACGGGACGCCCGACTACGGTGCGCCGGCCCGTCTGGACAACGCGCGCTTCCTGCTGCCCGTCGTCGGGGTGCCCCCCGATCGTGACGCCGACTTCGACGCTCCCGTCACGCCCGAGACCGACAAGCCGGTTTGGATCACCATGCTGTGGCCATTGGCCGATCGGCCTCGATTGGCCCCCGGCGTTCCCGGCGGGACCATTCCGGTACGGCTGATCGATGACGACCTGGCCAACTCGCTGGCCAGCGGGGGCAGGCTGGATACCCTGCTCTCCGCCGCCGAACTGGCCACCAGCCGCGACGTCGACCCGGAGGGCACCGTCACCCGCTCTATCTGTCTGGCCGTGGACCCCGACCTGCTCGTCACCGTCAACGCGATGACCGCGGGCTACGTCGTATCCGATTCCCCTGACGGCCCCGCTCAATTGCCCGGCACCCCGACACATCCGGGGACCGGCCAGGCGGCCGCAAACATCTGGCTGGACCGCCTGCGCACGCTGGCCCGGCGGACATGCGTGGTGACACTGCCTTACGCCCAGGCCGACCTGGACGCCTTGCAGCGCGTCAACGATCCCCGGTTGAGCAACATTGCCGTCATCAGCGCCGCCGACATCGTCGATCGGATCCTCGACGTCAAGTCGGTACGGGGCGCGGCGGTACTGCCGGACGGACCGCTGACCAGCCGCGCGGTCGACCTCCTCAACGCCGACGGCGGAATGGTCACCATCGCGGCCGCCGACTTCTCCGCGCACGTCGCCGCCGAAGGCGGCCGGGCCACCGCCGATACCGCACCCCGACGGTTGTCGGCTGAGGTGGTCGCCGCCCCGTTCGACCCGGCCGTCGGCGCCGCCCTGGCGGCCGCGGGGAGTAACCCGACCGTTCCCACCTACCTGGACTCCTCGCTGTCGGTACACATCGCCCACGACTCGCCAACCGCACGCCGCCAAGACGCCCTGGGTGCCATGTTGTGGCGCAGCTTGTGGGGGGAGGCGGCACCACGCACCCAGATCCTGGTCCCGCCCACCACCTGGGACCTGCACAGCGATGACGCACAGCTGATCCTGACCGCATTGGCCACCACCATTCACTCCGGCCTGGCGGTGCCGCGGCCGCTGTCGGCCCTGATCTCCGAGGCGGCGGCGCACACCGAGCCGCCGGAGCCGCCCGGTCCCTACCCTTCGGCACGGGGCCGATTCGACGATGACGTCACCGCCCAGATCTCCGATCAGAGTGGTCGCCTGTGGAAACTGACGTCGGCCATGACCACCGACGACCGCACCGGACTGACCGGGGCGCAGTACACCGCACCACTTCGCGAGGACATGCTGCGCGCTTTGAGCCAGTCGGTACCGCCCGATACCCGCAACGGCTTGGCTCAGCAACGGCTGGCGGTGGTCGGCAACACGATCAACGACTTCTTTGGTGCGGTCACCATCGTCAATCCGGGTGGCTCCTACACCCTGGCCACCGAACACAGCCCCCTGCCCCTGGCCCTGCACAACGGCTTGGCGGTGCCCATCCGAGTCAGGCTTCAGGTCGACGCGCCGCCCGGCATGACGGTCACCGATCTCGGTGAGATCGAGCTGCCGCCGGGGTACCTGCCCATTCGGGTACCGATCGAAGTGAATTTCACCCAGCGCGTCGCTATCGACGTGACGCTCAAGACTCCCGACGGCATGGCGCTCGGCGAACCCGTGCGGTTGTCCGTGCATTCCAACGCCTACGGCAAGGTGCTGTTCGCGATCACGCTGACGGCCGCCGCTGTGCTGGTGGCGCTGGCGGGACGGCGGCTTTGGCATCGCTTCCGCGGTCAGCCCGACCGTGCCGACCTGGACCGGCCCGATCCTCCCGCCGCCCGGCACGCCGCGTCCGACCATCGGGTCGATGAAGAGCACCGAGTATGAAACCGGCTCCGCGGCGAATCCCACCAGCGCCGCAGGAAAGCCCTCCGGCGCGACCGCCCGCACCACGGGGTCCGGTTTCAGCGCCGGACCCTCGACGGCTTCCCGAGCGGCTCCCGGTGCCCTACGGCCAGGCGGCTGCGGGGCCACCGAAGCGCGCTGAACTCTCCGATGCCGCGCTGGTATCGCGGTCGTGGGGCATGGCCTTGGCGACGTTGGTCAGCCGGATCACGGGTTTCGCCAGGATTGTGCTGCTGGCCGCCATTTTGGGCGCGGCGCTGTCGAGTTCCTTCTCGGTGGCCAATCAGCTGCCGAACCTGGTCGCCGCGCTAGTGCTGGAGGCGACGTTCACCGCGATCTTCGTGCCGGTCCTGGCTCGCGCCGAGCAGGACGATCCCGACGGTGGGGCCGCCTTCGTGCGCCGGCTCGTGACGTTGACAACCACGCTGCTGATCGTGGCAACCACGCTGTCGGTGCTGGCCGCGCCACTGCTGGTGCGGTTGATGCTGGGCCGCGACCCACAGGTCAACGAGCCGTTGACCACCGCCTTTGCCTACCTGCTGCTGCCTCAGGTGCTGGTCTATGGGCTGTCGTCGGTGTTCATGGCGATCCTGAACACTCGAAACGTGTTCGGGCCGCCGGCCTGGGCGCCCGTCATCAACAACGTCGTCGCCATCGCGACCTTGTTGGTGTACCTGGCAGTCCCCGGCGAGCTGGCCGTCGATCCGGTCAAGATGGGCAATGCCAAGCTGCTCGTGCTTGGTGTCGGCACCACGCTAGGCGTGTTCGCGCAGGCCGCGGTGCTGCTGGTCGCGATTGGGCGCCAGCACATCAGCCTGCGGCCGCTGTGGGGAATCGATGACCGGCTCAAGCGGTTCGGCGCCATGGCCGCCGCCATGGTGCTGTATGTGCTGGTCAGCCAGCTCGGGCTGATTGTCGGCAACCAGATCGCCAGCGGGGCCGCGGCTTCGGGGCCGGCCATCTACAACTACACCTGGCTGGTGCTAATGCTGCCGTTCGGCATGATCGGGGTAACCGTGCTGACGGTGGTGATGCCGCGGCTGAGTCGCAACGCCGCCGCCGAGGACATCCCGGCCGTGCTCGCCGACCTGTCGCTGGCCACCCGTCTGACGATGATCACCCTCATCCCCACGGTCGCATTCATGACCGTGGGCGGGTCGGCAATGGGAAGCGCGCTGTTCGCCTACGGAAACTTCGGCAAGGTCGACGCCGGATATCTGGGCGCGGCGATCGCACTGTCGGCCTTCACGCTGATCCCCTATGCGCTGGTGCTGCTGGGACTGCGGGTGTTCTACGCCCGCGAGCAACCCTGGACTCCGATCCTGATCATCATCATCATCACCAGCGTCAAGATCGGCGCCTCGGTGTTGGCGCCGCACCTCACCAATGACCCCGACATGGTCGCCGGTTATCTGGGACTGGCCAACGGGCTCGGATTCCTGGCCGGCGCGATCGTCGGCTACTACCTGCTGCGACGTGCGCTGCGCCCCGGTGGCGGCCAACTGGTCGGCACCCGTGAGGTGCACACCATCCTGGTGACCATCGCCGCGTCGCTGCTGGCCGGACTGCTGGCCTATGTGGTGGATCGGCTTGCCGGGCTAGGCCAGTTGACCGTGTTCGATGGCGGAATCGGTTCGCTGCTGCGGCTACTCATCCTGGGCGTGATCATGGCGCCCATCGTGATTGCGGTGCTGCTCGCCGGGCAGGTGCCCGAGGCACAGGCGGCTCTCAACGTGGTCCGCAACCGGATCGGAACGCGCCTTGGCAAACCGGGTCCACGCAGCGTAGCTGTGCTGGATCCATCGTCTGGCGATCACGACGTCACGTACCCTGAGCAAAGGAAGTCGTCCCTGCCGGGGGAAAATGTGGTCCAGGAGCCGATCCGGCGCAAACCCCCGGTGATCAGGGCCGGGATAGCGAAAGGACCGTCGGTGACCGACCGCCCATCGGATAGCACCGCCTCATCGAGTTCCGCGTCGGATATCGATCTGCCGCGGCCAGTCGCCGACGATTTTCAACCCGACATTCCGGCCGGCCCAGACCGGGGCCGTGGCGCGAGTCAACGCCCCTCGGATCAGTCCAACGGCGATTCCGTCGGATACACCCGCGGACCCATTCCGTTCGACGCTCCACGCGAGCGCAGTGCGGAACCCTCGACGCCGCAAGACGATGTCAATCTGGTCCCGGGTGCCCGCATCGCCAACGGCCGCTACCGGCTGCTCGTCTTCCACGGCGGTATCCCGCCGTTGCAGTTCTGGCAGGCACTCGATACCGCCCTGGATCGACAGGTGGCGCTGACCTTCGTCGACCCGGATGGCACCCTGCCCGAAGATGTCCTGCAGGAGATTCTGGCCCGCACCCTGCGACTGAGCCGGATCGACAAGCCGGGCGTCGCCCGGGTGCTTGACGTACTGCACACCGCCTCCGGCGGGCTGGTGGTGTCGGAGTGGATTCGCGGCGGCTCGCTACAGGAAGTCGCCGACACGGCACCCTCGCCGGTCGGGGCGATCCGGGCCATGCAGTCGCTCGCGGCGGCCGCCGACGCCGCCCATCGGGCCGGCGTCGCCCTGTCGCTGGACCACCCGGGCCGGGTCCGGGTCAGCATCGAAGGTGATGTGGTGCTCGCCTACCCGGCGACCATGCCCGACGCCAATCCGCAGGACGACATCCGAGGCATCGGCGCCGCGCTGTATGCCTTGCTGGTCAACCGGTGGCCGCTGCCGGAGGCTGGGGCAGACAGTGGGTTTGCGCCGGCCGAACGCGATGCGTCCGGCAATCCCGTTGAGCCCGCCGCCGTCGATCGCGACATCCCGTTCCAGATCTCGGCGGTCACCGTCCGATCGGTTCAAGAGGACGGCGGGATACGCAGCGCCTCAACACTTTTGAACCTGCTACAGCAGGCGACCGCGGTGGCCGACCGGACCGAGGTGCTGGGCCCGATCGAACCACCCGCGCCGCCCGCACCCGCCCGCTCCCCCGCACCCACGGGTGCAACCTTTGGGCGCCGCCGCCGCAACCTGCTGATCGGGATCGGCGCGGGCGCCGCGATTCTGCTAGTAGCGCTGCTGGTGTTGGCCTCGGTGCTCAACAAGATGTTCGGAAACGTCGGCGGCGGCCTCGACCGGGACCAGCTCGGCCTCAACGCCCCCACCGCGTCCACCTCTGCGGCCGCCAGTTCGGCGCCGGCGGGCAGCGTCGTTAAACCCACCAAGGCCACCGTCTTCTCACCGGCTGGCGAAGCCGATAACCCGGGCCAAGCCGACATGGCCATCAATGGCGATTCCACCACGTCCTGGGAGACCGACACCTACAACGACCCGGTTCCGTTCCCGGGCTTCAAGAATGGTGTCGGGTTGATGCTGCAACTTCCGCAGCCCACCGTGGTCGGCTCGGTCACCCTCGACGTTCCCAGCACCGGCACCAAGGTGGAGATTCGTTCGTCACCAACTCCCAACCCGTCGAAGCTGGATGACACCACCGTGCTCACCTCGGCTACCGCACTCAAGCCGGGTTCGAACACCATCGCGGTCAATGCCTCCTCCCCCACCTCCAACCTGCTGGTGTGGATTTCAACGCTGGGCACCACGGACGGCAAGAGCCGCTCCGCCATCTCCGGGCTCACGATCCGGGCCGCCTCCTAACGCAGCGCACCGCGCGTCGGGGTGAAGTGCTCGACGGCCCGGCATTGGTTAATGTCCGCCCGTGGCTTTCGGGGGCAAGCGGCAACGCAGGGACACCGCGCGACAGCGCACCGATGCCGAGCTGTTGGCGGCTTTCGTCGCCGGGGAACAGCTCGCGTTCGAGGAGCTGTTTCGCCGCCATCATCGGCAGCTCTACCACCTGGCGCGGCTCACCAGTCAAACCCCGGAGGACGCCGAGGACGCGCTTCAGGAAGCGATGATCTCGGTGCACAACTGTGCCGGCTCGTTTCGCCAGGACGCGGCGGTCACCAGTTGGCTGCACCGCATCGTCGTCAATGCCTGTCTGGACCGGCTGCGCCGGGCCAAGTCCAGGCCAACCGTGCCACTCGAAGATGTCTACCCGGTGCCCGATGCGACGACCCGTGTCGAGACAGCGATCCTGGTGCGCCGCGCCCTGATGCGCCTTCCCGTCGAGCAACGTGCCGCGGTGGTCGCCGTCGATATGCAGGGGTATTCGATCGCCGACACGGCATTGCTTTTGGGCGTGGCCCAAGGCACCGTCAAGAGCCGTTGTGCCCGCGGTCGGGCCCGGCTCGCGCGGCTGCTGGGCTACCTCGACGCCGACATCAACGCCGTGGACATGAGCTAGCCCGACCGGCCGGGATACCCGCCGGGCGGGGACTGCCCGTAGCCAGCGAGCCCGCCATGGCGGACACTGGGGCGGATGAATGAGGCCGAGGACGAAACTGACACGGACCCGGCGCTGACCGTCGAGCTCCTCGCCGACCTGCAGGCCGGTCTGCTCGACGATGAAACCGCCGCCCAAGTCCGGCGCCGAATCCGCACCGACCCGCAGGCGGCGGCAACCCTGGAAGCGTTACAACGCGTGCGCCGCGACGTCGCCCAGGCGGGCACCGACACGTCCGGGTTGGGCGATCCTCCCCCGCGCCTCCCCACCAGGATCACCGATGCGGTCCGGTCCGCGACGTCGGGTGGCCCCACCGCCGCCCACGCCGCGCGCCCCCGCCCCAACTCGAACAAGATCCTGGCCGGCATCGCCGGGCTGATCGCGCTCATCGCCGCGATTGGACTCGGTACCGCCGCACTGATCACCGCACCCGAGCCGACCCCAAGCGGCCCGCCCACCGCGATGCACATCACAGTTTCCACGCCGCCTCCAGTGATTCCGCTCTCACACGACCAGGTCCTCGACCTGCTCCAGCGCGCCCCCGACTACGGTCCGTTTGCCGATCCCTCGCGACGCGCCTCCTGCCTCAGCGGCCTCGGCTACCCGGCATCCACTCCGATCCTGGGCGCGCAGCCCGTCGACATCAATGCCCGTCCAGGCGTATTACTGGTGCTGGCCGGCGATGCCCCCGCCGATCTGGCGGTCTATGCGGTCGCGCTCAATTGCAGCGCGGCTGACACCGGTCTGCTCGCCAGCACCACGCTGCCCCGACTCCCCGACTCCTAGCGGCATGCCGGTGCGACGCAGCGGGCGGGAACAGCAGTGCTTACGCTTGCGTTCATAGTCGTGATCGCCTCCGTACCCGAAAGGCCCGTATGACTACCGACTCTTCTGCTGACGCCACCATCCACGACGTGATCGTCATCGGCTCCGGTCCCGCCGGATACACCGCGGCGCTCTACACCGCCCGTGCTCAGCTGGCTCCGCTGGTATTCGAGGGCACCTCGTTCGGTGGCGCGCTGATGACCACGACGGAAGTGGAGAACTATCCCGGTTTTCGCGAAGGGATCACCGGCCCGGAGTTGATGGACGAGATGCGCGAGCAGGCGCTCCGTTTCGGCGCCGACCTCCGCATGGAAGACGTCGAGTCGGTGTCGCTGGATGGACCGATCAAATCTGTTGTCACCTCTGACGGAGAGACCCATCGGGCGCGCGCGGTGATCTTGGCGATGGGCGCGGCCGCGCGTTACCTGCACGTGCCCGGCGAACAGGAGCTGCTGGGGCGCGGAGTGAGTTCCTGTGCCACCTGTGACGGATTTTTCTTCCGCGACCAGGACATCGCGGTGATCGGCGGCGGCGACTCCGCGATGGAGGAGGCAACCTTCCTCACTCGGTTCGCCCGCAGCGTGACCCTGGTGCACCGTCGTGACGAGTTCCGGGCCTCCAAGATCATGATCAATCGGGCCCAGGCCAACGACAAGATCCGCATCCTGACCAACAAGATCGTCCACGCAGTGGACGGGGAGACGACCGTCACCGGACTGCAGTTGCGCGACACCGTCACCGGGGAAGAAACCACCCTGCCGGTAACCGGCGTGTTCGTCGCGATCGGGCACGAACCGCGATCGAGCCTGGTGCGCGACGCCGTCGACGTCGACCCCGATGGCTACGTGCTGGTGAACGGGCGCACCACCGGCACCTCGCTGGAAGGTGTTTTCGCCGCCGGCGACCTGGTGGACCGCACCTACCGGCAGGCGGTCACCGCCGCCGGCAGCGGGTGCGCCGCGGCCATAGACGCCGAGCGTTGGCTGGCCGAACATGAAGCAACTGGAGACGCCGACAGTACCGACACGCTGATTGGAGCACAGCAATGACCGATTCCGAAAAGTCCAGCGCCACCATCGAGGTGTCAGACGCCTCCTTCTCCACCGAGGTGCTTTCCAGCAACAAGCCTGTGCTGGTGGACTTTTGGGCAACGTGGTGCGGGCCGTGCAAGATGGTGGCGCCGGTGCTCGAAGAGATCGCTACCGAGCGTGCGGACAATTTGACCGTGGCCAAGCTCGACGTGGACGCCAACCCGGAAACGGCCCGCAATTTTCAGGTCGTCTCCATCCCGACGATGATCCTGTTCAAAGACGGCGAGCCGGTGAAACGCATCGTTGGGGCCAAGGGCAAAGCGGCGCTGTTGCGTGAGCTATCCGACGCGGTTCCCAACCTGGGCTAACTGTCGTTCGCACCACCGAAACGGCTCCCCGACTGGCTTGGGGTTTCCCGAAATCGGCGAGGATCTGCGACAATGCCAATTAATTGTCGTGCACTTGTCAGCGATGTCCGCTAGTCCCGGAGGGCCCTTGTATGCCGAGTCCGCGCCGCGAAGACGGCGACACGTTGCGCTGTGGTGACCGCAGCGCCGCCGTCGCGGAGATCCGGGCTGCACTGGCCGCATTGGGCATGCTGGACAATCCCGACGAAGACCTGAGCACCGGGCGCCACATCGCGCTCGAGCTGTTCGACCCCGAGCTCGACCACGCGGTGCGCGCCTTCCAGCAACATCGGGGACTGCTTGTCGACGGCATCGTCGGTGAGGCAACCTATCGAGCGCTCAGAGAGGCCTCCTATCGCCTCGGTGCACGCACGCTCTATCACCAGTTCGGTGCGCCGCTCTACGGTGATGACGTCGCGACGCTGCAGGCCCGCCTACAGGACCTGGGTTTCTACACCGGGCTGGTCGATGGATATTTCGGGCTCCAAACCCACAATGCGCTGATGTCCTACCAGCGCGAGTACGGGATGTCCGCCGACGGTATCTGCGGTCCAGAGACGTTGCGGTCGTTGTACTTTCTGAGTTCACGCGTCAGCGGTGGCTCACCGCATGCGATTCGGGAAGAGGAACTGGTCCGCCGGTCAGGTCCCAAGCTGTCGGGCAAGCGCATCATCATTGATCCGGGCCGCGGAGGTAGCGACCGTGGCCTGATCGCGCACGGTGAAGCCGGACCGGTCAGCGAAGCGGACGTGCTGTGGGACTTGGCAAGTCGACTTGAAGGCCGGATGTCGGCAATCGGCATGGAGACCTTCTTGTCCCGGCCGGCGAACACCAGCCCGTCGGATGCCGAGCGGGCCGCTACCGCTAATGCCGTTGGTGCAGACCTGATGATCAGTCTGCGCTGCGAAACTCAGACCAGCGTTTCGGCCAACGGTGTCGCATCCTTTCACTTCGGTAATTCGCACGGTTCGGTATCGACCATCGGCCGCAACCTCGCCGACTTCATTCAGCGAGAAGTGGTGGCACGCACGGGCTTACAGGACTGCCGCACACACGGACGCACCTGGGATCTATTGCGATTGACCCGGATGCCTACCGTTCAGGTCGACATCGGTTACATCACCAACCCGCTCGATC
Source organism: Mycobacterium marinum (assembly GCF_003391395.1). Taxonomy (NCBI): domain Bacteria; kingdom Bacillati; phylum Actinomycetota; class Actinomycetes; order Mycobacteriales; family Mycobacteriaceae; genus Mycobacterium; species Mycobacterium marinum. The sequence continues at coordinate 6,445,813 of NZ_CP024190.1, forward strand.
GCGAGCTGCTGGTCTCGACACAAACCCGCGATGCCATCGCCGAAGGTATTCTCGCCGCGGTCAAGCGGCTCTACTTGCTCGGCAAGAATGACCGGCCCACGGGCACATTCACATTCGCCGAGCTGCTGGCCCACGAACTGTCCGTGGAGCGAGCCAGCCGCCTCAGCGGTTCCTAAACCAGCCCATACCGCCAGAACCGTTGGCGTGCTGTCTACTTACGGACTGCAACTCGCAGCGCCGGCTCCCACCGGCTGCTGCAATTGAGCATTCTCCAAGAGCCGTTCCAGCGCGGCCTCGACTTCGGCCTTCCACCCCAGGCCCTTGTCCAACTCGAGGCGCAAGCGAGGGAAGTACGGATGCGGCCCCACCACAACGAAACCCACGTCGATCAAGAAGTCGGCGTCCAGCATGCAGTGCTCCACCGAACAGTCACCGAGAGCCGCCAGCACCGGTTGCAGCTCAGGGGTGACGGCATTCGAGTCTTGTAGCTCGGCGGCGGCGGTGGTGCGACCGAACGCCTCCACGGCACGCACGCCGCGGCGCACCAGTTCGTCGATGACTCCGGCGATCAGACTGTGCGACAAGTCCTCGGTGTCCTCGCCGGCCTCGATGCCCATCGAGGTCAGCAGGATCGCGTCGGCGGACACCGGCCCGGACGGAAAGCGGTGGGCCCGCGGTACCGCTCGTGGCGGCGCATAAAACACATAGCCCAGACAGGCCGGTTCAGCGTCGCTACGCTCGTCCGGGATTGCCGTGGCGATCTGGCCGCACGAGCCCCATTCCAACATGACCATCGACAGCCAGGCTTCCTTTTCGAATTCCGGGTCGGCGAGGTGGTCGTTGTTGCCCAGGGTCGCGGGATCCACTTCCCAGAAGACGCACCGGCGCGCATGCTTGGGAAGCTGCTCGAAGGCTTCGAGCCGCAGCGCTGTAATACGAGCAGACACTAGTCTCCTGGCCTCCGTGCGGTACTGCAGCAATCGTTTCTTGCACCTCTGCTAAGCCGCCCGGCCCGCGTCGTTGCAACGCGATGTCGGCAGCCCCGCTCCTCCACGAACCGCCCCGCGGCTCGCGTTGTCACACGGCGATAGCAACAGCCAGTTGTCTCCCGGCTGATGTGCCAACGGCAACCTCTCCAGAATAAGAGAGTGGGCCGGGATGGGGCCAGTGTTGGCCTAGCCACTCCAGACCGCCCGGGGTTTGTGTCGGGCCAGTCCGACGTCAGATCCCCCCGAACCACGCCGGCCGCTCGGGCGGGACTCGGCTGTGGTTCCGCCGCGCTGGTCTGAAAGCCGGTCCAATCACGAATTCGACTGAGCCACAGCAGTTCTCCATCCGGTTTGGATTCCGAGGGTGGATTTTTCTGCGGTCGGCACCGACGCAGTGTCACAGTGACGTAATTACCGCTTGTGGCTGGTCACGCCTCGGCATCGGTCATTATTCCAATGATTCGTTGCAAGTCGTCCACCGAGCCGAACTCGACCACGATCTTGCCCTTACGTTTGCCAAGACTGACTGTCACCCGGGTATCGAAGGCGTTCGACAGCCGGTCAGCAACGTCTTGCAGTCCCGGCATCTGGATCGGCTTGCGCCGCGGCGGTGTCGGGGTACTTGCGTCGTTGCGGTTGGCCAGGGTCACCGCCTCCTCGGTGGCCCGCACCGAGAGTCCTTCCGCAACGATCCGGCTTGCCAGTTCTTCCTGAGCCTCCGGGCCGGCTTCCAGCGATAGCAGTGCACGTGCATGCCCCGCGGACAGCACGCCCGCAGCCACTCGCCGCTGGACCGGGATCGGCAGTTTCAGCAACCGGATCATGTTGGTGATCAACGGCCGAGAGCGGCCGATCCGGGCGGCCAGCTCATCGTGGGTAACGCCAAACTCATCGAGAAGTTGTTGATATGCGGCGGCTTCTTCCAAGGGATTCAGCTGTACCCGGTGGATGTTTTCCAGCAGAGCATCGCGCAGCAGGTTGTCATCGCCGGTTTCCCGCACGATGGCCGGGATGGTGGCCAGCCCCGCCTCTTGAGCCGCTCGCCACCTCCGCTCCCCCATGACGATCTGGTAGGGCGCACCGCTTTGCGCTCCGTCAACCGTGCGCACCACGATCGGCTGTAAGAGGCCGAACTCGCGGATGGAATGCACCAATTCCGAGAGCGCTTCTTCATCAAAGACCTGCCGCGGCTGACGGGGGTTCGCCTCGATATCCCCCGGCGCAATCTCTCGGTACACCGCGCCCATCGCCGCGGCATCCGCGACGGGGCCACCGATGACGACGTCGGCGGCGGCCGAACCCATCCGGGGTCCAAAGCCTTGCGCGCCGGATTCGCCTTCGGCCGGGCCGGTGGGTATCAGCGAGGCCAGTCCCCGGCCGAGGCCGCCCTTTCTGCGCGAAGGCTGCGTCATGCCCGTTCCTTCCCGGTCTGTGGTCGATCACGCTGAGCGAGTTCGCGGCTGGCATCGAGGTAACTCATCGCCCCGCGCGAGCCGGGGTCGTAATCGATGATCGTCATGCTGTAGCCCGGAGCTTCGGAGACTTTGACGCTGCGCGGTATGACGGTGCGAAGGACCTTGTCACCGAAGTAGCTGCGGACTTCTTCGGCCACCTGGTCGGCCAGTTTCGTCCGCCCGTCATACATTGTCAAAATGACGGTGGTGACTTCCAGGTCCGGATTGAGGTGAGCTTTCACCATCTCGATGTTGCGCATCAGCTGCGAGACGCCTTCCAGTGCGTAGTACTCGCACTGGATCGGGATCAGGACTTCCGGGGCCGCCACAAGCGCGTTGATTGTCAGCAGGCCCAACGATGGCGGGCAGTCCACAAAAACGTAGTCGAAGTCGAATTGGTCGAGCTCGGCCAGAGCGTTGCGCAAGCGATTCTCGCGCGCGACCATGCTCACCAACTCGATCTCCGCGCCGGCCAGATCGATGGTGGCCGGTACACAGAAGAGTCGGTCGCTGTGTGGGCTACGCCGTAGCGCCTCGCGTAATGAGACTTCGCCAATCAGCACCTCGTATGACGATGGGGTGCCCGACTGACGATCGGTGATCCCGAGTGCGGTGCTCGCGTTGCCCTGCGGGTCGAGATCGATAACCAGTGTCTTGAGTCCTTGGATCGCCAGGGCCGCCGCGAGGTTGACGGCGGTGGTGGTCTTGCCGACGCCCCCCTTCTGGTTGGCGATGGTGAAGACCCGGCGTTGATGCGGCGGTTTCAGGGGGTCATGGGTCGTATGCAAGACCCGCATCGCTCGCTCGGCGGCAGCGCCGATTGGGGTATCGAACTCACTCGATGTTTCACGTGAAACATTCACCGTCGGATTGTCCGCCGATTCCGCCGCGGACGCTACCCCGTCCGCGTCCGGCCCGGTCGCCTCCACCGCCTCCGGCGCATCGGCCTCGCCGGTGGCGACACCAGCCGGTGTCCCGGCAGCGGCGTCCGATCCCTTGTCCACCCCGGCGGCACCGCCGGATTCGGCATCATCCTTCGCCGCCGCGGACGCTCCCGCACCGGGTACCGGAATTCGTAACAGCCTCATGCCGGTGCTCCCCCCGTTCGCCGCGGAGAGACCCGTCGATTGGGCCCACGCGTGTCCCCGCGTCGGGCTACCACCACGGTTGCGGGCGGTTGCAAGTAGTTCGCGCCACATGGCACTACCCTGACATCCGCGGCACCCAACGACTCCATTACACGCCGGTGCTCGCGCACTTCATCGGGAGCTCGCTCCCCTTTGATCGCCAGCATTCGCCCCTCCCGCTTCAACAACGGCATACTCCACTTCGTCAGTTTGTCCAACGCGGCCACCGCTCTCGAAACCGCGGCATCACTGCCGCCGAGGCGCTCTCGCACCGACCGTTCCTCCGCGCGGCCTCGCACGACTTCCACGGCCAGGCCGAGATCTGTGACGACCTCCTGCAGAAATTCGACGCGCCGCAGCATTGGCTCCAGCAAGACGACCTGGAGGTCGGGGCGGGCTATCGCCAACGGTAGGCCCGGCAGACCCGCCCCGCTTCCGATGTCTACGACGCGTTCACCGTCATCGAGAAGTTCACCGATCACCGCTGAGTTCAAGACGTGACGTTCCCAGAGCCGGTCCACCTCACGCGGTCCGAGCAATCCCCGCTCGACCCCGGCGGTGGCCAGCCAATCGGCATAACGTTGGGCGAGCTCGAGGCGCGGGCCGAAGATCGCCGACGCGGCATCATCGAGGGGCTGTGTCATCGCACCGAACTCTCGGCCGGCTCGTGAGTCGGGCCATGTTTCACGTGAAACATTCTCCGCTCTTCTTGCACCCAACAGACCGCAACCGCAATAACTACATCGCTGTAACTCGATCGGCACCCATTACGGCAGGGTCCCGATCCGCTCACGGATCAGTCGCGCAGAACGACGACGCGCCGTGCCGGCTCGACGCCTTCACTTTCGCTGTGCACGCCCGGCACCGCCGCCACCGCGTCGTGCACGATCTTGCGCTCGAACGGGGTCATCGGCGACAGCTCCTCGCGTTCACCGCTGTCGGCCACCCGACGCGCCACCTTGTCGCCCAGCGCCGCCAACTCCTCGCGACGCTTGCGCCGCCAGCTGGCGATGTCGAGCATCAGGCGGCTGCGCACACCCGTCTTCTGGTGCACCGCCAGCCGGGTGAGTTCTTGGAGCGCATCCAGGACCTCTCCCCCACGGCCTACCAACTTGTTCAGGTCGTTGCCACCGTCGATGCTCACCACCGCACGGCTGCCCTCGACGTCCAGATCGATGTCCCCATCGAAGTCGAGCAGGTCCAACAACTCTTCCAAGTAGTCACCGGCGATCTCGCCCTCGGCGACCAAACGCTCCTCGAGGTCGTCACCCTCGGCGGCGCCATCGGCCGGCGGTGTCTTCTCCGCCACGTCACTTTCCAGTTCGGTGATGTCAGCCTCGGTCATAGCCCTATCTCCCCTCAGTCACGGGTTGGTGGTCGCGAAAATTCGCGGGGTCTTTTCTCTAGTGGCTCAGCACCGGTGCTCCGGCTGAGCCGACGGCGCTGACGCGCCTACGGTTACCGTTTACGTTTTTTGGGACGCGCACCCGGGCGCGGCGTTCGATTAGTTGGCGAGCTGTTGCGCGCGGTCGAGTTCGGCTTGTCCTGCTTGGTGTCGCCGGACGGCGCTTCCTCGCCCGAAGCCTCGGTCGCGTCGGTGTCCGAGACGTCCTCTGACTCCGCTGGCGATCCATTGCTGCCCGCCACCGCTTTGGGTGTGCGCTTCGGCTTGGCTCCCGGCGCGGGAGCGTTGGCCGCCCGCCGCTCCAACGCCTCCTGCTTCTTGGCCTCTTCCTCTTTCTCGATCATGCTGAAGACGTAGTGCTGTTGACCGAACGTCCAGATGTTGTTCGAGAACCAGTACAAGATGATGGCCAGCGGAAGAAACGGCCCACCGACAACCACGCCCAGCGGAAAGACGTAGAGAGCCAGTTTGTTCATCATCGCGGTCTGCGGGTTGGCCGCGGCCTCGGCACTCTGCCGCGCGACCGACGCCCGACTGTTGAAGTAGGTCGCGACACCGGCCAGAACCATCACCGGAACACCCACCGCGATCACCGCGGGCCGACTGAAATCGACGAACGCGTCCAGCCCGCCCCGCTGCGTCATCGAGGCACCGATCGGCGCACCGAACAGGTTTGCGTCCAGGAAGTGGCCCACATCGGTCGGGGTGAAGACATAGTTTCCGGTGAGCCGGTTCTCCACCACTGACAAGTGCGGCTGACCGAACCCACCCGTTGTCCGATTGAACGAACGCAACACGTGGTAAAGCCCCAAGAACACCGGAATCTGCGCAAGCATCGGCAGACAGCCCAGGATCGGGTTGAACCCGTGCTCCCGTTGCAGCTTCTGCATCTCGAGCGCCATGCGCTGGCGATCCTTGCCGTACTTCTTCTGCAAGGCCTTGATCTGTGGCTGCAGCTCCTGCATTTGCCGCGTGGTCCGGATCTGGCGCACGAACGGCTTGTACAGCAGGGCGCGCAATGTGAAGACCAAGAACATCACCGACAGCGCCCAGGCGAAGAAGTTCGAGGGGCCTAGCACCAAGGCGAACAGCTTGTACCAAACCCACATGATCCACGACACCGGGTAGTAGACGAAGTCGAGGCTGAAAAAATCAAACAAAAAACTCACTCTCCCCTTGCTTCACCGCGGGACTGCACCCAGCCTCGTCGGCCCGGCAACCCTGGCGCTCCGGTATCGGATCCCAACCCCCTTGGTGCCACGGCCCACACTTTGCGAGTCGGGCGACCGTCAGCCAACTGCCCCGAATCAGTCCGTACTCGGAAAGCGCATCCACCGCGTACTGACTGCAGGTTGGGATAAAACGACACGAGGCCGGCCGCAACGGCGAGACCATGTGCCGATAAAGCTCGATCACATAAATGAGTCCGCGCGCTGCCAACCGGCCGCTGGTTCTGACCATGCCTGGGCCACTCGATGCCGACGAGGTCACCGGTCGGCACCCGCCGATTCGAACGCCCGTCGCAATCCGGTACGCAGTTGCTGCTCCAGCCATGCCGAGGACACGTGGCGGCTGCTCGGCAACGCACGAATCACAACTCGATCGCACGGGTGAAGGTTCATCAGCATCGGACGGGCGACATGTCGCAGTCGACGCGCAACTCGGTGACGTTCCACTGCTGTACCCACGGACTTGGCGATGATCAGCCCAACCCGGGGGCTGCTGTCTGCAGCGCATTCCTTGGCCCGACGGACGTGAACGATGACGTCGGGCTGCACGGTGCGCACCCCTTGTCTGACCGTCGCGTCAAACTCAGTCGACCGCCTCATGCGGTTGCGTGCGGACAGCACCGCTGGGAAACCCGGCGCTGCGATCAGGCAGTTAATGCACGGCGGCCCTTACGGCGCCGACCAGTAACAATGGCCCGCCCAGCGCGGGTCCGCATCCGCAGACGGAAGCCGTGAACGCGGGCTCGACGCCGGTTGTTCGGCTGGAAGGTCCGCTTGCCCTTGGCCACGACATTCTCCTCGGTGTCTCTGGCATAACCAACCGGCCGCCAACATCCTCACTGTCGGCCGGAGGTGGTCTCGCTACTGGCCGGCGCGGTCCCTCAATACAAGATTCAGGTCGCAGCCGCATCGCCTACTTTCGGGCGACTGTTTGAGGGTACTGACGAGCCTTCTCCTGGTCAAACCTCGCCAGCCTCAATAGACCCACCCTGAACCGAGTCGACCGCCAAATCTGGGTCACAAAACCACCCTCACAGCCAACCCTCAACCGAATACCAGAGAACTGTTGGCAGCCGCACCGAAAACTGTTAGCTTCGGGCAGTGCTGTTTTCGGATTGAAACGGCGGCCGACAATGAAGCGAGGATGGCGGATCAACTAGCTGCCCAGACAACCGCTTGGTTGTACGCAGCGCGGAGATCGCGAGCCGTTGCCGATAGGCTGTGGCCCGCCATTGGTCGTCCTTTCCACACCTGTGCATAACGGTGTGGATAGTGTGGCCCATAATTCCACTGC